>NZ_JBICYT010000006.1:0-262894 GCF_043201215.1 Streptomyces sp. NPDC048331 | reverse complement strand
AGGCCGCGGCCCGATCGAAGTCGAGCCGCGGGTTCGCCTCGAAGAAGTGGAAATGCGAGGTCACGCTCACCGGAACGGCGGCGGTGTTGCGCACGGCCAGGATCACCATCGGGTTCGGCGCGGCGACCGTGTCCGAGGCGGGCAGGACCGCCCCCGGGGCCCGGTCGTCGCGCTCCTGAGCGCCGAAGGGCTCACTGATGGCGGCCAGGCGGGTGCCGTCCTCGAAGACGGCCTCGACCTGGATCTCGGTGACGATGTCGACGACCCCGGGAAGCACGTCGTCCGGGCCGAGGACGCTCCGGCCCCGCTCCAGGGCCTCGGCCAGGCGCAGCCCGTCCCGCGCCGCCTCGCACACCGTGTCGGCGATCAGGGCGGTCGCCTCGGGAACGTTGAGCCGCAGGCCGCGTGCGTGCCGGGCGCGGGCCAGTTCGGCGGCGGTGAAGAGCAGGAGCCGGTCACGTTCGGTGGGGGTCAGGGGCATGACGTCCCCCGACCGTCCCGCCCGGCGCGGACGCCGGTCGAAACCATCATGATCATTCCTTCCTCCGGAAGGCGGGCGAGGGAATGGCCGGGGCCAGGACATCGCCGTCCGGATGTGTGGTGCGCGAGGCGACGACCGAGGGCCGGTGGCGCGCGGGGGACGCCTCAAGGGGTGCGTCGAGGAGTACGGGCCGGGCGCGGGCCCGTGAGGTGGCACGGGCCGGCCGGCGGTCCGAAGGGGCGGGAGGTTCGGTCCGCCCTGCTCGGAATCCTCACTCTGGCATTGACTGAAAATTCAGTCAAGAGTCTGAACAGACCTGGGTCCGCAAGGAAACATGGGCGTCCGGAGGGAGACGTGCGGGTGGCGGGCAGGAGTCGGGCGGAGGGTGGCGCGAGGAGCGCAGGGCCGAGACGGCCTGGCGCGCAGAGGCCGGCCGGTCCGGGCCGCGCTAGGGCGCTGCGGGGAGGGGCCGGGGTGCGGAAGGGCCGGGGCAGGGAGAGACCGGGGCACGGCAGGGCCGGGGCGCGGAGCGGCCCCGGCGGGCGTCGTCAGCCCCGCCCGAGCCCGGCCAGCTCGGCGTCGATGGCGCCCCGCATCAGCTCACGGGCATGGTCGATCTTGATGCCGCCGCTCAGCCAGCGCATGCTCAGCCCTTCCAGCAGGGCGGTGAGCCGCTCGGCGGCCGCGGCGAGGGCGGAGGCGGGCACCATCGGCTGGACCTGGCCCAGCAGGGCGGCCACCTCCTGGACCCACACCAGGGTCGCCCGCGCCAGGTCCTCGCGCAGGACCTCGTCGAAGACGGCGCTGGCCCGCAGTTCGCCCCAGGCCGAGCTGTTCTCCCGTACCTCCACGGTGTCCTGGAGTTCCAGCAGGAGGGTCTCCTCCAGCTCTTCGCGCGGCGTGAGCGGCGGGTCGTCCGGGTCGCGGTCGGTGGTGTAGCGCTCGGCGCGGTCGTTGATGAACTCCAGCGTCTGGCGCAGGACGCCCGTGCGGTCCTTGAAGTGGTAGTAGATCAGGGCGGTGGAGACGCCGGCCTCGGCCGCGAGTTCCTCCACGCGCAGCCCGCGCACACCGCGCCGGGCGATCACCCGAGCGGCGGCTTCGAGGATCTGAGTACTACGAGACGACATGCTCCGCACCCTACCGGGATGATCGGGTGCGTACGTACGCGGCCCGTCACCAGGAGTGCCGGACGGCGCGCGGGTCGCCCCGGCGGGCGGGGCCGACCGGGGCGGCCCGGCCATCAGAGCGCCGGCGGAACGGCCGGGTGGGACTGGGTGGCGCAGTGGATTCCGCCGCCGCCGGAGGCGATGCCGTCGATCGGGAGCTGCTCGACCCGGTAGCCCGGGTAGGAGGCCCGGAGGATGGCGTGGGCGACGTCGTCGGCGACGCTGTCGCCGAACTGCGGTGCGATCACCGCGCCGTTCGCCGTGTAGTAGTTGGTATAGCTGGACAGGAACTCCTCACCCCGGCCGCGGATCTCCCGCCGGTCCGGTCCGGGCAGTTCGGTGACGGTCAGACGGCGACCCCGGGCATCGGTGGCGCTCCGCAGCGCCCGCGCGGTCTCCTCGTAGACGGCCACCCACTTCTTGTCCGCGCCGGGGCCGGGCTTGTCGAGGATGACGTGGCCGGGGGCGACGAAGCGGGCCAGGCAGTCGATGTGACAGTCGGTGATGTCCTCGCCGGCGAGGCCCGGCACCCAGATCACCTTGTCGATGCCGAGGGCCGTCTTCATGGCCTGCTCGACCTGAGCCTGACTCATGCCCGGGTTCCGGTTGGCGTTCACCATCGAACTGACCGTGGCCAGCAGGGTGCCGTCGCCGTCGGTCTCCAGCGACCCACCCTCGCCGACGAAGCCGGCGCGGATCCGGTTCACCTCGTACTCGGCGAGGAGCGTGCGCGCCGCCGCCGCGTCGTTGGCGAAGGGCTGCGCGAACTTGGTTCCGGCCTTGCCCCAGCCGTTGAAGTCGGTGTCCACACCGGCGACGGCGCCCGGGGCGACGACGAAGGTGGGCCCGAAGTCGCGGATCCAGAGGTCGTCGTTGGGGATGTCGATGACCTGGATGCCGTAGTAGGCGCCCGGTCCGCACTGGTAACGGGCCTCGGCGACCTGGCCGGGGCGCGCCAGCATCACGACCGGCTCGTAGCGCGAGATCACGTGGGCCACCTCGGCGATGTCCCTGCGTACCGCCGCGAGGCCGCCGCCCCAGACCGAGGAGAGGGCCGGCCAGGCCATGTACGTACGGATGTGCCGGTCGGTCTCGGCGGGCATCCGGAGCGCGCCGGTGCCGTTCGGGGCGGCCGAGGCCGTCTGCACCAGCGAGGGGAGGGTGGCGCCGAGGGCCGCCAGCGGCAGGGCCGCCGCGCCGAACTGGAGCACTCGGCGGCGCGAGGTGCGGGGGTTGATATCCATGGTGACTCCCTGATGAGGAGGGGCGGGATGGACGGCATCCTGCCTTAACTGAAAATTCAGTCAACCCTTTCGCGTGTCGCGACGTCGCGCGGACGTGGTTCCACTTCGGGGGATCAGCTCTTGCGGAAGTGGTCGACGGCGATCGTCACGGAGCCTGCGGAGGTCGCCTCGACGAGCCGTACGATCGCGAGTTCCCGCTGGTCAGGGCTTCGCACACAGAAGGGGCGCTCCTTGGCGAGCACCTTGAAGGGCAGGGTCGTCACGGGCCGGGTCTCGATGCCCCGGGCGCAGTCGTCCGGGGTCAGGTCTCCGTTTCCGTCGGCGACGTACGCGTCGGACTCCTCGGGCAGCACGAAGGCGTCGGAGCCGCGCGCGAGGTACCAGGCGGCGCTCTCGACGGGGACCACCTTCCCGGCGCGCAGGTCGAACTCGTAACCGGAATCCGGGGCGGTGAGCTCGGCCTGCGGATATCCGGGCACGTACGCGGACGCCGCGGGCCGGGAGGGGGACGCGGCGGGTTCCGCGCGGACGGGCCGGACGGCCTTCAGCGCGATGGGTCGGCCGCCCGGCGTGTACGCCAGGTAGACCACCCCCATGCCGCCGGAGCCGAGCCGGGCGTGGAGGCGATAGCCACCGATCTCGTGGGGGTCGTCGGCGGACAGGGCCGTGAGGACGGACTGTACGCCGGGAAGCTGAGCGAACATGCGGTGGCTCTTTCAACGATGCGGCAATGACCTGGGCCGCATCGTGCCGCTAACTAAAGTTTCAGTCAATGTGTGACAATGCGAGACGCACACTGCCAGAAGGGAGGATCGACCGGTGTCGGATCGAAGAAGGGCCATCCTCGAGGGCGCCGCCCGGGTCATCGCCAGACGCGGGGTCCGCGGGCTGCGGGTGACCGATCTGGCGGCCGAGGCCGGCGTGTCGACCGCCCTGATCTACTACCACTTCCAGGACCGGACCGGAATCCTGCGGCACGCCCTGGCCTTCATCGGCGACCGGGCCGACCGCTACACGGGGGCCGCCGGCGAGGTGGGCGCCGCGCCCTCGACCGCGGACCCGCACCGGCTCCTGGAGCGGATCCTGCTGCTCGAATTCCAGGACCTGCCCGAGGTGCGCGAGAACAGCACGGCCTGGGGAGAGCTACGGGCCCACACGATCTTCGACCCGGAACTGCGCGAGGAGCTCACCGCGGCCGGCGCGGCCTGGGTGGAGGAGGTCGCCGACCTGCTGGCGGCGGTGTGCCCGGCCGCACCCGGCGCCGCCGTCACCGCCGCGGCCGAGCGACTGACGGCCCTCCTGGAGGGGCTGAGCAGCCGCTGGCTGAGCGGCCTGCTGCCCGCGGCGCACGCGCGTCACCTGATGCGCGGGGCGATCGAGGTCGAGATCGGGCAGCTCGGTACCCGGGCCCACGAAAATTGACTGAAATTCCAGTCAGTGCGACAGTGGTCGACATCCGCCGCACCCCTCGTGTCGTTCACTCCCCCACCCGCCGGTCCGTCCTCCGTACCTTCGCCGGGATCGGCGCCGCCGTCTTCGGTGCGGCCGCCTGCGGTCCCGCCGAGTCCGGCGAGCAGCCCGGACCCGGCGGCTCGCCCCAGCCCGCCGCCGACGGAAAGCGCCGGTTCGGCGCCGAGTGGGAGAGCCACACCCGCACCTTCATGTCCTGGCCGGCCCTCGCGTCGGTCTGGGAGCAGGATCTTCCCTACGTACGCGAGGACATCGCCCGGATCGCGCGGGCCGTCGGCGGCTACGAGGAAGTGATCATGATGGCCCGCCCCGACCAGGTGGACGCGGCACAGAAGGCCGTCGGCTCGCAGGTCGAGGTGATCCCGCTCGCGGTCGACGACCTGTGGGCCCGGGACACCGTCCCGGTGTTCGTCGAGGAGGGCGACAAGGTCGTCGGCGTCGACTTCAACTTCAACGGCTGGGGAGGCAAGCAGGAGCACACGAACGACGCCCAGGTGGGGCGCCAACTGCTGCAGAAGTACGGGATCCCCCGGGTCCAGGCCCCGCTCGTCGCCTGAGGGCGGCTCCTTCGAGACCGACGGCGAGGGCACCCTGATGGTCACCGAGAGCTCGATCGTCAACGACAACCGCAACAAGGGGAAGTCCCGGGACACCATCGAGGCCGAGCTCAAGCGGACCCTGGGCGTCCAGAAGGTCATCTGGCTGGCCGGCGTACGCGGCGAGGACATCACCGACGCGCACGTGGACAGCCTGGTCCGCTTCACCGCCCCCGGAGTGGTCCTGTTGGACCGCGCCCACCCCAGCACCCCGCCGGACTCCTGGTCCCGCTCCGCCGACCAGGCGAAGTCCGTCCTGTCGGAGTCGACGGACGCCCGCGGCCGCCGTTTCGAGGTCATCGACCTGCCGCAACCCGACCTGAACCGCATCACCGGTGAGGGCGACGACTTCGTCTCCACCTATGCCAACTTCTACGTCGCCAACGACTCGGTGTTCATGCCGCAGTTCGGGGACCGCAAGGCGGACGACCGCGCCCGCGGCATCCTGCGGGAGCACTTCCCCAAGCGGGACGTCGTCATGGTGAAGATCGACACCATCGCCTCGGGCGGCGGCGGCATCCACTGCTCGACCCACGACCAGCCCGGCAAGCCGGCCGCCTGATCCGGCAGCGGCCGCGCCCCGCTCCGCACCACCCCGTACGCCGCACCCCAGACCCCACACCCCGCACCTCCGGAGCCACCTTGTCGAACTCCCACCGCCCCGCACGACCCGTGCGCCGTGTCCCGCTGCTGCCGGGCATGGTCCTGATCGCCATCGTGGCGGCGGGCACCGTGGGCGCGTGGCTCCAGTTCGGGGAACGCCAGGCCCTGGACACGGTGTACACGGCGGGGCGCGCCGACCGGGACCGCGTCGACATCAGCGCCACGATCCAGCGCGTCGACGCCGCGGGCCGCGAGATGACCTTGCGCGTCCTGGTCACGCCCCGGGGCGCTCTGGCCGAGGCCGACGGGGTCTCCCCCGCCGAGGACCTCACGATCCAGACGTCCACGGCCACCCGGGGCGATCTCAGCTTCAAGGCCCACCAGCGCATCGCCACGACGGACGTACCCGTGGCCCTGACGGGCGGCTCGATCACGGACTACCCGTTCGACTCCTACGGGGCGGACGTCGAATTCGGGGCGGTGCTCGGTGGGGAGAAGGTCCCGGTCCGGGTGACGCTCTCCAACAACGACGTCCTCTTCGCGGCGACGGTCGACGCCTCGACGACTCAGGGCATCGCGGTCCTCGACATCGGTCTGGCCCGGTCCACCAGCGTGTTCATCTTCGCGATCTTCATGATGCTCGCGATGTGGGCGCTCGCCGTCTCGGTCCTGATCGGCGGCTGGTACCTGGTCACCCGCCGCAAGGGCCTGACCTGGCCCGCCCTCGGCTGGATGGCCGCGACCCTCTTCGCGCTGGCCGCCTTCCGGAACACGGCCCCGGGCTCCCCGCCCATCGGCTGCCTGCTCGACTACATCGCCTTCCTCTGGGCGGAGACGGTGATCGCGTTCTGCCTCGTCACCGTGGTCGTCGCGGGCATCCGCGCCGAACCCCCGGCGACGGCGCCCTCGGACGCGGCCTCGGACACCCCCTCGTAGGCAACCGTCGGCCGGCGGAGAACACCCCCGCAGATCGCCCTCGCGGGCGAGCCCGTTGCCACAGGCCTGCCCTGGGCGGGACCGGGACGGCCTGGCCCGCTCCCGCGACGGCCGCCGTAGGTGCGCTCCGCTGACCGCGCCGTACCGGGTCCACCGGATCGCCCCGCGCAGCTCACGGCACGGGCCCGGCTCCGGCCTGACCGGAGGCGCCGAACCCCGTGAGGTGACCTCCCGGTCCCCTCGCCTCGCCGTCCGGGTCGGGGTGCGGCTGCAGCCAGCCGCGGATGGCGGCCTGGACGCCGGCCTGGAACCGGGTGTCGGCACCGAGTTCCTCCAGCATGCGGGTGATCCGCCGGCGGGCGGTGTGCACGTGCACACCGAGCCGGCGGGCGATGGTCTCGTCCTTCAGACCGGAGGCGAGCAGCCCGAGCAGTTCGCGCTGGTCCGCGACGAGCGGGCTACCAGGGCTGCCCACGGGGGTGGCGCGCGCCCACAGGGACTCGAACAGAGGCAGCGCGGCCCGGTGCACCAGGGAGTCGCCGAACACCAGGGCCGCCCCGTCGGCTCCACGGACTCCGTCCACCCCGTCGACTCCGTCGTCGCCGCCTGGCTGCGGGGGCAGCAGGCACGTACGCCTGTCCACGAGGACCAGGCCCGTCGGCAAGCTCCGACCGATCCGGGCCTGGAGGCCGAGTCCGGTGAGGGCGATCAGTTCCTTCGCCCGGTCCGGGAAGTCCGTGCCCCGCCGATCGGTGACGGTCCGTACGACGACGCCGCGCGCCAGCAGACGGCGTATGCGGTCTTGTCCGACCGCCCCGAGCGCCCCGAGCGCCCCGGCGACCCCGACCTCCCGGGCCTCCCCGGCCTCTTCCCGGCCGGGAGACTCAGGTGCTCCTTCCGTGCGGTCGAGGATCAACACCTCCGTCTCCGCGGCGTCGAGCAGGGTGTCGAGGCGGGCCCGGGCGGCGTCGGTGCCGTTGAGGATCTCGATGCCGGCCACGGCGTCGGGGGGTGGCGCGGGCTGCGGCGGAAGCCGGTGGGCCAGCCGGTCGGCGTAGGAGCGCAGTGAGTTGAGGTCGGCCGACTCCTGGTGCAGGAGGGCTTGCCTGCGCTGGATGAGTACGCGCAGCACGGAGGCCGGATCGGCGGCCGTGTGCGTCCCCGGCCAGCTGTCTCCCTGCGTGCGGGCCGGGGTCCTGTCGTGCGGGTCGGTTTCGATCATGCCGGGGATTTTGACCGCCTTCACAGAGCCCCCACAAGTGTGCATGGCCACTTCTGAGGGGGTCCCGGCTCTGGTCGGCAGCCGTCCGCGCCGCTTGCATGGCGGCAACTCACAGCAATGCATCAGGCACTCATGGTTGAGGAGACCCCTTGCCCGAGCTCAGCGCAGGTTCGACGGCATCCACCCCTGCCGGACGAAAGATATGGCGGAAAGACCTCCGCTCCGCCGGAGCGATCGCGGTTCTGTTGGCGGCCGCGATGACCCTGCAGGCGTCGCCGGCGTGGGCCGCGGACCCCGGCCCCTCGAACGCCTTACCCGGCCAGGACACCGCGACCCCGGTGCTCGTCGAGGGCATACGGGAGCCCGTGGACGCCAAGGCCGCCCCGGCCGACGCGGCACGGCAGCACCTCGCCGCGAACAAGAGCCGCTACAGGATCCCGCGGGCGGGCAGCGACCTCGTCCCCCTGGCGGCGACGACCACCGGGTCGAAGGACGAGACGGTCCGGCTGCAGCAGAAGCACCGCGGCGTCCCCGTGCTGGGCGGCCAGTACGTCGTGCGCATGCAGAAGCAGGACGGCAAGCGCGTGGTCACCGGTACCTCGGGGCACTACTTCACCGCGCTCAGCACCGACGTCACCCCCCAGGTCACCGAGGACGTCGCGGTCCGTCGCGCGGTGACCGCAACGGCCCGCCGGCTGGGAGCGGCCCTCGACAAGGGCCAGGCACCACGGTCCGAGTCCGGTGATCCGGCGGCCACCGGCATGACCGGTGAGGCCAAGGGGCTCGTCGTCCTGCCCAAGGGGGCCGGCGTCCTCGCCTACCGCGTCACCGTGCGCGGCACGGCGCCCGGCACCGGGGCACCGGTCGTGGACGAGGTGTACGTGGACGCCCGCTCGGGCTACCCGGCGCTCCAGTACAGCGCGCTGAAGACGATGGCGGCCCCGGCGGCCCCGGCGGCCGGTGAGTTCGCCGAGAGCCCGACGGCGGACGGCCCGCCGGCCGCTCCCGCGAACCTGGTCCCGGAAACCGGGTCCGGGGCCCGGCTGAGCGGCGCCGCGGCCTCGCTGGACATCGCCTACGACCCGGCGGCCGGCAGCTACCTCCTCGCGGACGCGGGCCGTATGCGCGCCACGAGCAAGAGCCTGCTGTCCACGTGGGACGCCCGTGGCAAGTCGGTGTCGGAGACCTCCGGCAGGTGGCCCTCCGGCATCACGATGTTCTCCTCCCCGAACACCTCCTTCGGTGCGGCGGCGACGGACTCGGGAGCCGTGGACGCCCACTGGAACGCGGGCCAGGTCTACGACTTCTACAAGAAGAACCTCGGGCGCGACAGCCTCGACGGGAACGGCGGGACCGTCAACTCCCTGGTCGGCGTGACGTACTACGGCCAGCCGTACGCCAACGCGTTCTGGGACGGCACCAAGATGGTCTACGGCATCGGGGACAAGGAGTTCAAGCCGATGTCGGCCGACACGGACGTCGTCGGCCACGAGATGACCCACGGCGTCATCGAGCACACGGCGAACCTGGTCTACGCGGGCCAGTCCGGCGCCCTGAACGAGGCCCTGGCCGATTACTTCGGCAACGCGATCGACGTCACCGCGAGCGGGACGCCGATGGGCGATCCGACCGCCGGCCTGATCGGCGAGGACCTGTGCCGTACGAAGGCGGCCGCCGACTGCGCCCTGCGCGACCTCAACGACGGGGCCACCACCTCGAAGAGCTTCCTGGGCGTGTCGTTCGCCACCGACAACGGCGGCGTGCACCTGAACTCGACGATCTTCTCCGGCGCGCTGTGGGACATGCGCGAGGACCTGGGCGGCGCCCTGGCGGACAAGATCGTGTACAAGGCCGTCACCGAGTACATGACGCCGATCGACGGGTTCACCGAGGCCCGGGGAGCGGTGCTCGCGGCGGCCAAGGCGCTGGGCGCGACCGCCGGCCAGCAGAACGCCGTCAAGCGGTCGTTCAACGCCCATGGCATCGTCCCCGGTTGGGAGCAGGCCCTCGGCGTCGACACCGACACCCTCTTCGGCAAGCTGAACACCACCGACTCCGGAGTGGGCGCCGGCGGCGGCTGGTGGACGGCCTCCAAGTCCGACGACGACGGCTCCGAGCCCTACTCCGTGTACGCCGGCCGCCTGGACGGCAAGGGCGCCCCGAAGGTGATCAGCCCCAACGACGGCCGCTACCACACCGCCCCGGCGACGGACGGCAAGACCGTGGTGTGGACGGCGTACGGCCCGACCTCGGTCGACGTCCTCTCCCGCCCCGTGGCCGGTGGCCCGATCAAGACCCTGTACAGCTCCGTGACCGGCGTCGCGGGCCTGCGGGTGGAGAAGAACACGGTCGTGTTCGAGGAGTACGACATCCTCGGTGGCCGGCACGTCGGCTACCTGCGCCCCACCGACAAGGCCCCGGTCTTCACCGACGGGAAGAAGTGGAACACCCTGACCGCTCTCCCCTCCATCAGTGACAACAAGATCGCCTACGCGAAGCTCTACGCGGAGGCGGGTTCCTACCGGCTGGGCGTGGAGGTCGTCGACCTCGCCACCGGCAAAGCGGTCATGACGGAGCAGCTCGACGAGCCGGTGAGCCTCGGCCAGACCGGTATCAACGGCAAGAACGTCTTCTGGCTGTCCGACACCGACGAGAGCGACGGCGGTCTGACGTCGGTCATCAGCTCCGGCCTGGACGGCCGCGGCGCCTTCATCGTCAGCAGCGAGCACAAGCCGGGCGCCTTCGTCGCCTCCGACCTGACGGTCTCGCAGGAGGCGCTGACCCTCGTCGCCCGGACGCCCGACACGCGCTACCGCAACGAGTCGCTGCCCAAGCTGTGGCAGCTGACCACCGACGGCTCCCGCCGCGAACGGGTCTCCTGCAACCGTGGTGAGCAGAGCTACCCGGCGGCCGGGGCGGGCCGCCAGGTCACCTGGCTGGACGCGACCACCGGCTCCACCGACCTGGTGGTCCGGGAACGGCCGGCCGGCACCTGCTGATCCCTCCCGCCGAACCACGGGGCCGACGGCTGTACCGTCGGCCCCGTCCGCGTGCCGCAACCGTGCCGGACCCGTACCGGGAGCGCCCCGGGTCGGGCGGACGGGCCCGCCCACCCCCGTGGCGCGGCCCTCACTCCCCGGCGTGCGCGTCGGCGCGGGCCGCCCGGCGGGCCTCCAGCGCGCGCTTCACCCGCGGCCATTCCGGCCGGGTGATGCTGTAGACCGCCGTGTCGCGGATCCAGCCGTCCCGCATGACCATGTGCTGTCGGAGCACGCCCTCGTGCGTCGCGCCCAGCCCGGAGATCGCCGCCCGTGACGTGGCGTTCCGTACGTCGGTGAGCAGCTCGACGCGGTTCATCCCCATCGTCTCGAAGGCGTGCGTCAGCATCAGCAGCTTCGCCTCGGTGTTGGTTCCGGTCCCCTGCCAGGACCGGGCGAGGAAGGTCCAGCCGATCTCCACCCGCCGCTGCGCGGTGTTGATCATCATCAGCCGGGTCGAGCCGACGACCCGGCCCGTCACCGCGTCCACGGTCGCGTAGGGGATCTGCGTGCCCTCGGCGCGGGCGGCCATCGCGTCCTCGATGAACCCGCGGACGTCGTCCGGGTGCGGGACGGTCGTCACCGCGAGCTCCCACAGGTTGCCGTCCCGGACCGCCTCGCACAGCGCGTCGTGGTGCCGCGGCTCCAGCGGCTCCAGTCGCACGCGCTCCCCCACGAGTTCCCCCGACGCCTTCGCCCGCTCCATGCCCGACCTGCCCGTCCCCCGGTCCATCACGACGGGCCGACCCTACGCGGCGCCGGTCCTCGGCCCCACCGAGTTTCGCCCGGCGGGACGGCCGCAGGGGGCGGGGGCGGGCCGGTCCCGGCCCCCGCGCGCTCAGACCAGTTCGGGCTGCGGCTCGCGTCGTGGTTCCGGCACCCGCGCTCCCGCGGCGGCCGCGTCCTGCCGTTCCCACTGCCTGGTGGTCCGTACGTAGCCGTAGATCACCGAGCCCATCGCCAGGAGGAGCAGCGGCCCGAACACCCACGGGTAGGCGGCCAGCTGCGTCGACAGATAGCGGTACGAGACCAGGTACGCGACGAACACCGCGAAGCCGTAGCCGGTCAACAGGACGCCGGGCCGGTCCCAGCCGCGGGCGAGCGAGCGCAGCCCCGTCTCGATCGTGACCGTGAACACCACGCCGGCGATGATGTCCGCGCCGTAGTGGTAACCGAAGCCCAGCGTGGCGCCGAGGGTGGCGATCAGCCAGAAGGTGCCGGCGTAGCGCAGTGCCCGTGGGGCCTTGCGGGAGTGGATGAAGATCGCGGTGGCCCAGGCCGTGTGCAGGCTGGGCATGCAGTTACGCGGGGTGAACTCGTCGAAGGGCATCGGGCCGGGGGCACCGAGGGGCGGCGGCGTGTTCGGCCAGAGGTCGGCCATCGCCCACTGTCCGCCGTCGGCGCCGTAGGCGAAGATCGGCCCGACCACCGGGAAGATCATGTAGATGCCCGGCCCGAGCAGGCCGATGACGAGGAAGGTGCGCACCAGATGGTGGCTCGGGAAGCGGCGCAGGGTCGCCACGTGGCGCAGCTGGTACAGCGCGACGGCGACCGCGGCCACCGCGAGCTGGATGTAGACGAACTCGAGGACGCGGAAGCCGACCGTGCCGGTGGCCTCGACGATCCGGCCCGCCACCCACGAAGGGTTGCCCAGCGCGTGATCGGCGGTCGCCACGTACTGGTCGAGCACCGTCGGGCGGGTCTTGGAGGTGATGAACAGCCAGGTGTAGCCGGTCTTGCGGCCGGTCACCAGCAGCAGGGCCAGCCCCACGCCTTTGAGCAGCAGGAGGCGCTCCCGACCGGTACGGCGCGTGACGGCGATGACGGCCCAGGCCAGGGTGACCCACAGCGCTCCGGTGCCGAACATCATCTGGGCGCCGACGGCCCACCGTACGAGCCAGAGGACGAGGTCGATGCCGATGGCGGCGGCGAGTCCGATGAACCGCTGTCGCCAGGTGAGCACCACCATCATCAACGCCATGCTGGCGTAGAGGACGGTTCCCGACTTGGGGGCGAAGATCACCTCTCGGGCCTGGGCGGTGATCGGGCCCGGTACGTCGTACCAGCGCGCGGCCAGCTCCAGTGCGACGAGGAATCCGAGGGCGATCGTGCTCACCACGGCCCAGAGCAGGGCCCGAGGTCGAGGCCGCCCGGAGGGGCTGGTGCCGTCACCTGTTCGAGAGAGAACCCGCGATATCGTTGATGTCAATTTCCGGCCGCTTATCGTGGTCCAACGTGAATATTGTCAGATCGAACATGTTAACGGAGTGGGCACGTTTGATTGAGCGTGGGTGCGCCGATCAGTTCGCCCGGGTGCCGGCCTTGATCGGAATGACCTGAGCGGAGAATTCCGCTCCGATCGCGGGGTCGGGTGTCGCCCGCCCCACGGGCGCGGCACGGGCGACCCGGGACCGCGCTGTACCTTGGGTCGTTCCCTCCCCCGTACGCCCCACCTGACAGGTCTGCTCCCCTTGTCCCACTCAGCTGTGTCCATATCCGCGCGACTGCGCGACTTCCGCCCCTCCTGGCTTTCGCCGAAGGTGCTGCGCACCGAGGTGCTGGGCGGGCTGGTGGTCGCCCTGGCGCTGATCCCGGAGGCGATCTCGTTCTCGATCATCGCCGGGGTGGATCCGGCGATCGGGCTGTTCGCCTCCTTCACCATGGCCGTCACCATCTCCGTCGTCGGCGGGCGGCCCGCGATGATCTCCGCCGCCACCGGTGCGGTGGCCCTGGTCATCGCGCCGCTGAACCGGGAGCACGGGTTCGGCTACCTGGTCGCGGCGGTGATCCTGGCCGGGGTGTTCCAGATCGTGCTCGGCGCGCTGGGGGTGGGCAAGCTGATGCGGTTCATCCCGCGCTCGGTGATGGTCGGCTTCGTCAACTCGCTCGCCATCCTGGTCTTCATGGCCCAGGTGCCGGAGCTGCGGAACGTGCCGTGGGCCGTCTACCCGCTGCTGGCGGCCGGGCTGGCGCTCATGGTGCTGTTCCCGAGGATCACCACGGCCGTGCCGGCCCCGCTGGTGGCGATCGTCGTCCTCACGGTGATCACCGTCGCCGCGGGCATCGCGGTACCGACCGTCGGGGACAAGGGCGCGCTGCCCTCCTCGCTCCCGACGCCCGGACTGCCCGACGTGCCGTTCACCGTCGACACGCTGGCCACGGTCGCCCCGTACGCCTTCGCCATGGCGCTCGTCGGGCTGATGGAGTCCTTGATGACGGCGAAGCTGGTCGACGAGATCACCGACACCCGGTCCTCCAAGACCCGGGAGTCCGTCGGGCAGGGCGTCGCGAACATCGTGACCGGCTTCCTCGGAGGTATGGGTGGCTGCGCGATGATCGGCCAGACCATGATCAACGTGAAGGTCTCCGGCGCGCGGACCCGGCTCTCCACCTTCCTCGCGGGCGTGTTCCTGATGGTGTTGTGCATCGTGTTCGGCCCGGTCGTCTCCGACATCCCGATGGCCGCCCTGGTCGCCGTCATGGTCATGGTCTGTTTCGCGACCTTCGACTGGCATTCCGTCGCGCCCGCGACGCTCAGGCGGATGCCGGCGGGCGAGATCACCGTCATGGTGCTGACCGTGGTCTGTGTGGTGGCCACCCACAACCTCGCCGTGGGCGTCGTGGCGGGATCGGTCACGGCGGTGGTCGTCTTCGCCAAGCGGGTCGCCACGCTCGCCGATGTCACGGCGATCACCGACCCGGACGGCGGCCGGGTCGTCTACACCGTGACCGGGGAGCTGTTCTTCGCCTCCTCCAACGAACTCGTGGGCCGCTTCGACTACGCCGGCGACCCCGTCGAGGTCGTCATCGACCTGTCCGCCGCGCACATCTGGGACGCCTCCTCGGTCGCCGCGCTGGACGCGATCGAGCACCGGTACGCACAGCGCGGCAAGAGCGTTCGGATCATCGGGCTGAACGAGCCCAGCGCCCGTCTGCACCGGACGCTGAGCGGTGAACTCGCCGCCACCGGCTGACCGCGGTTCCTCGGGAGCCGTAGGAGCCGCGGGAGCCGGTCGAGGCGTCCGGTGAGGACGACGGCCGACGTCAGTCGCTGATCGCGATCTTGCCGTTGGCCGGGACGGGCTCGGGGATCGCGGTCGACCTGCTCGCGGTGAGGCCCTTGAGCAGCTGGGCCAGGTCGACGCCCGTGGTGGAGCCGAGCAGTTCCATCCCCTGGGCGACGTTCTCGGCGACGGTGCGGGAGAGCCGGTTCGCTCCGTCGGTGGAGATGACGGTCATCTTGTCGATGGCGCCGAGCGGTTCGGCCGCCTTGGCGACCACCTGCGGGAGCACCTCGACCAGCATCTGGACCATCGCCGCGTCACCGTAGCTCTCGAAGGCGTCGGCCTTCTTCTGCATCGCCTCGGCCTCCGCCGCGCCCTTGGCGGCGATCGCCGCCGCTTCCGCGTCGCCCTCCAGGCGTACCGCGTCGGCGATGGCCGCACGGCGGGCTCGTTCGGCCTCACCGCGCTTGGCGCCCTCGATGGCCTCGGCCTCGGCGAGGGCGGAGCGTCGCTGCTTCTCGCCCTCACCCGTCAGACGGGCCCGCTCGGCCTCCGCCTGGGCGGCGGCGATGGCGGCGAGGCGCTCGGCCTCGGCCTGCTTCACGCGGGCCACCCGCAGCGCCTCGGCCTCCTGCTCCGCCTGGTAGCGGCGGGCGTCGGCCGGCTTGCGAACCTCGGTGTCGAGCTGGCGGTCGGTCAGCGCGGCCTGCCGTTCGGCCACCTTCTCCTGTTCGGCCAGGATCTGCTGCTGCCGGTCGGCGTCCGCCAGCGGGCCGGCGGCGTTCGCCTGGGCGGCGGCCGCGTCGGTCTCGGCCTTGATCTCGGCCTGGCGCAGGTACAGGGTGCGCTGCGCGACCGCGATCTCCTCCTCGGCCTTCAGCCGGGCCTGTTCGGCGGCCCGGCGGGCGTTGGCCTCGGCGATGTCGGCCTCCTGCTTGGCGCGGGCGGCCTCGGGGCGGCCGAGGTCCTCCAGGTAGGAGCCCTCGGTGGTGATGTCCTGGATCTGGAAGGCGTCCAGGACGAGGCCCTGCCCGGAGAGACTGGCCTCGGCCTCCTCCGCCACCTGCCCGGCGAAGGCGGCCCGGTCGCGGATGATGTCCTCGACCGACATCCGGCCGACGATGGCGCGCAGCGCGCCGGAGAGCACTTCCTGGGTGAAGCCGACGATGCCGTCCTGCTGCTGGAGGAAACGCTGGGCGGCGGCGCGGATGGCGTCCTCGTTGCCGCCGACCTTGACGATCGCCACGCCTTCGAGGTGCGCCTTGATGCCGCGCAGCGTGACCGCACCGCGGACGGCGATCGGGATGTGCCGGCTGGACAGGTCGAGGGTGTAGCGCTGCTGGACGAAGGGCACGACGAACACTCCGCCGCCGACCACGACCTTCTGGCCGCTGGTGTCGGTGAAGATCTGTCCGGTGGCCGGATCGGTGGACTTCTTGCCGCGCCGGCCCGTGATGAGGAAGGCCTCACTGGGCCCGGCGACCTTGTAGCGGGTGACGACGACCAGTGCGAGCAGCACGAGGAGTACGACCACTCCCACGACCGGAACGACGACTGAACTCATGGTGGATCCCCCCTGCCCGCGCTCACGAGGGCAGATCGGTGGCGGATGGGTAGGAAGGTGAGGCGCCCGGGCCGGCTTTCGGGTCGGCGCTCGGGTCAGCGTTCGACGGCGCGCACGCCGACCGACGTCGGTGACGGCGTCGCCGTCACCCACACCTCGGCGCCGCGGGCGACCGGACCGTCGGCGGTCGCGGCGTACTTGACCGGTTGGCCGCCCAGCCGCAGCATGACCTCGCCGTACCCGCCCGCGGGGATGGCGGTGACCACGGTGCCGGCCGACCCGACGAGCTCGCCGTGGCGCGGGGCGGCCCCGCTGCCGTCCCGGGCGAGGGCCAGGCTCAGCCGGTACGTCGACCAGCCGGCCCCCGCACCGGCCACGGCCCCGGCGGCGGCCGCCGCTCCCGGCCCGAGACCTGTGGTCCCGAGCACGATCGCCCCCGTGAAACCGAGCATCGAGACGAAGCCCGCGATCACCGGGAGCGACAGCCACCCGTCGAACAGTCCGTCCAGGGCGCCGTCGAAGACACCTTCGAGGACCCCGTCGAACACCAGCGAGGCGGCCAGCAGGACGATTCCCCCGATGCCGAGACCCAGAAACAAGTCCATGAGCACCTCCCCACTCAGCCGGTATCACCGCCGGACAAGAGCATCGTGCCGGAGCACGAGAGCGTCGCACATTGCCTACCCTCGGCAATCTTTACGACTCGTTTACGCCGTGGTGCGGCAGGAGGGGTCAACCCGTGGTCCCGGGCCAGCCCAGCAGTCGCGCGCCGATCACCGCGGTCTGGAGGGTGTAACGGTCCGCCGACTCCGCCGGGTTCGCACCGGTGAGGGTGTGGACGCGTTCGAGCCGGTACGTCAGGGCGCGCACGCTGAGCGAGAGCCGGCGGGCGGTCTCCGTGGCCACGCAGCCGCTGTCGAAATAGGCGGTGAGGGTGTCCAGCAGGGGCCGGTGGCCACCGCGCGCCTGGCGGAGCGGGCCCAGGACACTCTCCACGAGGTCGGCGAGGGCTTGCCGGTCACGGCTGAGGACCGGGTAGACCAGGAGGTCGGAGGCGTGCAGCACCGGCCCCGCCAGGCCCATCCGTTCGGCGAGATCGAGGGCGTTGAGGGCCTCCTCGTAGGAGTGGACGACTCCGCCGGGGCCGGGGTGGGAGCGGCCGACGGCGACCCGTCCGCCGTCCGTCGCGGCGTGCGCCTGCTGGGCGAAGTAGGCCAGGACATCCGGCTGGTCGCCGGGGGCCACGCAGATCAGGCTGCCGTCCTTGGTGGCCAGCAGGATGTGCCGGGTGCCGAATCGGCCGAGGACCGCCTCCTCGATGCGGCGCGCCACGGGGTAGCCGTCGCCGTACGGCTCGGGACCGGCGGCCACGGCCACCGCGTGGGCCTGCGACAGGCGCAGCCCGAACCGTTCGGCCCGCTCCGCCAACAGGCCCAGCCCGCTGCGCCCGTACAGCAGGTCGTCGATGAACTCGCGCCGGGCTGCCTCCTCCTGACGGACCGCCTGACGCTGGGAGCGCTCGTACCCTTCGACGAACGCGTCCACCGCCTGCTCGACGGCGGCCAGCAGGGACGTCTGCGAGCGCGTCCGGACGCTCTGGGCGGCGGCCAGGTGGTCCCGTATCAGCCCGCGCAGCGGCAGACCCGCCTCCGCCGCGAGCTGCCCCTCGGCGCGGCGGGACTCCAGCTCGTCGCGGGTGAGGCGGCGCCCCGTGACACACACCTGCCGCAGTATGTCGACATATTCGCCGAGCCGCTCCTCCGGCACTTCCCGGTCCGCCACGTTCTTCCCCCGCTCCCGACGCGCACCTTCACCCGCCACCGACTCGGGACCAGGGTGGCACGTGCGGGGGGCGGTCCCGGCACCGGGACCTGGGGTTCTCCCGCCGATCGGTCCGCGCTCAGCCGCTCGCGCGGGGGGTGGCGCGGGCGAGCAGCCCGTCGACGAACGTGCGGAGACCCTCGGGGTAGACGTCCCGCGCGGCCAGTTCGGCCCATCGGACGCCGATGGCGGCCAGGTGGGGCACCTGGGCGGGGTCCAGGTCGTCCCGGTAGGCGAAGGGCCGGCCCTCGCCCTGTCGGCGGGCGGAGTGGGCGCGTACGAGGACCTCGCCGACGGTGAAGTACCAGATGCTGCGGAAGACGTCGACGCTCTGCTCCGGTGTGCATCCGTGGTCGCCCGCGCCCGCCACGACGGCTTCGACCATCCACATCGCCGATTCGTCGAGGAGGCCGACAAAACCGTCGGCCGAGAGGACCTCCGCCGCCCAGGGCCAGGCCGTGAGGGCGTCGTGCATCGCGGTGGCGGCCGCGACGATGCGCTCGCGCGGTGCGTCGGGCAGTGCCGGACGCCCGATCTGCTCGATGTGGTGGTTGAGCAGGAGGAGCAACAGGTCGTCCTTGTTGCGGATGTGGTGGTACAGGGTCGTCGCTCCTACGCCGATCTCGGCGGCCAGGCGGCGGATCGTCAGCTTCTCCCAACCGTCCTCGTCGATGAGCCGACGGGCGGTCACCAGGATCTGCGCACGGGAGGTCAGGGGCGGCCGGCCGGTGCGGCCGTGCGATGCGGGCGCTCGGGACATCGTCCCATCATGCCGCCCCGCCGCCCTTCGCCTCACCACGGGTGCGCATCGGATCCCGTGTTCACGGCGGGCTCTCCCGTGCTACTTTCGGAACGCGTTCGGAAATCCAAAGACCAATGTCTTGAGAGGAGTTCGTGATGACGCACGACTCGGCAACCCAGCCGGGGCGCACGCTCGCGGCGGTGGCACTCGTGCAGTTCATGGTTTCGCTGGACCTGTCGGTCGTGAACGTCGGACTCCCGCGCATCGCCGCCGGCCTCGGCTTCGGCGCGGTGGATCTGACCTGGGTGATCCATGCCTACGCCCTCACCTTCGGCGGTCTGCTCCTGTTGGGCGGCAAGGCCGCCGACCGCTACGGCCGCAAGCGGATCCTGCTGCTCGGACTCGGCCTGTTCGGACTCGCCTCCCTCGCCGGCGGCTTCGCGCAGGAACCGGGCCACCTCGTCGCCGCCCGAGCCGTACAGGGTGTCGGGGCCGCCCTGCTGGCTCCGGCCGGGCTGGCACTGCTGACCGCGACGTTTCCCACGGGCAGGGCCCGGGTGCGGGCCTTCGGGACGTGGAGTGCGACCAACGCCGCCGGCGGCGCGCTGGGCGTTCTGCTGGGCGGCCTGCTCACCGAGTACGCCGGCTGGCGGTGGGTCATGTTCGTGAACGTGCCGATGGCCGCTTGCGCGTCGGTCCTGGCCTGGCGCGGTGTCGCCGCCGGGCCGCCGGCCGCTCGCGGTGGCCGCCCGGACGTGCTCGGTGCCGTCCTGGCCACGGCGGGCATGACCTTGCTGGTGTTCGGCGTCGTCCGCACGGACCGGTACGCGTGGACCTCGCCGGTCACCCTGACGACCCTGACGGTCGCTGCCGCACTGCTGGCCGCGTTCATCCGTGTCGAGACGGCCACCACCCGAGAGCCGCTGCTCCGGCTCGGCCTCTTCGCCAACCGCTCGGTCGCCGGCGCGAACGCCTACACGTTCCTGATCGGCGCGGCCATGACGCCCAGCTTCTACTTCGTGTCCCTCTACCTCCAACACATCCTCGGGACGGGGCCCGCGCGCACCGGGCTGATGTTCCTGCCGTTCGCCCTCGCCGTGGTCACCGGCTCCGTGCTCGCCGTCACCTTCGGCCACCGGCTCGCCCCCCGCACCCTGCTGGTCGTCGGCGGACTCCTCGGGGCGACCGGGCTGGCCTGGTTCGGCCTGATCAGCCCGGGCGGCGCCTTCCTCACCGACGTCCTCGGACCCTCGATCGTCACCGGCACCGGCTTCGGGCTCTGCCTCGGCCCGGTGACCTCCCTCGCCACGCTCGGCGTCGCGAGCCACGAGACCGGCACCGCCGCCGGCCTGCTCAACAGCTCGCGCCAGATCGGCGCCTCGATCGGACTCGCCGTCCTCGGCGCCGCGGCGCACCGACGCGCCGGTGGGACCGCGACACCCACGACATCCACGACGCTCAACGACGGATACGCGCTCGGTCTGAGCCTCGGCGCCGTGCTCCTGGCCGCCGCGGTCCTCGTCGCCCTCACCGTCCTCCGGAGGAGCGCCCCACCGGCCCGGGTCGAGCGGACCGAGGACCACGACCCACTCCCCGCCCGCTCGTCCGGGCGCCCTTGATCACGGCGTGCCACGCCGGCACGCGAACACCGATGCGTACGACGAAGACAGGAGGCCCATGACCACCACCGAGCCCGCCCCGACGAGGGAGCGCTCCGCACCCCCGCCCGAGGCCGATTCCGCGACGGGACCCAGCCTGAGGGGGCTGCTGCGCCCGTACTACCCGAGTTTCGCCGCCGTCGTGATCCTGCAGGTCGTGGGCGCCCTCGCGGGTCTGCTGCCGCTGCTGGCGGTCGTCGAGCTCGGGCGTGCCCTCCTGTCCCCCGCCCCGGTCGATCACGATCATGTGGGGAGCGTCGTCCTCACGGGTGCGGCCGGCCTCTTCGTCCGGCTGCTGTGCACGGCCGCCTCGTCCGGGATCGGACACATCGTCGACGGCCAGGTGCAGTTCGCCTTCCGTCGGCTGCTGGCGGCCCAGCTCGGGCGCGTGCCGATCGGCTGGTTCGCCCGGCGTCGGACCGGCGAACTGGCCAAGGTGGTGGGCGAGGACGTGAGTGCCGTGCACCCGTTCATCGCCCATACTCCCGGAGAGCTCGTCTCCGCGTTCGTGGTGCCCCTGGTGTCGCTGGTCTACCTGTTCACCATCGACTGGCGGCTGACCCTGATCACGCTGATACCGGTGGTGTCGGCGGTGGCGCTGGTCCCCCTGTTGATGACCCCGACCCGGCTGCGCGAGCAGCGGGAGTTCGACGCGGGCATGGGGCGGATCGCCGACTCGGTCGTCGAGTTCGTGGAGGGCATCGCCGTGGTCAAGGCGTACGGCGGATCCGGGCGGGCCCACCGTCGGTTCCGCGCGGCGACCGACGACTTCGTCCGCATCTTCCGCCGGTGGGTGCACGGCGTCTCCACCGTGGCCGCGGGGATGCAACTCGTCCTGTCACCGCCGTTCGTGCTGCTCGTCGTCCTGATCGGCGGTACGACGCTGATCACGAACGGCGACCTTGCCCCGGCCGACCTGCTGCCCTTCCTCCTGCTCGGGCTGGGCCTGACCGCTCCGGTGGCGGCCCTGGGCCACGGCTTCGACGAGATGCAGGCCGCGGGGCGCGCGGTCGGCCGGATCCGGGAGGTACTCGACGTACCGCCGCTCCCGGAGCCCGCGCACCCGGTCGCGCCGCGGGGACACCGGGTGGAACTGCGTGACGTCCGATTCGGCTACGACGCCGATCGCGAGGTGCTGCGCGGAATCGACCTGGTGCTCGAACCGGGCACGGTCACCGCGATCGTCGGGCCGTCGGGAAGCGGGAAGTCCACGCTGGTGCGGTTGCTGCCCCGGTTCTTCGACCCGACCCACGGGCGCGTCCTGGTCGGCGGTGTCGATCTGCGCGAGCTCGCCGCCCGGGACCTCCACCGGATGGTCTCCTTCGTCTTCCAGGACGTCTCCCTGTTACGCGCGTCGGTCGCGGACAACATCGCGCTCGCGGTCCCCCACGCCGACCGGGAGGACGTGGTGCGCGCCGCCCGGCAGGCGCAGATCCATGACCGGATCCGAGAACTTCCGCGCGGATACGAGTCGGTGATCGGCGAGGACACCGGGCTGTCGGGTGGCGAGGCACAGCGGATCTCGCTCGCGCGCGCCCTGCTGGCCGACACACCCGTTCTCGTGCTCGACGAGGCGACCGCCTTCGCCGACCCGCGGACCGAACTGGCGGTGCGCCGGGCCCTGACGGCACCCACCGGTGATCGGACCGTTCTCGTCATCGCCCATCGGCTGGAGACGATCATGGACGCCGACACCGTCGTCGTGCTCGACGACGGAGTCGTCGTGGAGCGCGGCCGGCCCGCCGAACTGCTCGCACGGAACGGGATGTTCACCGCGCTCCGGCAAGCACACCGATCGGCGGTCGCCGCCGAGGACGAAACCCACGATGACGTACCGCGAGGAGGCGAGCCCCGATGATCCGTACGCTGCTACGCGTGCTCGGCCACGAACACGCCCGGCCCGTGCGTCGCACCGTGGCCCTGATGACGACGACCGCCCTCGTCGAGGGCGTCTCCTACGCCCTGCTGGTCCCCGTGCTGCGGGCCCTGTTCGGCAGCAATCCCGAGGACGCCTGGCCCTGGCTGATCGCGTTCGGGGCCGCGATCGCCGGCTACGCGGTCCTGCGCTTCGTCAGCGACCGGTCCGGTTTCCGTGCCGGGACCACGCTGTTGCGCGGTACGTACCACCGGCTCGGCGACCACCTGGCCCGACTGCCCATCGGCTGGTACGACGCCGGCCGTGTCGGGGAGGTGTCCGCCCTGGCCGGCCGGGGCGTCCTCCAGGCGATGAGTGTGATCGCGCACCTGCTGGCACCGTTCGTGTCCGCCGTGGTGACCCCCCTGACGATCGTTGCCGTCATGTTGGTCTTCAACTGGCAGTTGGGGCTTGCCGCGTCGGCCGCCGTACCGGTCGTGGCGGCGATCCAGGTGTGGACGGGACGCTCGATGGCCGCGATGGACGCGGAGCGCCAGGAACGCGACCACGAGGCCACCGCGCGCGTCGTCGAATACCTCCGGGCCCAGCCCGTGTTGCGGGCGGGCGGGCGGACCGCGGAACGCTTCCGTGTCCTCGACGACTCGTTGCGGGAGGTCCGGCGCGCCTCCCGCCGGACGGCGGTGACGGCCCTGCCCGGTGTGGTGGGGCTGACCCTCGCGGTGCAGACGGCGTTCACCGTCGTACTGGCCCTGGGCGCCTTCCTCGCGCTCGGCGGGCACCTCGGTGCGGCGGAGCTCCTGGCGTTCCTGGTGCTGGCCGCGCGCTGCGCGGATCCGCTGCTGTCGCTGTCGGACATCGGCGGCCGGCTCCGCGGCGCACGGCACGAGCTGACGCGGCTCGACGCGGTACTGTGCACCGCACCGCTGCCGGAACCGGCCGAGCCGGTCCGACCGGTATGCCATGACCTGGAGTTCGAGTCCGTCGTCTTCCGGCGCGGGGCCCGGACGGTGATCGACGGCATGTCGCTGTCCGTGCCGCAGGGCCAACGGCTCGCCGTCGTCGGGCCGTCGGGCGCGGGCAAGAGCACCCTGCTGCACCTGCTCGCGCGGTTCTTCGACGTGGACGCCGGCGCTGTACGGGTGGGAGGTGTGGACGTACGCGCGATGAACGCGGAGGTGCTGATGGAGCGAATCGCCATCGTCTTCCAGGACGTTCACCTCTTCGACGGCACGATCGAGGAGAACGTACGCCTCGGCCGCCCCGACGCCGACGAGGCCGAGGTGCGCGCGGCGGCCACCGCGGCGCGGCTGGACGAGGTGATCGAGCGGCTGCCCGGCGGATGGGCGGCACATGTCGGCGAGGGCGGCGCGAGGCTGTCGGGTGGTGAACGCCAGCGCGTCTCGATCGCCCGAGCCCTGCTGAAGAACGCGCCCGTCGTGCTGCTGGACGAGGTGACCTCGGCGCTGGACCCGGTGAACGAGGCCGCGGTCCACGAAGGCATCGAGCGCCTGATGGCCGGCCGGACGGTGGTCATGGTCGCGCACCGGATGCGGACGGTCCGACGCGCCGATCGTGTCGTCTTCCTGGCCGACGGCCGGATCCTGGAGGAAGGCGACCACGACGCGCTGCTCCGCCGGGACGGCCGCTACGCCGACTTCTGGAACGCGTCTCTGACACCGGCGGCGAGCGAATGAACCGTCAGGCGGCTCGGTCCCCGAGAACGACCGAGAGGCCGCATCGGATATCTCCGATACAGCCTCTGATCTGCGACTCTTTCGAGTCGGGACGACAGGATTTGAACCTGCGACCCCTTGACCCCCAGATCGATGGGTCGGAGAGAAAATCACGACATACGCCACAATCCAAGGACGCACAGCGGGCATGCAGGCACCTGCCGTGCACTCGCCGACATGGGCGGTGGTCCCCAACTGGTCCCCAAGGGGCGCCATCTGGCCTACGGGGAGAAGGCGGGTGCTCTCGCCGGCTTCGCTACTTCGGGGGGAGCGTGCAGGCGAAGGCCACCGCCGTCGTCACCCAGTGCCGCAGAACGGAGTCTTCCGCGAGGGCAGGGCCTGCGACCGTCACCCAGCCGCGCATCGGGCGGCCGGTGAAGTCCATGGGCCGGGCCTCGGGCCGGGCGAGCGCCTCCTCGGCCCGGTCCGGACCCACCCGGGCGATGAGCTCGTCGCCGACCACGCCCACGCTCATGTGTCCGCCCAGCAGGAAGGACAGACCGCCGAACATCCGCTTCTCGGTGATGTCCGGCCTCTCGCCGAGCTGCTCCCTGATCCGCTGGGCCAGGCCCTCGTCGTACGTCATGGGCCCACTGTCCCGCAGGGCCCCATGACGTGCCGGGCGGAGCACCGGGCGTGACCATGAGGAGATGGAGCCGCCATCGCTGCGTTCACGGTGCGGGGCTGCCTCCTGTCGGCTCGGCGGCCGCGGCCGGCAGGTCTTGCACCTGTCGGTCGTAGTCGTCGAGCAGCTGGCGCAGATGGTCCAGTGACTCGGCCGGTACGTCGGCCGGAGCGGACTCCACGACGTAACGGGCCGCCGTGACCAGTGCGGACAGTTCGTACACGTGGAACGTGCCTCGGAGTACCGCCGGGCGCAGCCTCTCCAGCAGCATCGGTCAGCCCTTGGAACGTACGTACTCGACGACCTGTCCCAGCTCGGAGGCGAACTGGTCGTAGTCCTCCTGCATGCCGTTGATGTAGGCACTCCAGCCGAGACTCGCCTTCGCGTAGTGCACGGCTTCCCGGATCTCCTCATCCGAGGCACCGAAGAGCTTGGCGGCCTCGGCGTGGAACAGGCTGCAGTACCGGCACTTGGTCTCGGCGTGCAGCCCGACGCCGATCAGCTCCTCGTACTTGTTCGGGATCAGCGTCTCGCCGAGTTCGATCCGCTTGAAGATCTCCCACTCCGGGCCCAGCAGCTCGGTCGGGATGCTCTGGAAGAAGTGCGGCACCAGGCCCAGGGTTTCCTTGATGTCCGCTTCGACATCGGCGCGGCTGACCGCGGTCGTCATGACGAGACCCTCCTCCGAAGGCTCCGCGTGCCCGACCGGGCTCGCCCGCGCTGGTCGCGAGCGTGTAGGCACCGGTCATTACGACCGCACGTCACTGCCCCGGCGGAGAACGCCCGCCGGCACCGGCGGGCCCTCACCTCAAGCCTACGCATCTCCACCGTCTCCGGCGACGGACGAGGGTCGGCGCCCACGCGGGCACCTCCTCCCGGGCGCGCCTGCCGGGGGCCGCGTATAGCGTGGAAGAACAGCGACCGGCAGGTGACGCCATGACGAACAAGAGCTACGACGCCATCGTCGTCGGGGCCCGTTGCGCGGGTGCGCCGACCGCGATGCTGCTGGCCCGCCGGGGCCACCGGGTGCTTCTGGTGGACCGCGCCCGCTTCCCGAGCGACACCGTCTCCACACATCTGATCCACCCGCCGGGCCTGGCGGCGCTGGACCGCTGGGGCCTGCTGAGCCGGGTGACCGCCGGCGATCTGCCGGAGATCACCACCTACGCCTTCGACCTCGGACCGCTCACCCTGGCGGGCTCACCGGCCGGGTGCGGGTTCTCCGGCTCGTACGCTCCCCGCCGCACCGTCCTGGACAAGATCCTCGTGGATGCAGCATCGGAAGCGGGCGCCGAGGTACGGGAGGGATTCTCCGTCGAGGAGCTGGTGACGGGCGGCGAGGGTACGGACGGAGCCGTCACCGGGATCCGGGGGCGCGAACACGAGGGCCCCCAGGTGGCGGAGCACGCCCGGGTGGTGATCGGCGCGGACGGTGCCCACTCGTTCGTCGCGCGGACCGTCGGAGCCGCCCCGTACTCCGAGAAACCGAAACTGCAGGCCAGCTACTACACCTACTGGTCAGGGCTCGGGTTCGAGCACTTCGAGGCCTTCCTGCGGCCCGACCGGGCGTTCGCGGGCTGGCCCACCAACGACGGCCTGACCCTGCTCATCTGCAGCTGGCCGATGCACGAATTCGAGGCGCACCGGGCCGACGCCGAGAGCGAGTACCTGGCCACCATCGCGCTGGCGCCCTCCCTCGCCGAGCGGACCGCCTCGGCCACCCGCGTGGAACGGCTCGTCGGGACCGCCGTCCCGAACTACTTCCGCACACCCTACGGACCGGGCTGGGCCCTGGTCGGGGACGCCGGCTACCTCAAGGACTTCATCACCGCGCAGGGCATCCAGGACGCCTTCCAGGACGCGGAGCTGTGCGCCCGGGCCGTCGACGAGGCCCTCACCGGACAACGCCCCTTCGAGGACGCCATGCGGGACTACCAGGAAGCCCGCGACGGGCGGGTACGGGAGATGTACGAGTTCACCGCCGACTTCGCCCAGCTGGACCCACCGACCCCGGAGCAGCAGCAGATGTTCGGCGCCATCGCGCAGCGGCAGGAGGCGATGGACGGGTTCGCCCGGGTGATCGCCGGGGTGACCGCTCCCTCGACGTTCTTCTCCGACCCGGCCCTGGCTCCGGCGGCGGGCTGAGGGCCGCCCGTCCGTCCCAGGGGACGGGACGGATGGGACGGACGGGACGGCGAGGCCGGGATGCCGATGATCAGCCCAACCCCTTCTTGACCGTCCGAGGATCCCGATGAAGGTCGACGTGCTGACCGAGACCGTGATCGCCGTTCCGTGCGAGCAGGTCGCCGCCTATGTGGCCGACCCCTCGCACGCGCCGGAGTGGTACGAGAGTCGCACCGGTCACGGCCTCACGACCTGCGCGGCGGCTCGTCCGGGCGGACGGCGTGGCGGGCGGCGGGGTTGACGAGGGCGTGGCGGGGATCGGTGGCGCGGGTGATGGCCGATTCGACCGAGGCGACACGGTCGGCCAGGAGGCCGAGGGCCGCCACCGCGCGGGTGAGGGGGTCCGAGTCCGGGCCTCCCAAGGCCTCGGCGCGGACGTGGGACGCCTTGATCGCAACCCAGCGGGCGGCCTGGGGCGGGGTGAGCGTGCCCCGGAGTTCGGCGAGCTTGAGCAGATTGGCCTCGGCGCCGGAGGTGAGGGTCTGCGCCTCGGCGGCGTAGTGGTCGTCGAGGAGGGAGGTGAGCTCGGCGTCGTTCATGACCGGGTCGATGCGTGCGGCGATCTTGTTCATGTTCCGGTACGAGCCCTGGAGCCGGAACGGCGGCTCGGTACGGGTGGCGTCGCTCTGGGCGGCGGAGGCGATGTAGGCGGCGTTGACCGCGAGGACCGTGGTGCGGGCGGTCAGCAGGTGGCGCAGGACCGCGAGGATCCGGTCCCGTTCGGCCGGGGCGTACGGATGGGCCAGCCGGTCCGTGTGCGCGGTGGGGTCGCCGTCGGCGAGCCGCAGCAGGAGGTCCAGGTCGGCGCGGTCACGGCCGGCGAGCTGGGCCAAGGCCGGGTTCGAGGTGAGGGCGTTCTCCACGAAGCTGGCGGCGAAGGCCTCCTCCTTGCCGGTCAGGACGTCGCCGAGGTTCCACACGTCGGCCCGGTTGGCCAGCATGTCGGGAATCCGGAAGCGCTCCCCGGACTCGGTGTAGGGGTTGCCGGCCATGCAGACGGCGAAGCGCTTGCCGCGCAGGTCGTAGGTGCGGGCCTCGCCGTTCCACACGCCCTCCATCCGGCGGGTGGAGTCGCAGAGGGGGATGAACTTCTGGAGGAGCTCCGGCGAGGCGTGCTGGATGTCGTCCAGGTAGAGGAGGGTGTTGTTACCCGCCTCCAGCGCGAAATTGATCTTCTCGACCTCCTGGCGGGCTGTGGCGTCCGGGGCCTCAGCCGGGTCGAGGGAGGTGACCGCGTGGCCGAGGGCCGGGCCGTTGACCTTGACCAGGACCAGGCCGAGCCGGTCGGCGACGTATTCCATCAGGGTCGTCTTGCCGTAGCCGGGCGGGGAGACGAGCAGCAGGAGGCCGCTACTGTCCGTGCGCCTGGTCTCGCCCATGGTGCCGATCTGCTTGGCGAGGTTGTCGCCGATGAGCGGGAGGCAGACCTCGTCGAGGAGGCGGCCACGGACGAAGGAGGACATCACTCTGGGGCGGTACTCGTCCAGCCGCAGCCGGGCCCGTTCGGCCGCGACGAGCGCGGTACGGGTCCGCTGGTAGGCGCGGAAGCCGGGGACCTCTGAGGCCGCGAAATCGGCGGTGCGGGCGAGGAGTTCGTCGATGCGGATGGTCAGGGTCCGGTCGGCGGCGATGCGGGGGTGCCTGCCGAACAGGCCTTCGGCGGTACCGGTCAGCTCGGCGTCCGACTCGTATCGGAGAAGGTCCGGGCAGAGTTCGACAGCCACGGCCTCCGCGAGGTCGCCGGGGCCGAGCGGCTCGCCGGTGGCTGCGGCGTACGCGGTGAGCCAGGCCTCCACGAGCTGACGCCGGTCCGCGGGTACGGGCAGGGCCGCGAGGTCTTCGTCGTAGGCCGAGGTGCCCACCGAACGACGGAACTTGTCGAGCAGGGTCCGGGTGGCGGCACGGGTGACGAACCCCTCGGGGCCGCCGGCCAGCTCCTCGAAGAGGTACTCGGCGCACTGCCGGCCGGCGCCCATGGCCCCGGCCAGCTCCTCCTGGAACGCTGCGATCGCCGCTGTCGGTCCGAAGGCCGTCCGGACGCGGGCGAGCGAGGCCGCTCGGCGGGTCCAGGTCGCCCGCTCGGGGCCGGTCGTACGGTGTGCCCAGAACAGCTGGGCCTCGGCGCGGACCGCCGCCGTGTGGCGCAGCAGGCCCGCGCCCTCGTGCAGGCGCAGGAGAACGGTCAGGATCGCGGTCGCGTCGTGGTCGTGGACCCCCCGCTCGTAGCCCTCGTCGTACGCGGCTTCGGCTGCGCGGCGCACGAGGTCGGGCAGGTCGGCCCCGGCCAGGGCGTCGGGTCCGTGCTCGGTGAGGAGTCGTACGGCCAGGTACTCCGCACGGTAAACCTCGGCGTTCTCGGAGGCCAGCGTCCGGCCCCAGTAGGGACGGGTGGCCGCGAACTCCGGGTCGGTGACCGGGGAGCGGTAGTCGGTGCCGGTGAGCGCGAAGGCGAGGCCGTCGCCCTGCGGGACCACGGTGAGGTCGAGCGGCTGAGTGTTGACGGCGAAGCGGTGCCGTCCCAGGCGTACGGTCCGGCCGCCGTCCGCGTACAGCTCGGCGCGGTCGCGCAGGGCGCGGGCGGCCTCCTGCCGGGCGGCCTTGACCCGGCCGTCGAGCTCCTCGGCCCGGGTCCGCTCCCCCAGCTCCCGCAGTTCGTCGGCGGTGCGGCGGACCTTGGAGACCATCGGATCGGAGGCGAAGAAGGTGCTGACCGCGTCGGCGTCCGGGAGTCCGGCCGCGCGGCGGCTGACGGTCTCCAGGATGCGTGCGGCCGATTCGGCGAGTCGCTCGGCCCGGCGGGCCCGCTCGTCCTGAAGGGTCTGCTTGCGGGAGGAGAACGCCTCGTAGACCTCGGCGCGCCGGTCGGCCAGTTCGGTGAGAAAGGTGTCGGAGTCCGCGAACCGGGCTTCCAGGTTCTCCAGCCTCAGCAGCAGGCGGGCGAGCTGGTCGTCGCACGCTTGCGGGGTGTCGGCCGCCGCAAGCGCTCCGGTGACGGCCTGGCTCAGGAGGGCGGACTCGGCGGCGAACTCCGCCCGCCCCTCGTGGACGAGGAGTTCGCGGCGGCGCGCGTCGAGGGTGGCGCGGGCCCGGTTGGCGCCGCCGAGCACGTCGGCGATCCGCTCCAGGATGCCCGTACGGACCGTGGCGTCGCCGGTCTCCAGTCCGGCGACGACCTCGGTGACGGTGCTCAGGCTCTCGGCCGACTCGTCGAGGCGGGCGAGCAGGGGCGCCGCCTCGGCGACGGTGGTGATGTCCGCCGCCGCCGTGCGGATCCGGGCGATGTCCTCGTGGTAGCCGGTGAATGCGTCGGTGTGCGCGAGGAAGGCCACGGCACGCCCGGCGAAGGACGCGATGTCGGCCTCGACGTCGGCGGCCAGCCCGTCGATGCGGTCGGTGTCGGAGTACCGGATCTCCTTGAGTGTGAGCACGTGCCCGTGGGCGCGGCGCAGCCCAGTCAGCAGGTTGATCCACTCGCCGGTGGTGCGGGGCGCCTCGCCACGGGCCGTCCGCACCAGCGAGGTGGTCTCGGCCTCCGCCTCGTTGACGGCGTCGGCGGCCCGGCGGGTCAGTTCCCGCACGGTTTCGAACTCGGTCACCACCTGCTCGGCGGTGGAACGGAGCTCGTCGAGTGCGGCCTTGAGGCCGCCGAGGTCGGCCTCGCCCAGCCAGTGGTGGCGGTCGGCCGCCCGTACGCAGGCTGCGACGAGCGTCTCGTACACGCCGGTGGTCGGAGTCGTGTCCCGTGCGGTGTTGGTGAGGGACAGGAGGTCCGAGATGCCGCGTACGAGGTCGGCGTTGCCGATGCGCGCGAGCGGGCCGGAGCCGGTGGGCCGGGCTGCGGCATGGGTGTCGGAGACGTACGGGGAGCCCCACCGCTGGAGCGGGTGCACGCGGGCCGGCTCCTGCGACTCGGCCCGCAGGACGAGGAGGTCGCCGTCGTCGAAGAGGGCGTATCCGTGGCAGGAGAGCGGGGCGGCGACCTCGTGGCGGATCACGTTGTACGGGAGGAGCAGGCTGCGTCCCTGGGCGCGGGCGTGGAAGACGTACAGCACGTCCTCGCCGTTGGGCGAGCGCACGGTCCGCTCGAACTCCAGGCCTTCGGTGTCGATGTCGAAGGTCTTGGGACCGCCGGTGGCGAGGTGGTAACCGCCGGGGAAGACGATCCCCTGGTCCTCGGGCAGTCGGCGTGCGGCCTGTCCGATGCCGTCGAGACGGACGACGGTCTTGGTGGCGGTGTCGAAGACCAGGTGCCGGCGCGTCTCCTCCTTGTACGGGCGCACGCGCAGCAGGAGCAGCGGACCGACCCGGGCGTGCTCGACCTCCGCGTCGGCGAGGGACTGGAGCGGGTCCTCGACGGGCTCGGCCCATATGCCGCGGTCGGTCTCGGTGTCGTCCTCGGTCTTGACGGTCAGGCTGCCGCCGACCGTCGTGACGAACACGTCGCCGCCGATGGAGACGTGCGGGTGTCGGCCGGGGACGTGGTCCTCGCGGGTGGTGGCCGTCCACTCGAAGTCGTGGGCGGGCGGCAGGATGTGGTCCCGGTCGCCCTGTGCGTCCAGGAAGGAAGCGGTGCCGTCGGTGGGGTGCAGTGTCCAGCGCAGGGCCCGGATGTCCTCGCCGGCCTCGCCGGTGCGGAAGACGGCGAGCAGTTTGCCCTCGACGTGGTGCAGGCGCAGGAGGCGGGCCTGGCGGTAGTACCGGTGGAGGGCTGCGAATTCACGGAGGAAGGCCGGGTCGTCCAGCAGTCCGGGGACGGCGTCCCCGGGGAGCGGGTTCAGGTCGCGGTCGTGCAGGGCGAAGACGTCGGCGACGGCGGTCTCGGGCGCTCCGCCGGGGAAAGCGTTGTAGCCGAAGAGCAGGGCGTCGCCCACGGCCACGACGTCGCGGGGGACGCAGGCCCGCTCGGTGCGCAGGCTGCCGGTGCTTTCGAGGGCCAGCCCGATGGAGCCGAACTCCGCGGTGCGCAGGGTGTTGAGGGCCTCGGTCCGCCGGGCCAGGTCACCGGCCTGGGTGGTGAGGCGGTCGCGCAGCACCTCGTAGGTACCCGCGTCCAGAGGGGACGGGCTGGTCATGGGTGGCTCCCTGCGGGTGCGTGCGGCCGGCTGTGTTTTCGGGTGGACTCAGGGCCCCTGGGGCCACCGCGTCGTGCGCGGCGGCCCCGGTCGGCCCTCGGCTCGGGTCAGGCCTTGGCGGACCCGTTGAGGCCGGCGGTGTTCAGGCGCGCGAGCGGCATGTCGGCGAGTCCGAGCTGCCCCGCCTTCTCCAGCAGCTCGCCGAGCTGTCCGGACTGTGCGCCGCCGCCCTGCATGAGCTTCATCAGCAGAGCCGACACCGTCAGGTTCTGGACGTCCGCCGTGGAGACGGAGCTGAGTACCCGTGTGACGTCCTCGGTGAAGTCGGACGTGCCGTCCAGCCAGGGCCCCGCCAGGCGCTGCGCGGTGTCGGAGTTCTGGACGAAGGCGTCGACCCCCTTGCCGAGCGAGATCGAGGAGACGAGACGGTCGAAGAACACCGAGTCGCCGCCGACGATGTTGATGTCGGCCTTCTCCAGTCCGGCCGCGACCACCATGGCCTGCGCCTCGGCGACCTGCCGCTGGACTTCGAGCCCTGCCAGCCGGATGTCCTTCTCCGCCGCCAGGCGCAGGCGGTACTCCTCGTGGGTGCGCGAGGCCTCGTCCAGCGCGGCCATCGCGGCCGCCTTCTCGGTGAGCCCGGCCGCCTCGGCCTTCAGCTTCTCGCCGATCATCGCGGCCTCGGCGCTCGCCTGTGCCTTCGTACCCTCGGCCTGCGCCCTCAGCCGCGCCTCGGTGGCTCCGGCTTCCGCCAGGCCGGTCTTCTCGATGGCGTCGGCCTCCTTCTCCCGTACCTGCACCGCCGCCAGCCCGGGCGCCGCGGTCTCGGCCTGGATGCCCTCCGCGAGGCGGAGCTTGGCGCGGGCGTCGAGGTCGGCGGACCTGACCCGCGCCTCGGCGAGGGTGATCTCCTCGGCCGCGCGGTGTACGGCGGCCTGTTCGGCGGCCTCCGCGGCCTTGATGTCCTTGACGAGCTTCTCCTGCGCCTCGGCCTCGGCGGCGATGACGATCGCCTGCCGGTTCCGTTCGGCCTCCTCGACGGTGCGCAGCCGCTTGATCGATTCCTCCTGCTCGGCGACGGTACGGTCGACGGCGACCCGCTCGCGGATGACCTCGGCGATGTCGCGACGCTCCGCTTCCACTTCCTTCTCGGCGGAGATCCGGGTCAGTGAGGTCTCCCGCTCCCGGGCGATCACCTCCAGCTGGCGGTCCTTCTCGATCCGCTCGCTCTCGATGGCGATGACCCGCTCACGGTTCTTCTCCGCGACGGCGACCTCGCGAGCCTGGTTCTCGCGCTGGATGCCGAGCTGCTCCTCCGTCTTGAGGAAGGCGCTCTGCGCGCGCAGCCGCTCCTCCTCCTGCACGCGCGCCGTCTCGGCCTCCTCTTTGGCCCGTACGGTCTCGATCTCGCGGCGCTGCTTGATCTCGGCGTCGGCCTGGCGGCGCTCCAGTTCCAGGATGGCCTCGCGGGCGTCGACGTTCTGCCGGGTGATCTCCTTCTCCTCCGTGCGCTGGAACTCGTTCGTGCGCACGTGCTCGATGGCCGTCAGCTCGGTGATCTTCCTGATGCCCTGGGCGTCGAGGATGTTCGCGGCATCCAGCTGGCTCAGCGGGGTCTGCTCCAGGTAGTCGATCGCCGCGTCCTCCAGGCTGTAGCCGTTCAGGTCGGTGCCGATGACCTGGATGATCCGGTCCCGGAACTCGTCGCGCTTGGTGTAGAGGTCGGCGAAGTCGAGCTGCTTTCCGACCGTCTTCAGGGCCTCGGAGAACTTGGCGTTGAACAGTTCCTGCAAGGTCGCCTTGTCGCTCGCCCGCTGGGTGCCGATCGCCTGGGCAACCTTGATCACGTCCTCGACCGTCTTGTTGACCCGTACGAAGAACGAGATCCGGATGTCGGCGCGGATGTTGTCCTGGCAGATCAGGCCGTCACGGCCGGTCCGGCTGATGTCGATGGTCTTCACCGAGATGTCCATGACCTCGGCCTTGTGCAGCACGGGCAGCACGACCTGCCCGGTGAAGGTCACGTCGACCTTCCGCATCTTCGAGACGATCAGCGCCTTGCCCTGCTCGACCTTGCGGAAGAGCCGGCTGACGATGAAGAGCAACGCGACCGCGATGAGCAGGACAACGGCGATGAGCACGCCGATGCCCAAGGAGATGGCATCCATGGTGATTTCCTTGCGATGAAGGTGCACTGAAGTGCGGTGAGAGGCGCAGCGGCCGGGGTTCAGCCGGCGGTGCGGGGACCGAGATCCGCGTCGAACGGTGCGACCCAGAAGAACTCGCCGCGCTCGTCGTATGCGTAGAGCAGGCCGGAACTGCCGTGGGTGAGCGGATCGGAGCCGGTCTGACGGACCTGCACGACGGCGGTCGAGCCGTCGGCGGCTGCCACCTCGGCCTGCCCGAAACGGGCGTCCACCCGGCCGGTCCGGACCACGGCGATTTGACCGATGAAGTCCTGGCGCGAGGGCGGCGGATCATCGGGCTGGAACACCCGGCGCAGCGGGCGTACCAGCAGGCCCGTTACGCCTCGGGCGACGAGCAGCGCAAGGGCGAGCAGCACGAGGGTGGAGCCGCCGCCGACTCCCAGCCGGTCGGCCAGCACGGTGCCGGCGAGGCTGGTGAACCAGGCGACGGCGATCAGCACCGAGGCGGAGACGGTGAGCGGGACGCCCGGCGCCCCCAGAGCGGAGGACCCGGCGTCGGATTCCCACGCGTCGTGCTCGACGACGCCGCACAGCACGACCAACCAGTACACGACGACCACGGCCAGCGCGACGGTGAAGATCCCGGCGGGGAATCCCAGGGCGGCATCGATGAACTCGTCCACTGATTCCGCCCCCTCGTTCTCGGCCGCCTGTCGGGCCGGGTGCCGCGGGTCCCGGCACCCGGCACGTTTCCGCCACCCGGCACCGGGACCATCCCCCGTGTCCCCCGCACCCATCCTGGCAAGCGGGCCCGGCCCTCGGCATTGCCGGATACCAGCAGTCTTTACGGCATCTTGATGCCGAGTGCAGGCTGAACGTGACGATCTGCCAACCTTGACCGCTGTACGTCAACAGCGCGTCGGCAGCACATCAAGATCCAGGAGACTCCGTGGCAGGGCGGGACATACCCGAGGACTATCTCGACGGCTTCGTCCGGATCCTCACCGAGGTCGTCGAGACCGGCCGTCGACTCACCCGCGAAGAACTGGAGTCACGACGGGCGGTCGGCGAGCGGGCCGCCGAGGCCGGGTTCGGGCTGCGGCCCCTGGTCCGGCAGTACCACTCGGCGACCCGCACCGCCTGCCCCGACCTGCCCCGCGCCCCCCTCGACCGGGTGCTCGCCGCTGTCGAGCAGGTGGTCGACGCCCTCGCCGAAGGACACGAGCGGGCGCAGCTGGTGGCCGTACGCAAGGAGGAGGCGGCCCGCAGGGAGTTCATCGACGACCTCCTGTACGGCCGGAGCGATCCCGGGCATCTCGCCGAACGTGCCGAGCGGTTCGGTCTGCTGCTCTCCCACACCCATGCGGTCGCGGTCGCCGAGGGAGCGGAGGAATTCGACGACATCCACCCGGCGGTCCAGCGCGTCGAGCGGGCGCTGGTGGGGCGGTTCGGGAACCGGCGGATCCTGCTCACCACCAAGGAAGGGCGTCTCGTCTGCGTGGCGCCGGCCGACCAGGACGACGTCCTCATGTACTTCGCCAAGCAGGCGCACGCCGGTACCGACGGCGGCCGGGTGGCCATCGGCCGTCCGCATCCCGGCGCGGGTGGGGTCGTCCACTCCTACGAGGAAGCGCTGAACGCCCTCGAACTGGCCGACCGCATGCATCTCGAGGACCCGGTGCTCCGCGCCTCGGATCTCCTGGTCTACCCGGTCCTGACCCGGGACCGGCAGGCCATGGCCGATCTGGTCCTGAGCACCCTCGGGCCGCTGACGCAGGCACGGGGCGGAGCCGGCCCGATGCTGGATACCCTGATCGCCTATTTCGACTCGGGCTGCAACGCGACCGAGGCGGCGCGGCGGCTCAGTCTGAGCGTGCGGGCCTTCACCTACCGCCTGGAGCGCATCCACCAGTTCACCGGCGCCAACCCGGCCGACCCGGCCCACCGCTACACGCTCCAGACCGCCGTCATCGGCGCCCGGCTCCTCGACTGGCACGCCAAGGACCTGTGACACCGCCGGCGGCGAGCGAATCCGTTGCCGGATTCCGGCAAGGGCCGACCCGGATTTCCGGTCATCAGGGTCCTGTCAATGACGCGTCAAGAACGTATAAGGTCGATTGTGGTGTGCCGGGAAGCCTGGTCGGCGAACAAGGGACAACTCTCTTTTCCGATCGGGGGCCCATCTCATGGTGCTTGTCGCGGTTTTCGGTGTGGCACTGCTGGTCGCGGTGCTGCTGTCCGGGCTCGCCGCCCGCACGATCCTGTCCACCTCCTTCCTCTTCCTCGTCGGCGGGGCGCTGGTCAGCGACGGCTTCCTGGGGCTGATCCACATCACCCCGGACAGCGACATCGTCGCCGTCACCGCCGATCTCGCCCTGTTCGCGGTGCTGTTCACCGACGGCATGCACGTGTCCTTCCCGGCCCTGCGCAGCGCCTGGAAGAACCCGGCACGCGCCCTGGGTCTGGGGATGCCGCTCGCGTTCGTGTTCATGGCCCTGGTCACGCACTACCTGGTGGGTCTGGACTGGACGACCTCGTTCCTGGTGGGCGCGGTGCTGGCGCCGACCGACCCGGTGTTCGCGTCGGCGATCGTCGGGCGCAAGGAGGTACCGGCACGGCTGCGGCAGCTCCTGAACGTGGAGAGCGGCATCAACGACGGCCTCGCGCTGCCGGTCGTCCTGCTGCTGATCGCGGCGGCGGGCCCGGCAGCGGGGTCCGCAGAGGCGTCGGCGTCGAAGATCGCACTTGAACTGGCTCTCGGCCTCGTCTTCGGTGTGGTGCTGCCGCTGCTGGTGAGCGGGCTCGTGCGGTTCCGGCTACTGGGGGCCGAGCCCAAGCTCCAGCCGCTGCTGCCACTGGCGACCGGCGTGATCCTGTACGCGGCCTGTCACCTCACCCACGCCAACCCCTACCTCGCCGCGTTCTCGGCGGGAGCGGTGCTCGCCTCCGTTTCCCCGGAGTCGAAGCACGCGTTCGAGCCGCTCGGCGAATCAATCGCCGAGCTGGCCAAGTTCGCGGCCCTGCTCGTCTTCGGCGCGCTGCTCACCCCGCAGCTGTTCGGTGACCTGTCGTGGGGCGGGTACGCGGCCGTGGTGCTGGCGATCGTACTGATCCGGCCGGCGTCGCTGCTGCTGTCGCTCATCGGGACGCACTTCGACCGCCGCGAGAAGCTGGCCGCGGCCTGGTTCGGGCCGAAGGGGTTCGCCTCGGTGGTATACGGGCTGCTGGTGCTCCAGTCCGGGATCCCGCAGGCCGAGGAGGCGTACACCCTGATCGCGGTCTGCATCGCGTTCTCGATCATCGCCCACAGCAGCACCGACGTGCCGGTGGCCCGGATGTTCCGCGTCATCGACCTCGTCGGCATCCCGGACGCGGACGATCCCGTCCTCCACACCCCCACCGAGGCGAACGGAGCCGCCCATGCGCGCACGTGACCTGGCAGCCCAGTACGAGACCGTCACCCTCCGGACCGACGCCCTGGAAGCCGCCCGGCTCATGGCCGGCCATCGGCTGCCCGGACTGCTGGTCCTGGACGATCAGGGCGCCCCGAAGGCGATCCTGCCCGCCTCCCAGATGATCCGGATGCTGGTGCCGGAGTACGTCATCGAGGACCCCACCCTGGCGGCGGTCATCGACGAGAGGCACGCCGACCGGCTGTGCGCCGCCCTGGCCGGACGCACCGTCGGCGACTGCCTGCCGCCCAAGGCCCCGGCACCGCCGGTGGCCGTACCCGATGACACCGCGCTGGAGGTGGCCGCCCTCATGGCACAGCAGCGCAGCCCACTCGTCGCGGTCGTCGAGCGGCACAAGGACGGCACCTCCACGCTCCTCGGTGTGATCACCGCGGCGCACCTCCTGGACCGGCTGCTCGACGTCACCCCGACCCCCTGACTGGAGACCCGTGAGCGACTGGCACAGCTGGGCGGCGATCGCCGTCTTCGTCGGCACGTACGCCCTGATCATCAGCGAGAAGGTCCACCGGGTCGCCGCCGCTCTCGGCGGCGCCGGCCTGATGCTCGCGATCGGGGCGACCGACGACGTCTCGGCCTTCTACTCCGAGGACTCCGGCATCGACTGGAACGTCATCTTCCTGCTCCTGGGCATGATGATGATCGTCGGCGTGCTGAAGAAGACCGGCATGTTCGAGTACCTGGCCATCTGGTCGGTCAAGAAGGCCAGGGCCCGGCCCTTCCGGGTCATGGCCATGCTCATCGTCATCACCGCGATGGCGTCGGCGCTCCTCGACAACGTCACCACCGTACTGCTGGTCGCCCCGGTGACCCTGCTGGTGTGCGAGCGGCTGAACCTGCCCGCCGCGCCGTTCCTGATCGCGGAGGTACTGGCCTCCAACATCGGTGGCGCCTCCACCCTCGTCGGCGACCCGCCGAACATCATCATCGCCAGCCGGGCCGGCCTGACCTTCAACGACTTCCTCGTGCACCTCGCCCCGCTGTGCGTGGTGCTGGTGGCCGTGCTGGTCGGGCTGTGCCGGTGGATGTTCCGCAAGACCTTCGTCTACGACGAGGACCGCGCCGCCGAGATCATGGCGCTGGAGGAGAAGGAGGCCATCAAGAACCCCCGCCTCCTGGTCCAGGGCCTGATCGTCCTCGCCCTGGTCATCGCCGGCTTCGTCCTGCACCCGGTCCTGCACTACGAACCCAGCATCGTCGCCCTCCTCGGCGCGGGCCTGCTCGTCGCGATCTCCACCGTGGAGACGGGCGAGGTCCTGGCCGAGGTCGAGTGGCCGACCCTGGCCTTCTTCGCGGGCCTGTTCATCATGATCGGCGGCCTCATCGACACCGGCGTCATCAAGGAAGTGTCCGACGCCCTCGCTAGTGCCATCGGCGGCCGAGAACTGGGCGGTTCCATGCTGATGCTCGGCGCCTCCACCGTGCTCTCGGGGGTCGTCGACAACATCCCGTACGTCGCCACCATGGCCCCCATCACCAGCGACCTCGTCCAGTCCATGGGCGGCGACAGCGACCACGTCATGTGGTGGGCCCTCGCCCTCGGCGCCGACCTCGGCGGCAACGCCACCGCCATCGGCGCCTCGGCCAACGTCGTCGTCCTCGGCATCGCCGAGCGGAGCCGCCAGCCGATCACCTTCTGGCAGTTCACCAAGTACGGCCTCGTCGTCACCGTTGCCACGACAGCCATCGCGGCCCTCTACATCTGGCTCCGCTACTTCGCCCTGGCCTAGACCACTCGACTGAAGGAGTCGCCCATGCGGTACGACGACGAACCGGTCTTCAAGCGCGGGAAATGGTCGAAGCGCTACTACTACAACCCCGACAACCCCATAGGGCTGGCACTGATCGTCGTCAGTCTCGTCGTGGCAGGCACCATGTTGCTGCTCATGGCGAACCGGGCCGGTCCCTTCGAGCCAGCTCCCGACCCGAAGCCCTGGAACCCGCCCAGGTACGAGTACTCATGGCCGCCGACCTCCACTGCTCCCCCAGGGCCCTCTGCCGGCCCGTAGCCATCGGCCACGCGACGCGGGCCGTTACCGAGGTCGCCCGACCAGGGAACCTGCCATCACCAGCCCCGTGGTGAGCAGGGACATCCCGATGACTACAGCCTGGAACCCCTGAAGGGACATGGCGTAGAGCACGACACCCAACCCGGTGACAGGACCCCCGAGCAGTACGAGCACGATGCCGGCGCGAAACTCGGACAGGTTTCCTCGGGCCCATGACAAGAATCGGCTCGGCATCATCGGGCTCATCGGGGACCTTTCGAAGCGGGGCGAACCGCGCGCTCAGCTCGGATCAGCAGAATGACGGCGGCCACCACGCATGCGAGCGCGACGAGGCCGCAAGCGGTCACGACACATGCCGAAGCATCAAGCATGCGAGGGATCGCGTTCAGCGGAGCCGGCGCATAGATGCACAGGACGGCACAGGCGTACGGATGCACCGCCGCGCGCACCGAAAGCCGGGGCGGCGTCCAACCGGCGAGCATCGCCACGGCCATCGGGAGGATGAGAACCGTGGCGAAGGCGAGGGCAAGCGCCTGATACACCGGGTTCCCGTTCATCTGTGCCTCTCTCCTGGAAGCCTCCGCAAGACGCCGTCGCGGCTGAGTCGTACCCAAAGTCGGGGGACAACGCCGCAAGGCGGGCGCGCCGGCTGTCGGCCGAACGAGGCCTGCCCCGCCCAGGTCGGGACGGACACGGACGACATACCGTACGCCGTCTTCCCTCGGCGGCCCGTGGGCACCGCCCGCCGAGGGAACGTCCAGTAGGAGGGTTCAAGCCTTGGCCAGCTCGGCCGCACCGAAGGAGACGTTGAACCGGTCGCACCAGATGGTGACGCTGGTGTAGTCCGCGACGTTCACATCGGCGGGGATCTCGTAGTTCTGGTCGCCCTTGTTGCCCTTGAGCTTGCCCAGGCTGACGTACTTGCCGTCATCGAAGACGCCCCAGCCGTCCGCACCTTCCTTCACGGGGGCGTCGGTGAGCCATACCCGCAGGTCGGGACCGTTGCTGGTGTCGAGGTTCTCCAGCCGCAGGGTCTGGGAGCCATCCGGCAGCCGGATCAGTTTCACGGTGCCCGTGGTGGCGTGTTCGTGGCTGATCAGGGATCCCTGGGCAAGGGTCTGCGGTCCCGCAGGGGCCGGAGAGGGGCTCGTCGAAGCCTGCGCCGGTGAGGAAGCGGCAGGTGGGGCGGCCTGGGCCGTCGGCAGGGCTTCGCTGACCCGGTCGTCCTGCCAGAGCTTCCACGGCTGGAACCAGTACAGCCCGGCGCCCAGCACCGCCAGGGCCGTCACCGCCGCCCAGCTGATCAGCCGTCCGCGCCGCTTACCGTCTGCCACTGCCGCTCCTTCTCACCGTCCGGATCCTGCCCCGCACGCGCATTCAACCTGCTCAGGTTCCTGTTTCGCCATGCCGAACGGATGACGGATCTCTTACGTCCGGCCTCTTCAGCGCTGGCGCGCGGCGAGCCACACCGCGGCTGCGGCAGCGAGCGCCAGGGCTCCGAGAGCGAGAAGTGGCAGTCCGGGAGTGCCGGGCAGCACGTACATCACCGCACCGGCCGCCGTCAGGATGATCCCGAAGGCGAGCAGAGGCGACAGCGGACCGGGCCGGGCTCGGCGTGGCATGCGGAGAGGCTCCTGGTCGGGAGGGAGTACAGACAGGTCCAGCCTCCCATGCCGCAGGGGCGGGGTACAGGCCCGCCCCGCGGCCGCGCGTCACAGGGTGCGGAGCTGGGTGGTGAACGCCTGCCTGCTTGTTCATCATCTGGGTGACCTTCCAAAACGGCGGTGCACAGCGAGATGGCCGACGCCGGGCAGCCCCACCGCCGGAAGCCGTCTTCGCCTGGGCCGCCTGTCTGCCGCGGGCTACCGGAGGTCGATCGTCGGTGTGCAGCCCTCAGGTCTCAGGCACCTGGGGTACGCACCGCTCCTCGTCCGAGCAGCTCGGCCAAGCCACGGCGGGTGGCGGCCAGGACGACGCGGTCCTGAGGTTTGAGGACGTAGCCGGGGTGGAGGTCCCAGACGAGAGCGGGCTGCTGCGCGGGGTCGTCGCCGGGGGTCGTGGCGAGGTCGGGGCGGCGGTCGTCGGGGGCCGCGGTGTCCAGGGCGATGACCCGCCAGGCGCCGGGGCGGAAGGACTCGGTGATGGTGCGCCCCTCCAGCTCCGGGTGTCCGGCCACGTCGACCGCGGCGAACAGCAGGACCCGGCGCTCCACCGGGATGGCGCCGAGGATCTGGCGGCCCATCATCGCGCCGGCGAAGGCGGGGGCGGCGAGGTGGGTGACGCTGCGGCTGCGGGTGAGGGCGGTGGGGTGGGCGGCGCGCAGGGTGCGGTAGACGGCGGTGGCGAAGTCGTCGTCGTACAGCCGCATCACGACCCGCACCTCGGGCTTGACGGAGCGGGCGTACAGGGCGGCTTCGAGGTTGGTGGTGTCCGAGCTGGTCATGGCCAGCAGGGAGTGGGCGCGGTGGATGCGGGCCGCTTCGAGGACGCCTTCGTCGGTCACGTCCCCGATGACGACCGGGACGTGCAGGCGGCGGGCGAGTGCGACGCCCCGTGCTTCGGGGTCCGATTCGACGCAGACGACGGGGATGCCGAGCTCCCGCAGGCGGGCCAGCACGCGTGCTCCGATCTTGCCGAGTCCGAGCAGGACGACATGGCCGGACAGTCGGCGTGGTGGCCGCCGCAGAGCCGTGGCCGTACGGAACGCGCCGAGGCCTTCGAGTGCCGCTGCCACGAGGACCGGCAGGAGGAGCAGTCCGACGAAGCCGGCGAGGATCTGGAGGAGCTTGCGCTCCGGCGCTTCCTCCACGGCCGGGTCGTTGATGGCGAAGAGGTCGAGGAGCGTGATGTAGGCGGCGTGCAGGGGGTGGTCGCCGGTCGTCACCCACGCGCCGACCGCGAGCGCCGCGACGGCGGCCACGATCCCGGCGAGGGACCAGTTCAGCCGTCGGGAGAAGAGCGAGGAGACCGGGAAGGACACCGGGGCCAGGCCATGCCCCCGCTGCGCCGGTCTCTCGTGCGCCACCGCTTCGAGTGCCACAATGCCGCGCCCGGTCGCGGCCGTCACAGCCCTGTCGTCCGGCAGGAGTTGAGGGCCGCGGGCCCCGCTCAGTTCGGATCCCTCGCTTCCCGTGGGGTCGTTCGTGGTCGCCGACAGGAGGGCCAGGGTGCACAGGCCCGGGTCGGCGACCTCGCCCCGCCCGGGCGGCTGTCGCTCCACCGCGCGCAGGAGCAGGCCGTCCGCCTGAACCACCTTGCTGGTCCCGGCGATCGCCGAGGCAGCGAGGGCCGGCGCCGCCGTGTCCGCGTCGGAGAGGACCGTCGTCGAGGAGTCCAGCTCGCGCAGGTCGATGCCGGGCTCGGCGACGAGTGCGGCCTGGTCCAGGAGCTCCTCCAGATGCTGGCCGAGCTTGCGGTTGTAGAGCCGGATCACCAGACGCAGCCTGGGGTTCAGCCGCCGCGCCACCAGGGCGGCCCGTACGTTCCTCTCGTCGTCCTCGTAGACGAGAGCCAGCGCGGCGGCATCCGCCACCCCGGCCGCGGCCAGCACCTCCTCGTCCGGCTCCACCGCGTCCAGCAGTCGCAGCGCGTCGTCGGCAGGTCGCGTCCCGGCCTGGGACCGCCCCCTCGCGACGGGCACCCGCCCCAGGAGGCCCGGCCACCGCCCCGCGCTCGGCTCGGGACCGCCGGTCGCGGGCGCCACGAGGGTCACGCGCTCCCGGTACACGTCGCGCAGCTCGGCTGCCAGTCGGCGGGCGAGGCCGTCGTCGCCACAGACGACCATCCGGCCTGCGGCGTGGGGCTGTTGGGGAAGTGCGGGTATCGAGGACACCGCCACAGGATGCCGTGCGGTGATCCACTTCCGGCACCCCCACGCCGTCTGCGTCTCGCGCCTGCGACCGGCCCCTTGCCGCACCCTCCCATCAAACGTTAGTCTCTAACAAAAGTTATTCACTAACATTTGGAGTCGGTGGTGGGAGAGAAGACGACCGCCCTCGTCGTGGGAGCCGGGCCGACCGGTCTCGCCACGGCCTGCGCGCTGCGCGCGTCCGGGATCGCGGTCAGGGTCATCGACGGGGCGCCTGGCCCGTCCAGGACCTCCCGCGCCCTGGGACTCCAGCCGCGCGGGATCGAGGTCCTGGAGCGACTCGGAGCTCTTGGCGACCTCCCGAGGCGGGCCGTGGCCATCGGTCAGGTGGTGACGTACGTCGAAGGGAAGCCGGCCGCGCGGCTCCAGGTGGGCCGGAGGACGAAGCTCGTGACCAGGCCGGGGCTGATCATTTCCCAGGCGGAAGTGGAAGCCGGCCTCCGCCGCCGCCTCGGAGCACTGGGGACGGAGGTGGAGTGGCGCCGCGAGGTCACCTCCGTCGTCCAGGATGGCGACGGCGTGCGTGTCGGATTTTCCGATGGCGGGTCCGAGCACGCCGACTGGCTGGTGGGCTGCGACGGCGCGCACAGCGGCGTACGCAAGGCGGCCGGGATCGACTTCCCGGGCGTCCCCGTCATCGAGCGCTTCCTCCTCGCGGACGTCCGGGCGCCGCTTCCACTGCCCCGCGGCGCGGTGTGCGTCTGGCTGCACGGCGACCGGATGCTGGGCGCCTTCCCCCTGCCCGGCGAGGACGTGTGGCGCCTGATGGCTCCCGCCCCCTCCGACCACCCGGGGGATCTTGGCCCGGCGGAGGTGCGGGCCCTCCTGGCCGAGGCACTGGAGGCGCGCTCCGGCATCCCGGCCGCCGCCGTGGGCGAGGGCCTGTGGACCTCGACGTTCCGCATCCATCGCCGCCTGGCCTCGACGTACCGCCAGGGAAGGGTCCTGCTGGCGGGCGATGCGGCGCACATCCACAGCCCGTTCGGCGGCCAGGGCATGAACACCGGGCTCGGCGACGCGGAGAACCTCGCATGGAAGCTGGCCCTGGTGGCCGACGGGCGGGCAGCGGAACCGCTCCTGGACACCTACGAGGCCGAGCGCCGCCCCATCGCCGAGGAAGTGCTGGCTTCCACCAGCGCGATGACCCGCCTGGTCGTGGGCGACACCCGTCTCGCACGCGCCCTGCGCAATCACGTGTTCGTTCCGCTGATGAACAGGCCGTTCGCCCAGCGCGCGCTGTGGGAGAAGTCGTCACAGCTGAAGGTGACCTACCGCGGAGGACCGCTCGCCGGCCGATCGCTCCCCGGCCGGGGCCCGCACGTCGGTGACCGCGTTCCCGACCTGGACTGCCTGCGCACCGACGGACGCGGGACGCGCCTGCACAGCGCGCTGGGCGCCGCCTGGGCAGTGCTCACCTCACACCACGACGTCCCCGGCCATGCGGCCGTGGTGCGCCGCCGCCTCGGTGAGACCGCGGTGGTTTCGCTGACCGCGCGGGACCTCCCCAGCCCGGCCATGCTCGTACGGCCCGACGGGCACCTCGCATGGCAGGGGAACTCCCCTGCCGACCTCGACCGGGCCCTGACCCGCATACTCGAACGCGGCGGCGTCCGCTGACCACCCTCCGACCGAAGGAAGACGTCCATGGGCTCGTCCCCGACCGCGCCGACGGGTCTGCGTGAGCGCAAGAAGGCGCAGACACGGCGGACGATCCAGGAGGTGGCGCTGCGGCTCTTCCTGGAGAACGGGTACGACGCGACGACCGTCGAGCAGATCGCCGCAGGAGCGGGCGTGTCTCACATGACGTTCTTCCGGCACTTCCCCACCAAGGAAGCCGTGGTCGAGTCCGACGACTACGACCCGATGATCGCCCGCCTCATCGAGTCCCGTCCCCCGCACGAGGACTGCCTGACCGCCCTGCACAGCGCACTCGGCGAGGGCCTGCGCACCGTGTACGCGGCGGATCGGGACGCCCTGCTTGTCCGTACGAGGCTCGTCCTGACCACGCCGGCCCTGCGGGCCCGGGTCTGGGAGAACCAGTACGCCACCCAGCAGCTGTTCACCGAAGCCCTCGCCGGGCGGAGCCCCGGGCAGAGCGAGCTGGCCGTCCGGGTCCTCGCGGGCGCCGCTCTGGCAGCAGTGACGACGGCGCTCACCCTCTGGGTGGAGGGCGACGGCGGCCGGGAGCTGCCGGAGCTCGTGGACGAGGCCTTCCTCGCCCTCCACGGCCCCTCCGGCGACTGATCCGTTCGCTCAGCAGAACCTCAGTTCCGGATAACGATCGGGTCACCGACCCCCGGAAGCTTGCGGCCGACAAGCATCGATGTGATCCACACCACTAAAGGATGCGTAAAGGCCGTGCTAAGAATGCCCAACTCCGCTTTCGGCCAGCCCTTGGCCGGATCACGGATTGCCGGCACGCACCGGCTTTGCACGGCCAGGGAGGTCGCGGTCCGAGTCCACGGACCGAGACGCCCAGGGTCGCCGATCGGACATCGGCGTTCGCTCATGCCCTGCCTTCACCACCGTCGCACCGCACTGCGCCGGTTCTGCGCCATCGAGGTAAAAACCTGATGTCACTCGACTCCATCACCAGCTCCGTCGACGAAGCGGTCAGCGGCTTCTTCGAGCCCATAGCCAAGTGGCTCGGCGAGGTCGTCTTCTACTCCGTCCCGGTGGGAGGAACCGACCTCCCCCTGATCGTGGCCTGGCTCGTCGTCGCCGGCCTCGTCTTCTCCGGCTGGTTCGGTCTCGTCCAGATACGCAAGTTCCGGCTCGCCGTGAACGTGGTGCGCGGCAAGTACGACGAGAAGGGGTCGACCGGTGAGGTCAACCACTTCCAGGCGCTGACCGCCGCCGTCTCCGGAACGGTCGGGCTCGGCAATATCGCGGGTGTCGCCGTCGCCGTCTCGATCGGTGGCCCGGGTGCCACCTTCTGGATGATCCTCTGCGGCCTGCTGGGCATGGCCACGAAGTTCGTCGAGGTCACCCTCGGGGTGAAGTACCGCGAGGTGCACGCCGACGGGACCGTCTCCGGCGGCCCGATGCACTACCTGCCCAAGGGCCTGGCCGAGCGCTTCGGCGCCCGCGGCAAGACCCTCGGCAAGGTCCTCGGCCTGCTGGCCTCCGTCATGATCCTGTTCTTCGGGCTCTTCGGCGGCAACCTCTTCCAGGTCAACCAGTCCTACGCCCAGCTGGTGTCCGTCACCGGCGGCGAGGGCGGCATGATCGGCTCCTCCTCCGGCGCCCTGTTCTTCGGCATCCTGATCGCCGCCATCGTCGGCATCGTGCTCCTCGGCGGCATCCGCTCCATCGCCTCGGTCACCAGCAAGCTCGTCCCCGCCATGGCCGGCATCTACATCGCCGCCTGCCTCGTCGTCATCCTGGTGCACGTGGCCGAGGTTCCCGCAGCCCTCTCCAGCATCATCGAGGGCGCCTTCAACCCCGCAGGCGTCGCCGGCGGTGTCCTCGGCGCGCTGATCATCGGCTTCAAGCGGGCAGCGTTCTCCAACGAGGCCGGCCTCGGCTCCGCGCCGATCGCCCACTCCGCGGTCAAGACCGAGCACCCCGCCAGCGAGGGCCTCGTCGCCCTGCTCGAGCCGTTCATCGACACCGTCGTCATCTGCACCATGACCGCCCTGACGATCGTGATCGCCAACCCGGCCAGCTATGTCAAGCTCCGCGAGGGCGGTGAGTCGATCGGCGGCGTGACCATCACCTCCGACGCCTTCGGCACCGTCCTGCCCTGGTTCCCGTACATCCTCACCATCGCGGTGATGCTGTTCGCCATCTCCACCGTGCTGACCTGGGGCTACTACTGCATGAAGGCCTGGACGCACCTGTTCGGCCGCAGCAAGGGCAGCGAGCTCACCTTCAAGGTCATGTACACCCTGTTCGCCGTCGCCGGCTCGCTGCTCACCCTGCAGACGCTGATCGACATGGCCGACGCGGTGCTGTTCATGCTGGCCGTCATCAACATCATCGGCCTCTACCTGCTCGCCCCCGTCGTCAAGCGCGAGCTCAACAACTTCCTCGACTTCGTCCGCCGCCGCGACGCCGGCGAGCACACGGACGCCCACGAGGACGACGACCAGGAGCCGGTGAAGACCACCGTCTGACCGCCCCCGCGGCCCGGCTCCTCGAGCGGGTTCGCCCTCCACCTCGCGCCTTGGTGGACGGCGGGCCCGCTCACCCACTCGTACACGTTTCAGCAGGTGGAAAGCCTTCTGGTGAGATCGACAGCACCCGGCTAGAGTGTAAAGAACGCGTCAAGAAGGCTGCTGTTCAGCCGGGCGCGGGGTGTGCCGGGAAGTCTGGTCGGCGTCCCAGGGGCCGTATGCCCTTCCACCGACGCCCCGGAGGTACAACGATCATGGCCGCCCCACGCGAGCGCGCACCGTTCCTCGGCATCCTGCCCTGGCCCGAACGCCAGGCGATCGCCTCCGCCCTGCGCACCGAGACCGTCGGCGGCATGGTCCTGCTCGGCGCCGCCCTGGTCGCCCTGATCTGGGCGAACAGCCCACTGAGCGGCCTCTACGAGCAGATACGCGACTTCCACTTCGGGATACCCGCCCTCGGCCTCGACCTGTCGGTCGGCCACTGGACCGCCGACGGCCTCCTCGCCGTCTTCTTCCTCGTCGCCGGCATCGAACTCAAACGCGAACTCGTCGTCGGCGAGCTCCGCACCCCCGCCACCGCCGCCCTCCCCGTCATCGCCGCCGTATGCGGCATGGCCGTACCCGCCGCCCTCTACGCGCTGACGGCCGGTCTCGGCGGCGGTAGCCTCGACGGCTGGGCGGTACCGATGGCCACGGACATCGCCTTCGCCCTCGCCGTCCTGGCGGTCATCTCCACCCACCTCCCCTCCGCCCTGCGCGCCTTCCTCCTCACCCTCGCCGTCGTCGACGACCTCGGTGCGATCCTGATCATCGCGGTCTTCTTCACCAGCGACCTGAACCTGTGGGCGCTGGGCGGCGCCTTCGCCGGACTCGGCGTCTTCTACCTCCTCCAGCGCCTGCGCGTGCGCGGCTGGTGGTGGTATGTCCCGCTCGGCATCGCCATCTGGGCCCTGATGTACAACGGCGGCGTCCACGCCACCGTCGCCGGCGTCGCCATGGGCCTGATCCTGCGCACCACCCGCGACAAGGCCGAGAACGCCTCCCCGGCGAGCCGGGTCTCCCACCTCCTCCACCCCTTCTCGGCGGGCGTGGCCGTCCCCCTCTTCGCCCTCTTCGCCGCCGGGGTCAGCATCTCCGGCCCCGCCCTGGCCAAGGTCTTCACCACGCCCGAGCCGCTCGGCGTCGTCATCGGCCTCGTCGCGGGCAAGGTGATCGGCATCTTCGCCGGCACCTACCTCGCCGCCCGCTTCACCAAGGCCCGGCTCAACCCCGACCTCGCCTGGGCGGACGTCCTCGGCCTCTCCGTCCTCGCGGGCATAGGCTTCACGGTGGCCCTGCTCATCGGCGAACTCGCCTTCCCCGGCCAGGAGACCGGCGAACACGTCAAGGCCGCCGTCCTCATCGCCTCACTCACCGCCGCCGCGGTCGCGGCCGTCCTCCTGCGACGCCGCAACAAGATCTACCGGCACCTGTACGAAGAAGAGACAGTCGACGCCGACGCCGACGGCATCCCCGACATCTACCAGCGCGACCTCACCCCGGACCTGGAGTTCACCGCCAGGCACTGACATCGGGAGCGCACGTGGGAGCGAGTCTTGTGGCCGCGGCGGTCATCGCCGCGGCCCTGGTCATCAGAACCGCCCTCGCCGAACTCGGGGAGCCCGGAAGCGGCCGACGCCAGTGGACGTTCCTCACCGACTCCCGCGCCGCCTCCGCGGGGGCGGTCACCGGCCTCGTTCTCGGCCTGCTGGGCTGGCGGCAAGCCGGCGGCGAAGGCGCCGTATGGGCGGGACTCGCCGGGGTCCTCGTCGCGTTCACCGTGGGCCAGGGCCGTCGGCCCCGATGACCCCACCACGGCCGCGCCTCCCGGATCCAGCGGCAGGAATCGGGAGAGGGCCGTTCGGTGGAATCGGCCGCCCCTGCCCGGCCCATCCCTGCGTTTGTGGCGATGCATGAAGGGTGGCCGCCCCTGCCCCGGACTGCGGCGGCCCTGTCGCTCGTAGGGAGCCTGTGTGAGCACCTCTGGTTCTGCGCCGCTCCGTACCGCTGAGGACTGGAGCAACCGCCACTACGCAGAGGCGATGCGTACACGGCGGGGTGATCTGTCACTGCGCGATGCGGATGGCTGGTGCTGTCCCCTGGACGTCGAGAGGTGGTGTGCGCGAGCGAATGCCGGTGATCACGCCGTGCTGCGACGCTGCAGGGGGCGCGTACTGGACATCGGGTGCGGGGCCGGACGACTGGTCGAGGCTCTGCTCCACCGCGGCCACCCCGCACTCGGGATCGACGTGTGTCCGTCCGCCGTGATCACCACGGTACGCCGGGGTGGCGCCGCACTTCGCTGTTCGGTGTTCGATCCGGTTCCCGATGAGGGCACGTGGGGAACGGCCCTGCTCATCGACGGCAACATCGGCATCGGCGGGGACCCCGGCAGGCTCTTGCGGCGGATCAGGGACCTCGTCCACGGCCAGGGACTGCTGATCGTGGAGACCGCCTCCGGCGACGTGGACGAGCGCCGTCGCGTCCGGATCCACGCAGGGCAGCGGGCCGTGAGCGGCGTCTTCCCCTGGGCGGTGGTGGGTACCACGGCTCTGGGCCGGTACGCCCGGATGTCGGGCTGGAGACCGGCCGAACGGTGGACGGCGGGCGAGCACCGTCACTTCGTGGCCTTGCGCGCCTGCCGCTGATGGCGCGCCGCTCGCCGTCGAGGCCCCGATGCGTGCCAACTGCGGACCAGGAAGGTGGCCGCCGAGGCGGCGAAGAGGGCAGCGGTGATCAGCAGCCAGCGCCCGAGGAACACGTCGGCCGGGAGTGCGGTGGCGGCGGTGTAGTGGTCGACGCGGCGCAGGATCAGCGGCCACCAGACCAGCAGCAGGAGTCCGGAGACGAAGGCCGGCACCCGCACGTAGTTGACGCTCGGCCTCGGCGGCCCCTCCCCCGCGCCCACCCTCCCCCGGAACAGCAACTGCACGGCCCCGTCGGTCACCGCGTACAGGGGAAGGAGTACGAGGTCGTGGAGGAGCGCCGCCCCGACGAACCACAAGGCCACTCCCACGGCATCCCCCTTGAGCAGCCGCACACCCGCGTAGACGGCCAGCGCGAAGGAGGCCAGTACGAGGACCAGGTGGAGCGGGGAGGCTCCGTAGCGTCGGCGGAAGGTGGTCGCGACGCTCATGCCGGCGCTCCGAAGGTGAGGCGGGTGACCCATTTGGTGTTGTGGACGCCGGGAGCGCCGGGGACGATCACGCGGGCCGGGTAGCCGTGGTCGGGCGAGAGGACGGCCCCGTTGACGCGTACGGCCAGCAGTGAGCGGTGGTCGCGCACCTGGTTGTCCCTCAGGACGACCGAGCTGAACGGCCCTCCCCGCTGCACGGATTCCACCAGGGCCTGCGGTGTGTCGGTGCCCAGCCCGACGAGGGCTGCCAGATCGGTGAGCCGTACGCCGCTCCACAGCTGGTCTGGGGTCGACCAGCCCTCCACGCAGGCGATGGGCAGGGCCGCCTCGTGCTGCTCCATGGCCAGCAGTCCCTCGCGGGTGAGGACGACTTGGCTGCCGGCGCTGCGTACGGTCAGCCGCCAGGCGGGGCCGATGTCACTCGCCCGGATGCCGACGGATGCCGCGGTCTTGTTGATCTGGAAGCCGTTCGGCCCGGAGCCGGGGTCCTGGCCGTGCGGGGCGAGCAGCGCGGTCCGGCGCCACCAGCCGCCCACGCTCTGCCCGGCCGTCACCACGAGCAGCGCCAAGGACCCGAGTCCGACCATGCCCAGGGCGCCCCGCCGGGAGATGGTCGGGGGCGCCGGTCGGGGCGAGACCAGCCCGGCCGCCTGCTCCGTGCCCGCCTCGGGCTGCGCCGGTCCGGCCCGCACGGCGCGGAGCGCTCGCGGCAGACGGGAGGCCACGTGCACGACGAAGGCGCCGATGAATACCCACGCCCCGTAGAAGTGCAGGACGTAGAAGGAGCCCGGGAAGATGTAGTGCAGCTGCACGTTGAGGATGCCGGTGACGAACTCGAATCCGGCCCCGCCCACCAGCAGGAGCAGGGACAGGCGCTCGATGCCGTGGCTTACCGACCGCACGGGCGGCCACTCGAACAGCTTGGGGATGACCGACCACAGCTTCGCCAGCAGTACCGGCACGAGGACGACGCCCAGGACCACGTGGACGCCCTGGTTCACCCGGTAGAGCCAGTACGGCGAGGTCGGCCAGGAGAACAGGTAGAAGCCGAGCCACCCCTTGTCCGGCGTCTGGTCGTTGACCGCCGACAGATCGGGGTTGTACGCCGCGTACGAGAAAAGGCCCGTCACGAACAGCAGCGTGACCCCGACCAGCAGGACGAGCCCGAACACGGCGGTCAGCCAGGGCCCCCGCAGCGGGCTGCGCCAGAACTCCGGACGCGCCGGACCCGGCGGCGGCCCTGGTGGCACGGCGGAACGCAGAGCAGCACGCACGCGCTCCAGGCCGAACCGCTCCTCTTCGCCAGAGGCCGATGCGGAGTCACCGGGCTGATCCCGCTTGCCATCAGTCGCACCCACCGGGACACCTCCGTACACACCGGCCTTAACGGACACTCTCCACTGGGGAGAACATGCCGCACCTGGACGGCGACCGGTCGCGTGACACGCCATGCGGCTCCGTTGGCCGGAACACAGGGCCCCCACCACCCTATGACCCGCGTCACATGCGACTCCTGTCAGGAATCGGGGCGCTGTCCCGCTCAAGTCTCCGAGAGCAAGCGAACCGACAGGAGCGTCACATGAAGCACCGCATCGTCGTCCTGGGCGCCGGCTACGCCGGGGCCTACGTGGCCGGGACCCTGGCCCGCCGGCTGTGCTCGGCGGACTCCGCGATCACCGTGGTCAACGCCGAGCCGGAATTCGTCCAGCGGCTGCGGCTGCACCAGCTCGCGGCCGGCCAGGAGATCGAGGCTCCCCAGCTCGCCGACGTTTTCGCGGGCACGGGGATCGAGCTGCGCCTGGACCGGGTCACCGCCGTCGACCCCGAGCGCCGGGTCGTCGCGGTCACCGGTTCCGGCGGGTGCGGTGAGGTCGGCTACGACACGCTCGTGTACGCGCTCGGCAGCCATGGCGACGACCGCGCGGTCCCCGGCGTGGCCGAGCACGCCTTCGACGTGGCCGCCAGGCCTTCGGCGCTGCGCCTGCGCGAGCGCCTGGACAGCCTGAGCAAGCGGGGCGACAGCGGGAGCGTGCTGGTCGTCGGCGACGGGTTGACCGGCATCGAGACCGCCACCGAGATCGCCGAATCCCGGCCCCGCCTGTCGGTGACGCTGGTCGCCCGCGGCGAGCTGGGCGCCCTGCTCTCCTCCGGAGCCCGCGGCCACCTGCGCCAGGCCTGCGACCGGCTGGACATCACCGTCCTGGAGCGCACCAGCGTCGAAACCGTCGAAGCGACGCGGGTGCTGTGCGCCGATGGCACAGCCCTGGCGTCCGACGCGACCGTGTGGACGGCCGGGTTCGCGGTCGACCCCATCGCCGCCGCCGGCGGGCTGGAGGTCACCGAGAACGGACGGATCATCGTCGACCGCACCATGCGGTCGCTCTCGCACCCGAACGTCTACGCCGTCGGCGACAGCGCCTACGCCATCGGCGACAACGGCCTGCCGCTGCCGATGTCCTGCGCTTCGGCCGGCTACACCGGCATGCAGGCGACGGCCGCGATCGTGGGACGCCTGACCGGCCGCAAGATCGCGAACACCAAGCTGGAGTACCCGGGCAACCACATCAGCCTCGGACGGCGCGACGGGATCCTGCAGATGGTCGACGACGAAGCGCAGGCGAAGCCGAAGTACATGGGCGGCAGGAAGGCCGCGCGGATCAAAGCCGGCATCCTCAAGCTGTCGCTGTGGACCACCTCGCACCCGACCTTCGGCCTGCCCAAGCACAAGCACCACCTGGCCGCCGTGCCGAGCGCGTCCGTCGAGAAGGCGGCCGCCCAGCCCCCTGAATCGGTGATCATCTAGGGTGACCCGCGTGGACAGCACCGCCAGTGATGGCTCCGACACCAGTCGGTTCGAGGCCGGCCGGAACCGGCTGGCCTCGCTGGCGTACCGGCTGCTGGGCTCCGCCGCCGATGCCGAAGACGCCGTGCAGGACGCGTTCCTGCACTGGCAGGCCGCCGACCTGCAGTTGATCAAGGTGCCGGAAGCATGGCTGACCAAGGTGGTCACCAACCTGTGCCTCGACCGGCTCCGCTCGGCACAAGCCCGCCGCGAACGCACCGCCGGCGCCTGGCTGCCCGAACCACTCCTCGACGGCGACCCGATGCTCGGTCCTGCCGACACGTTCGAGCAGCGCGAATCGGTCTCCCTGGCCGTGCTGACCCTTATCGAACGCCTGACACCCATAGAGCGGGCCGTCTACGTCCTGCGCGAAGCCTTCTCCTACAGCCACGCCGAGATCGCCGAGATCCTCGACGTGACCGAGTCCGCAAGCCAGCAGCACCTCCACCGTGCCCGCCGGCGCATCACCACCGCACGCCGCGCCGGCGGGGAGGTCGACCCGGCGTCCGCCCGCAGAATCGTCGAGGAATTCCTCTCCGCCGCGTCCTCGGGCCGCACCGAACGGCTGGTGGCGCTGCTCGCCGACGACGTGATCGCGATCTCCGACGGCGCAGGCCTCGCCGAGAAGCTGCTGCGCTACGACACTCCGCAGCGCGTCGCCGCCGTCGCACGGGCCGGCTTCAAACCCACCCCCGCGAAGCAGCGACTGGCCGGCGGAACGTCCGCCGTCCACTACGCGCTCGTCAACGGCGCCTCCGCCATACTCTTCGTGGTCGGCGACCAGGTCGTCGGCGCCGTGACCTTCGACATCGCAGACGGCAAGATCGCAACCGTGCGCGGCATCGCCGCCCCCACCCGCCTGATCCGCATCACCGAAGCCTGGCGACAGCACGGACCGGACACACCGCTCATCAGCCAGTGGTGAGCCGGCGGACGTACTGTCACAGCACACTTGCCGCCGGCCGGTGACCGGACCGGGTGCGCAGTTTCCGCACGGGTACAGGCGGTGTACCAGCAGCAGACGAAGGCCGTGCTCGCGATCTCCGGAAGCCGTTCTCTTGGCGCAGTGACAAGGGAAACTCGCTGGTCACGGTGCTCCTGGGCGACACGGTGGTCGCGTGTGGTCGCAGGCTGGAACCATCCGTCTCCCTCCGCCTCCCGGAGGCGATCCCTATGCGCACCAGCATCGGCCGCGGCCGTATCTACCGCCGCTGTGGCTGCAGGGACAACCATCGCTGTCAGCTCGGCACACACTGCCCCCACCTCGTCACGGACAGCGAGCACGGCACCTGGAGCTTCGCCGTCGACGTCCCCGCCCCGGACCACCGCCGCACCACGGTGCGCCGGGGCGGATTCCCCACCCAGGACACGGCCGAGGAGGCCCTGCGGCAGTTCCTCGAGGGCGAGGCCGGCGGGTTCGACGCCGACCCGAACCAGACCGTCGCCGCCTACCTGAACGCGTGGCTCACTGAGAAAGCGCTCGTACTGAAGCCGACCACGATGGCCCGGTACCGCGGCTACGTCCGCAACGACCTCATCCCCGCGTTCGGGACCCTCAAGCTCGACCAGCTCGCACACCGCCACATCTCGGCCTACGTCACCTGCCAGCTCGCCGCCGGCCGCGGCCGGACCACCCTCTACCGGTGCCTGGCCACCCTCTCCAGCGCCCTCGGCGACGCCGTCCGGCAACACCGCCTCCCCCACAACCCGGCCAGTCCCCCCGTCCTACGGCGACCGCCGTCCCCGGAGCGGAGAATCTGGACGGCGGAGGAGGCCGCCCGCTTCCTCTTGCACTGCCATCAGGCCGATCCGGAGATGGCCGACCTGTTCGAGTTCCTCGTCGGCACCGGCATGCGCAAGGGCGAAGCCCTCGGCCTCCACTGGGACGACGTCCACCTGGCGGAAGGCGTCCTCTACGTGCGCTGCACCCTCTCCGCCATCGACAACAACCGGCTCGTCGTCACGACGCCGAAGACCCGATCCAGCCGCGGCTGGGTCGCCATCTCACCCCGCGTCGCCACCGCCCTCCGGCACCGTGCACAAACAACGCCTCGCACCTGCGGCAATCCTGACGACCCGTTCGCCGGACTCGTCTTCAGCCGGCCCGACGGCCGCCCGTTCGGACCACACCAGGTTCTCGACCGGCTCCACCGGCTCTCCGCCGAGGCCGGCGTCCCCAGGATCACGGTCCACGACCTGCGGCACCTGGCCGCCACCATCACCATCACCGCCGGCGTGCCCCTGACCGTCGTCTCCAAGACCCTGCGGCACTCCACCCTGTCGACCACCGCCAACATCTACAGCCACCTCACCCAGCAGGCAGCCCGCGAAGCCGTCGACACCATCGACCACACCCTCACCGAAGCCGAGAAGACCAACCACCAAACGGGCCATACGGCGTGGCTGCGACCACCACGCGACCACATCCACCGGCTCCGCGAAGCCCTCCGCCGACTCCGCTCCCCCGCGCCGACGGCCTCCAGCGCCACGGCCGACCGGCCACAAACCGGGCGTGCGACCACACTGCGACCACCATGGCTCCGGACGCACGAAAGGCCGCCCTCTCATTAGCGAGAGAACGGCCTCCGACCTGCGTAAACGCTGGTCGGGACGACAGGATTTGAACCTGCGACCCCTTGACCCCCAGTCAAGTGCGCTACCAAGCTGCGCCACGTCCCGTCGTGCCTGCGACCTGGGGTTTCCCCCTGCTCGGCGGCACATGCAGAACATTACCCCACGCCGAGGGGTGTGCATGCACGGGTAATCGGCGAGGGGCAGGATGGGGTGGTGAACGCACGGGATCGGGATGTCGACGGGCGGGCGCGCAGTGCGCGGCCCAGGGATGGGCTGGGGCGGCCGCTCCCCTATGGGGAGGCCGGGGTGGAGCGGCAGCCCGAGGGGGTGGTGCGCTCTTCCGGGGAGACCGTGCGCGAGGCGCAGCGCCTACTGGACGCCGGGATGCCGTTCCACGCGCACGAGGTGTTCGAGGACGCCTGGAAGTCGGGTCCCGAGGCCGCGGCCCCGCTCTGGCGGGGGCTGGCGCAGCTCGCCGTCGGGTTGACGCACGCCGCGCGCGGCAACGCGGTCGGCGGGGCGCGGCTGCTGCGGCGCGGGGCCGCCGGGATCGAGGGGCTGGACGGGGGCCCGTACGGGGTCGACGTGCCGGGCCTGGTCCGGTGGGCCGGGGAGCTGGCCGGTCGGGTGGCGGACGGGGGCCCGGCCGTCGACGCCGCGCGGGAGGCGCCGAGGCTGGGGGAAGGGAAGGTCTAGACGGCCGGCTGGAGGAGGTCCCAGCGGTTGCCGTACAGGTCTTCGAAGACGGCGACCGAGCCGTACGCCTCGTGGCGCGGCTCCTCCAGGAAGCGGACGCCCTCCGCGGTCATCCGGGCGTGGTCGCGGGCGAAGTCGTCGGTGTACAGGAAGTGGCCGACGCGGCCGCCGGTCTGGTCGCCGACGCGGGAGCGCTGGGCGTCGTCCTTGGCCCGGGCCAGGAGGAGAGCGGATTCGGTGGCGCCGGGCGGACGGACCACGACCCAGCGGGAGCCGTCCGGACGTGCCGTGTCCTCTGCGAGGTCGAAGCCGAGGGCACGGGTGTAGAAGTCGATGGCCTCGTCGTAGTCGTGGACGAGGAGGGCCGTGAGGGCGATGTGCGATGCCATGGCCTCATTGTGTCCCGGGCGTCGCCGCCAGCAGGATCACGTCCAGTCGGCGGGGGCCGTGGACGCCCTCCACCCGGTCCAGTTCGATGTCGCTGGTGGCGGAGGGGCCTGAGATCAGGGTCAGGGGGCGGGTCGGGTCCAGGAGGGGCAGGGCCTGCGGGACGGAGTCCACCACCTGGTCCGGTACTCGGATCACACAGATGTGGTGGTCCGGGATCAGGGTGATGCGGCGCCGGCCCTGGTCGGGGCCGCCGTCGAGGACGATCGTGCCGGTCTCGGCGACGGCCAGGGCGCAGCCGGTGACCACGCTGTCGACCCGGTCCAGTTCGTACGGGGTGGAGCCTTCCCGGTCGGGTACGAGGGTGGGCCCCTCGGTCGGGAGCCAGTGCGGGGGCAGGCCGGGCGGGGCGAGCACCGACCGGGCGCCCCGCTCGGCGAGCAGCCGCGTCAGCAGCGCGGGGAGTTCCTCAGCGTCGGTGCGGTGGACGACGGCCCGGTACTCGGCGAGGTGGGTGGCGAGCAGGTCCACCCGCTGCGCCGGGGTGCGGTCGCCGTGGACGGGGAGGTAGTCGCGCGGGATCTCCGGGGACGGGCCGTCGGGCAAGGCCCGGCGGATCCGGCCCAGGATGCGGTCCTTACCGCTCATCGCGGGTGCTCCGTTCCCGGGCCCACCAGTCGCGGAAGGACTCCGGCGGCACGGTGGGCAGTTCGCGGCTGTCGGTCCAGGCCCGCCCGGCCCCGGGGAGCCGGCGGGGGGCCAGCCGCCGGGCCCTGGCCAGCAGGCGCTCCCCCGCGCGCAGGGCCCCCGGGTGGTCCAGGAGCAGCCGGGCGGCGCGCATGGCGGCCCGTTCGGCGGTGCGGCCGTCGGCGGGGCGGAGGGTGACGCGGATGCCGTCGCGGGTCACCGGGCCGCCCTGGGCGACCCGTTCGCGGAGGTGGACGAGCACCTCGGGGATGTCGATGGCGACCGGGCAGACCTCGTAGCAGGCTCCGCACAGGGTGGAGGCGTAGGGCAGTGAGGCGTCGATCTCGCTGCCGGTGCCGCGCAGTTGGGGGCTCAGGATGGCGCCGATGGGGCCCGGGTAGACGGAGCCGTAGGCGTGGCCGCCGGCGCGTTCGTAGACCGGGCAGACGTTGAGGCAGGCGGAGCAGCGGATGCAGCGCAGGGCCTGGCGGCCGGTCTCGTCGGCGAGGGTGTCGGTGCGGCCGTTGTCGAGGAGGACGAGGTGGAAGGCGGTGGGTCCGTCGCCCGCGGTGGTGCCGGTCCACATCGTCGTGTACGGGTTCATCCGCTCGGCCGTCGAGGAGCGCGGCAGTGTCTGGAGGAAGATCTCCAGGTCACGGAAGGTGGGCACGACCTTCTCGATGCCGACGACGGAGATCAGGGTCTCGGGCAGCGTCAGGCACATACGGCCGTTGCCCTCGGACTCCAGGACGACCATCGTGCCGGTCTCGGCGACCATGAAGTTGGCCCCGGACACGGCCACCTTGGCGCGCAGGAACTTCTCGCGCAGGTGCAGCCGCGCCGCCTCGGCGAGTTCCCGTGGGTCGTCGCCGAGGGCTGCGGGGGCCGGCCGGCCCCAGTCGCCCATCTCGGCGCGGAAGATGTCGCGGATCTCGGCCCGGTTGCGGTGGATGGCCGGAACCAGGATGTGGGAGGGGCGGTCGTGGCCGAGCTGCACGATGAGTTCGGCGAGGTCGGTCTCGTACGCGGCGATCCCCGCGGCCTCCAGGGCCTCGTTGAGTCCGATCTCCTGGGTGGCCATGGACTTGACCTTGACGACCTCCCGTTCTCCGGTGGCGCGGACCAGGTCCGTGACGATCCGGTTGGCCTCGTCCGCGTCGGCGGCCCAGTGGACGGTGCCGCCGGCCGCCGTGACCGCCTCCTCCAACTGCAGCAGGTAGCGGTCGAGATGGTGCAGCGTGTGGTCCTTGACGGCCTTGCCGGCGGCGCGCAGTCGGTCCCAGTCGGCGAGTTCGGCGACGGCCCGGGCGCGTTTGTCGCGGATGGTGTGCGTGGCGTGCCGGAGGTTGGCGCGCAGCACCTCGTCGTGCACGGCCTCGCGCGCCGCCTCGGGAAAGGCGGGCGGGGCGGGCGGGGCGGGAAAGCCCGGCATGCCCAGGTGGGTGCCCGTCACGACAGCGGTTCCTCCTCGGTGGCGGCCAGGATCTCGGCGAGGTGCAGGGCCCGCATCGGGCTGTCCGCGCGGCGGAGCAGACCGTCCAGGTGGGCGAGGCAGGAATGATCCGCGCCGCACAGCACCTGGGCGCCGGTGCCGGCCGCTGCCGTGATCTTGTCGGTTCCCATGGCGGTCGAGACGTCGGCGTTTTTGAGCGCGAAGGTGCCGCCGAAGCCGCAGCACTCCTCGGCGCCCGGCAAGTCGACCAGGTGCAGCCCCTTGACCGCGGCCAGCAGCCGACGCGGCCGGTCCCCGAGCCCCAGGCCGCGCAAGCCGTGACAGGAGGGGTGGTAGGTGACGGTGTGCGGGAAGTACGCGCCGACGTCGGTCACCCCGAGCACGTCGACCAGGAACTCGGTCAGCTCGTACACGCGCGGCGCGAGGGCGGCGGCCGCCTCGGCGAGTTCGCCACCGCGCCCCTCGGCCGCCGCCTTCCGGCCGATGCGCGGGTAGTGCTCGCGGATCATCGCGGCGCAGGATCCGGACGGGGTGACCACGTACTCGTGTCCGGCGAAGGCCCGCGCGGTGCGCCGCATCAGCGGTTCCGTCTCGTGCCGGTAGCCGGTGTTGTACTGCGGCTGGCCGCAGCAGCTCTGGGCCGCCGGGAAGTCCACGCCGACCCCGAGCCGCTCCAGGAGGCGTACGACGGCGATGCCGGTCCGCGGGTAGAGCGCGTCGTTGACGCAGGTGACGAACAGGGCGGCGCGCATGATGGGCACAATAGCCCGGTGAAGAAGTTCTCAGTGATCGGCATAGGCGCGGGCGACCCGGACCATCTGACCCTCCAGGCGGTCAGGGCGATCGGCGCGGCGGACGCATTCCTCATCCTGGAGAAGGGCGAGGAGAAGGCGGATCTGACCGGGCTGCGGCGGGCGATGCTCGACGCGCACGCCCGTCCCGGCCACCGGCTGGTGGAGGGCCGCGACCCGGACCGGGACCGGACGCCCGCCGACTACACCCCGACGGTGGACGGCTGGCGCAGCGCGCGGGCCGAGCTCTTCGAGCGCTTCATCGCGGAGGATCTGGCGGACGGCGAGACCGGGGCGTTCCTGGTGTGGGGCGATCCGTCCCTCTACGACTCCACGCTCGCGATCCTCGACGAGGTGCTGGAGCACGGCCGGGTGGCCTTCGAGCACGAGGTGGTGCCCGGCATCAGCAGCATCTCGGCGCTGCTGGCGCGGCACCGGACCACCTTGAACCGGGTCGGTCGTCCGGTCCAGATCACCACGGGGCGCCGGCTGGCCGAGGGCTGGCCCGAGGACGTGGACGACGTGGTGGTGATGCTGGACGCGCGGCACGCCTTCACCGCCCACCTGGACCAGGACCTCTACATCTACTGGGGGGCCTACGTCGGCACCCCGGACGAGATCCTGGTCTCGGGCAAGCTCGCGGAGGTCGCCGGGCGGATCGAGGAACTGCGCACCGAGGCCCGCGCCCGCAAGGGCTGGATCATGGACACCTACCTGCTCAGGCGCGGCTGAGGTAGGACGGGAGGACGGCGGCGAGGCGTTCGTACTCCTCGGGGCGGTTGTAGATCTGGCCGCAGACGCGGATGCCGCCGCCGCCCGGCCAGGGCCAGATCAGTACCCGGATGCCCTGCTCGGCCGCGATCCGCTCACGCAGCTCGCGGGCCCGGTCCGGGGTCTCGGCGACCCCGGCCGGCAGGCGCAGGGTGCGCATGGCGAGGGCCTCGCCGGGCGGGAGCGGGGTGAGCCCGGGGAGGCGGCCGAGGAGGGCGGCGCCGTACGCGGCGAGCGCGCTGTTGTGGGCCCGGACCTCGGCCGCGTCGAGGCGTTCGAGGAGGTCGAGCCCGTCGGGGGCGGCGAGCCAGCCGGTGTAGTCGGCGGTGGCGCGGTTCTCGACGGAGCGCGGGAAGCCGTGCTGGTCCTCCCAGGACGGTACGAGGGCCCGGATGCGACCGCGGTGCTGCGGGGCGACGGCCAGAACGGCGGTGCCGGAGGGCGCGTAGCCCCATTTGTGGAGGTTGCCGAACCAGAAGTCGGCGCCGCCCGCGAGGGGGTCGGCCAGCATGCCCGGGGCGTGGGCCCCGTCGACGACGGTGGTGACCTCGCGGGCGCGCAGGTCCGCGAGGAGTCGGGGCGAGGCGATGATCCTGGCCGTCGGCGAACTGACGTGGTCGAGTACGGCCACCCGCGTACGGGGTGTCAGCGCGGCCAGCACGGTCTCCCGTACGGCGTCCTCGTCGGGCAGGTGGGGGTCCAGGGCCACGGTGGTGACGGGGGCGCGGCGGGCGGCGGCCGCGACGACGGTGCCGTAGCCGTGGTCGGTGACCAGGATCTCGTCGCCGTCGGCGAGCGGGACGGCGTCCAGGGCGAGGTTGGCGCCCTCGGTGGCGTTGGCGATGAAGGCGATGCCGTCGGGGTCGGCGCCGAGGTGCGCGGCGATCCGGGTACGGGCCTCGGCGAGCCGGTCCGGGACGGCGATGAAGAAGGCGTCGGGGTCGGCGTGGACCTCGGCGCGGAGCGCGGCCTGGGCCTCCTGCACGGGGACGGGCACCGCGCCGAAGGAGCCGTGGTTGAGATGGGCGACGCGGGGGTCCAGGCGGAACAGGGCGGGCCCGCCGGGGAACTCCTGGGCGGACCCGGCGTGACGTATCGGCTCGGTCACTGTTCCTCCGGGGATGCGGCGTGGCTGTCCTTCGGATCATCTCCCGCCGCCGCGGGCTCCGGTAGACCGCCACCGCCGCCGAAGGCCCGGCGCGCGTACGCGAGCAGCTCGCGCACGGCGGGACCGTGCGCGTCCCGCCAGACCAGGCAGAGCAGGGCGGGGATGTCGATGTCGTCGATGACGCGGGCGCTGAGGCGGTCGCGGTAGCTCTCGGCCATGGACTCGCTGAGGACGGCGACGCCCAGGCCGCGTGCGGCGAGGTCGGCCATGGCGTCCGCGGCTCCCGCCTGCAGGGCGATCACCGGCCGGAGCCGTTGTGCGGCACAGGCCTGGTCGAGGACCGTGCGCAGGCCGGTGCCCGCGGGCATGCAGATGACCGGGTGGTCGGCGAGGTCGCGCAGGGTGACCCGGCGTCGGTGGGCCAGCGGGTGATCGGGCGGGACCGCGACGACGAGTCGCTCGCTGACGAGCGTGAGGGCGTCCAGTCCGGCCGGGGCGGCGGTCGCGGTCCCGATGAGGGCCACGTCGACCGTGCCGGCGCGGACCCCGTGGACGAGCCGGTCGGAGTGGTCCTCCAGCAGGGCGATCTCCACGCCGGGGTGGGCCCGGTGGAAGGCGGCGAGTGCGTCGAAGAGCGGGGTGACGGTGCAGCCGACGACCATGCCGACCGTGACCCTGCCCCGGATCACACCGGCCACGTCCCCCACCGCCTGGCCCACCGCCGCGGCGGCGGCGAGCGCGGCCCGGGCGGGTGCGAGCGCGGCCGCTCCGGCGGCGGTGAGGGTGGCCGTACGGGCCGAACGGTCGAACAGCTCGGCGCCGAGCTCCCGTTCCAGTTGGCGGATCTGGGCGCTGACCCCGGACTGGCTGATGTGCACCCGCTCGGCCGCCCGGGTGAAGTTCTGCTCCTCGGCGACGGCGACGAAGTAGGCGAGCTGCCTCAGTTCCATGACTGTGGATTCTAGTGACCAGAAGATCCATCTGTTGGACTTCTGGTCACGGGAAGATCAGGCTGGAGGCACGAAGCGCAGCGGACGTACCCACCCCCAGGAGGCAGTCGTGTACGAGAAGGCGATGCGGCCCGAGGACATCACCCGCCTGTTCGTCGAGCGTTCCAATGCCGGTGACGCGGCGGGGGTGGCCGCGCTCTACGAGGAGGACGCGGTCATGGCGTACCCGCCCGGGCAGCTGACGGTGGGCCGCGAGGCGATCCGCGGCCTGTGGGAGAAGGTGCTGGCCCACCGCCCCGTCTTCGAGCCCGAGGCGCCGCTGCCGACGCTGGTCAGCGGTGACATCGCGCTGACCTCGACCCCGCCGAAGGACGGTTCCGGCGCCCGTGCGCAGGTCGTCCGGCGTCAGGCGGACGGCAGCTGGCTACGTCTGCTCGACCAGCCGGAATTCGTCCCGCCGACCGGCTGACCGCCGCGCGGGAGCCTTCGGCCGGTACGACGGTGCTCGATCCGCTCAACGGCTGAATCCACGGCGGACACGGCCGGGCGGCGGGCGTGGCGTCGGGATCCGTGCGGGTCGTCGGGGGACGATGCCGCGGTGCGACTTGATCACGTGTCCTATGCGGTGGCCCGCGACAGCTTCGTCTCGACCGTCCAGTGGATCGGATCGGCTCTTGGCGCCGGGTTCGTCGACGGGGGCGTGCACCCGCGATTCGGCACCCGCAATTTCATCCTCCCGCTGAGCGGCGGCACCTACGTCGAGGTCGTCACGACACTCGACCACCCCGCCGCCGACCGCGCGCCCTTCGGCCAGGCGGTCGCGCGCCGCGCCGCCGAGGGAGGCGGCTGGCTCGGTTGGGTGGTCTCCGTCGACGACATCACCCCGGTCGAGGCCCGCCTCGGCCGCACCTCGGCCGAGGGCCACCGTGTCCGCCCCGACGGGTTCGACCTGAGGTGGAAGCAGATCGGCCTGCTGGAACTGCTGGACGACCCGCAACTGCCCTATTTCCTCCAGTGGACGGTTCCCGTCGAGGAACGCCCGAGCGCCGACCCGCGCACCTCCACCACCATCCACGGGGTCTCCATCGCCGGCGACGCCGCCTCCATCGCCGAATTCCTCGGCGAACCGGCCGACCACCCCCTCGACCAGATCGACGTCACGTGGGTCGAGGACGACGAACCGGGCCTGGTCTCGGTCGAGTTCGCCACCGCCCACGGTCCGGTCACGATCTGACCGAGGCCCGACCGGCCACCTGGGTCGTCTCCTTCGGGATCTTGTCGGCCCGGCAAAATCCGGATGAGACGCCCTAGGAGTCCCGGCCGCTGGTCGCCGCGTAGTACTGGAGGTCCTGCACCTCCACCTTGTGGTCCACCCGGTACGGCAGGTCGACCTTGACCCCGCCCTTCCCGTCCCGGACGACCTGCGCCGAGCTGGTGCCGGCCTTCAGCGGCAGCAGCTGCGAGTGCAGCCCGGCGGGTGCCTCGTAACCGCCGTCCACGCTGCCTACGCTCGTGCGGACGGATCCGGCCCCGGTGAGGAAGCTGAGGACCTCCACCTTGTCCCGGGGCGGGGCGCTCCCCTTGCGGAGCGACATCACCAGCGACTGGTCGCCCGTCGGGTCGGCGTCCGCGAACTGCGTGCGCGCGGACAGGTAGAGGGTGTCCCGGACGATCTTCGGCCAGCCGCCCGTCTTGAACTTGGTCAGGTAGTACGAGGTCAGGTCCAGGTACGCGTAGCCGTTGTGCAGGGAGGGCGCGAACTGGCTGCCCTCCGAGTAGTCGTTCCAGGTGGTGAGCTGCACCCAGTCGGCGCCGTCCTCGATGGCGCGCGTCCAGGTGGAGCGCAGGGTCGCCGTGTTGCCCGCCTCGTCGTAGATGCCCTGGTTGGGGCGCGCGTCCTGGACGGACACCGGCTGCATCCAGATCTTGCCCATGTCATGGGCCCGCCGGACGTCCCGCGTGGAGCTCTCCTGGCCGACGTAGCTGCGACTGCCCCACTCGGAGAAGCCGTGGCTGATCGGGGCGAACTCGCCGCTGTGGGCGCCGAAGTCGAGGAAGAGCGGGACGAAGGCGGTACGGATGCCGTGCTCGGACTTCAGGAGCGCGATGACCTCGGTCCACCAGGTGACGCTCTTCTCCTCCGCCTTGAACGGGGAGACCACGAGGCGGCCGTCGGGGAGCCGGTGGGCGGCGGAGGCGTCGGCGAGGGTGGCGATCGCGTCGGCGAGCACGGCGGGGTCGTCGGTCTTCAGGGAGGTCATGTCCGGCATCAGCATGATCTTGAAGGCCGGGTCCACCGAACGGGCGGCCGCCATCAGCAGGTTGCTGCGGTCCCAGTTCTTGCCGGAGAGGGAGAGCAGGTCGAGGGTGAAGCCGTCGATACCCGCCGCGTGGGCCGTCCGCACCTCCTGCTGGAGGTTGGCGTACTCCCAGTCGCCGCTCTTGGGGGTCACCGGCAGGGGACGGTCGCGCAGCAGGCCGCCGTAGCGGCCGTGCTTCCCGCTCTCGCCGTCGGGGTTCAGGTAGTTGCGGGTGTAGTAGTCCCGGTCCGCGGCCGCGTTGTCGAGGGAGAGCGGGTAGGGGGTGAAGTAGTGGGCGAACACCAGCTTCTTGCCCGCTTCGCCCGAGCGCAGGGCGGCAGGCGCGGGCATGTCGAAGGGCAGGGCTCCGGTGGGGCGTTCGGCCCCGGAGTCCACCACGCCCTCGGGGTTGCCCTTGGCGGCCGCCCCCTTGGTGGGCGCCGGGGGCTCGACGGGGGACGGGGAGCTCGCGCCGGGTGCGCCGGGCGAGCCGCCGGTCGCGGTGGCCGCCGGGAGGCCGGTGCCGGGGGCCGTGGCACCCTGGACGGAAGCCGCGTCGTACGGGTCCCAGGCGATTCCGGTGGCCGTGCAGACACCGACCAGGAAGAAGGCGGAGAGCAGCGTGGCGAGCAGGGGCCTGCGCCCCCGGAGGGCCGACCGGCGTCGGTGCGACACGGGTCCGGCCGCCCGGCCCGCGCCCTGTGCCCGCCGGGCCGCCCGCCCGCCCGCACGATGCCGTGCTCGCCGGTCCGTTCCCCGGTCCGCTGTCATTCTGGTCCCTCCCGCGAATATGCCCCGATGGGGGGCTGCACAGCAGTAGAGCCCAATCCCGGCTTCCGGACAACCGTTCCCAGGGGCCGGAGTTCGGGTGCGTACGTCACACGGATGACGGGAACTACGCCGCCCGTCCGGCGGCCCGTGCGGAGTCCCCACCTGGGCCTCGGCGAACCCGCTCTTCGGAATGCGACATTCCCCTAGCCTTATGGCGCAAGTGGCGCATAATCGTCGTCACGCGGCTCGAATGAACCCTCTTGCCGCACGTGGTCACGCATGCAATGAGGGCATCGTGCCGATGGGGGAATCCGGGGCCATGGGGGAAGCCGGGTCGATGAGGGAACAAGGCTTATCCGGAACGCTGCCGGCGACGTCTGCCGAGATGTCCCGACTGCTCACCGCCGTCCGGCGGGGACGGGTCCTGACCGTGGCGGGAGCCTTCCGTGAACCGCGGAGCCTGCTGGTGCGGGAGATCGCGCGGCGGATCGCGTCCAACTTCTACGACGGGGTGGCCGTCGTCGCCATGAACCCGCACCACGGCGGGTACGGGGTCCGGGAACTCACGGCCGAGCTGGGCTCCGTACCCGGTGTGCACGCGCCGGCCCGAGGGACGGCGAACGCCGCCTCGTGGCTGGCCGAACGGGACATGCTGCTCGTCCTGGACGGCGCGGAGCAGCTCGGCCCGGACGCCTTGGCCTGGCTGCGGAACCTGCTGACCGTGGCACCGGGGCTGCGGATCCTGGCGGCCGGGCGGTCCCCGCTGGCCTTCGAACAGGAGCGGATCCACCGGCTCTGATCCACGGCTGGGGGCATCCTCGGCTCCGGGCGTCCACGGTGCGAGTCCCCCGGGCCTCGTCGCCGGGATCAGCCCAGTTGACGGCTGAGCTGCCGCCACACCGGGGCCGGGCAACGCCCCTGCGGACGGGACTTGAGGAACATCCCGTAGTCGACCAGGCGCGGGGTCCGGCCGAACTCCACCCAGTGGGCGCGGCCTGAGGCCTTGTCCCAGCCGTCGTTGGGGATCCGGATGTGGTCGGCGCGCCCGTCCTTGTCCTTGGTGGTGATCTGGGCGACCTCCACGTGGCCGGGATGGACGGCCAGCACGACGCAGTAGTGGCGCAGCTGTCGCGCCGGATCCTCGCGCAGCGGCACCATGGCCAGCCAGATCTCCCCCGGCGCCGGCCGGTGGGTGCCGACGGCGACGCGCGGGCCGCCGCGGGAGGCGTCCCACCGGCGGACCGCCACGACGAAGGCGAGCGCCACCAGACCGGCGGCCATGCTCTCGGCCACGGCCCGGACGTTCCACACCGGGTACTCCCCGACCCTGCCCTCCGTCCACCACAGCGCCGCGGCGACGAGCGCGAGCAGGGCCGCCGCCCGGACCGGGACCAGCCACCGGGCACCGGTCCGGCGGCGCGACGCGAACAGGGCGAGCAGTAGGGCCACGACGGCCGGTATCGCGTAGACGACGAGGTACTGGCCGAAGCCGTGCAGTCGCTGCGGCGGCGACTGCTCGGCCAGCAGATCGGGCAGGGCCACGGGCACCGCCAGCAGATAGCCGACGGTGGGGAGGACGAACAGCACGAGCAGGAGGCCCAGGCAGCCGATGCCGCCGCAGGACGTGTCGGATCGACGTGCCACAGAACCCCCAGAGCGATGTCGGTGAAGCCTCCCGGGCGCCCCGGGGCACCGACCCCGAACGCTAGCGCAGGGCCCACTCCTCGGCCAGGAGTCCCATGACGACCTCGTCCTGGAAGGCGCCGTACACCCACGCCGACCGGCGCAGCAGGCCCTCCTGCACGAAGCCGGCGGCACCCGCGGCGCGGATCATCGCCGCGTTGTCGGCGAGGGTCTCCAGCTGGAGGCGGCCGAGCCCACGCACGGTGAATCCGTAGCGGCACAGCAGCTGGACGACGTCCTGGCCGAGCCCCCGCCCGCGCATGCCCGGCCGCAGGGAGATGCCGAGGTGGGCGCAGCGGTTGTGGGTGTCGATGCCCCAGAGCAGGGCCTCCCCGGCGGGCTCCCCGGAGGACAGCTCCACCACGGTGAAGACGGCCGCGTCCTCGGTGGGCGCACCCACCTCGTACGGGGAGTGGCCGCCGGTGGCCGACCGCGGACTCCAGGGCCGGGAGTCGGCCCGGGAGCGCGTCACGACGTCGTCGTACAGCTCGGCGTGCAGAACGGGTACGTCCTCGGGGAGGCGGGCGCGCAGGCCGGCCAGGTGTCCGCTGATCACCGGCCCTTCCTGGCCGCCGTCGGGCGCGGGCCGCAATCGGGTTTCGCCGCGCCCGCCCCGGACTCCGCTCCGGACACGACCCCGCATTCCGCTCCGGACACCGGCCTGGACACGACTCCGCCCCGGCCGGGCACGGGGCCGGCCGGGGCGGAGCGGATCACGTCGTCACGGGCGACGCGTGGGTACGGCTGTCGGCATCAGCCCAGGAGGGCGAGCGCCTCGTTGAGGGTCGCGGACGGGCGCATGATCGCCGCGGCCTTCGTGGCGTCGGGCTGGTAGTAGCCGCCGATCTCGGCCGGGGAGCCCTGCACCGCGACGAGCTCGGCGACGATGGTCTCCTCCTGCTCCGACAGGGCCTTGGCGACCGGCTCGAAGGCCTTGGCCAGCTCGGCGTCGTCGGTCTGCTTGGCCAGCTCCTGCGCCCAGTAGGTCGCGAGGTAGAAGTGGCTGCCGCGGTTGTCGATGCCGCCCAGCTTGCGGCTCGGCGACTTGTCCTCGTTGAGGAAGGTGCCGGTCGCGCGGTCCAGGGTGTCGGCCAGCACCTGGGCGCGGGCGTTGCCGGTGGTGGTCGCGAGGTGCTCGAAGCTGGCGGCCAGCGCGAAGAATTCGCCCAGGCTGTCCCAGCGCAGGTAGTTCTCCTTGACCAGCTGCTGGACGTGCTTCGGGGCGGAGCCGCCGGCGCCCGTCTCGAAGAGGCCGCCGCCGTTCATCAGCGGGACGACCGACAGCATCTTGGCGCTGGTGCCCAGCTCCAGGATCGGGAAGAGGTCGGTCAGGTAGTCACGCAGCACGTTGCCGGTCACCGAGATGGTGTCCTCGCCGCGGCGGATGCGCTCCAGGGAGAAGGCGGTGGCCTCGACCGGGGAGAGGATCTTGATGGTCAGACCCTCGGTGTCGTGCTCGGCGAGGTACGTCTTGACCTTGGCGATCAGCTGCGCGTCGTGGGCGCGGTTCTCGTCCAGCCAGAAGACGGCCGGGACGCCGGTGGCGCGGGCGCGGGTGACGGCGAGCTTGACCCAGTCCTGGATCGGCAGGTCCTTGGTCTGGCAGGCGCGGAAGATGTCGCCGGCGGCGACCTCCTGCTCCAGGACCGTGTCGCCCGCGGCGTCGACCAGTCGGACGGTGCCCGCGGTGGCGATCTCGAAGGTCTTGTCGTGGCTGCCGTACTCCTCGGCCTTCTGGGCCATGAGACCGACGTTGGGGACCGAGCCCATGGTGGACGGGTCGAAGGCGCCGTGGGTGCGGCAGTCGTCGACGACGACCTGGTAGACGCCGGCGTAGCTGCTGTCCGGGAGGACGGCGAGGGTGTCGGCCTCGGCGCCGTCCGGGCCCCACATGTGGCCCGAGGTGCGGATCATGGCCGGCATCGAGGCGTCGACGATGACGTCGGACGGCACGTGCAGGTTGGTGATGCCCTTGTCGGAGTCGACCATCGCGAGGGCCGGGCCCTCGGCGATCTCGGCGTCGATCGAGGCCTTGATCGCGTCGCCGTCGGACAGCGCGCCCAGGCCGTTCAGGATCGCGCCGAGGCCGTCGTTGGGCGACAGGCCGGCGGCGGCCAGGGTCTCGCCGTAGCGGGCGAAGGTCTTCGGGAGGAAGGCGCGGACCACGTGGCCGAAGATGATCGGGTCGGAGACCTTCATCATCGTGGCCTTGAGGTGCACGGAGAACAGCACGTTCTCGGCCTTGGCACGCTCGATCTGGTCGTTGAGGAAGGTGCGCAGCGCGTCGACGTGCAGGACGGACGCGTCCACGACCTCACCGGCGAGGACCGGTACGGACTCGCGCAGCACGGTGGTGGTGCCGTCGGCGGCGACGTGCTCGATGCGCAGGGTGCCGGCCTCGGCGATGACGGTGGACTTCTCCGTGGAGCGGAAGTCGTTCTCGCCCATGGTGGCGACGTTCGTCTTCGACTCGGTGGTCCAGGCGCCCATGCGGTGCGGGTGCGTCTTGGCGTAGTTCTTGACCGAGGCGGGGGCGCGGCGGTCGGAGTTGCCCTCGCGCAGGACCGGGTTGACGGCGCTGCCCTTGACCTTGTCGTAGCGGGCGCGGATGTCGCGCTCCTCGTCGGTCTTCGGGTCGTCCGGGTAGTCCGGGAGGGCGTAGCCCTGGCCCTGGAGCTCGGCGACCGCGGCCTTGAGCTGCGGGATCGAGGCCGAGATGTTCGGAAGCTTGATGATGTTGGCTTCCGGGGTCTTCGCCAGCTCGCCGAGCTCGGCGAGGGCGTCGGCGATCCGCTGGCTCTCCTGGAGGTACTCCGGGAAGACGGCGATGATCCGACCGGCCAGGGAGATGTCACGGGTCTCGACATTCACACCGGCCGTCGACGCGTACGCCTGGATCACAGGCAGGAAGGAATACGTCGCGAGGGCCGGGGCCTCGTCAGTGTGCGTGTAGATGATGGTCGAGTCAGTCACCGGATGCTCCGCTCCACAGTCTGCGTCTCTCGTCTGCAACATTGCTCGACATCAAGATATCTCGTGATCGGGCCGGTCAGCACAGCCCCCGGCCGCCAGTCCGCGAGACGCATGTCACGCGGCGCCCGACGGCCCCCGGAAATGCCGAGAGCGCCGCCCCACGGCCGTGGCCGGCCGGGGCGACGCTCGGGCGTTCAGGCCTTGATCAGGCCCGTACGACAGATCAGGCGGCGTAGGCCTTCGGGTCCGCGCCGTACTGGTTCGGCTGCGGCTGACCGGCGGTGGCGGTCAGGACGAGCAGCCAGATGCCACCGATGAACGGCACGAAGGCGATGAAGTACCAGGCGCCGGACTTGCCGAGGTCGTGCAGACGACGGACGGTGACGGCCAGGGTCGGCACGAGGGTACCGAGGAAGTACAGGCCGACGAGCAGCGGGTAGGTGCCCAGCACGCCGTCGAGGATCATCAGGACGATCGCGATGGCCACCTGGAAGAGGGTGAACATCCAGTACTCCTGGCGGCGCGCGCGGCCGGAGAACACGGCGTACTTCTTCAGGACATCGGTGTAGTGGTTCATGAGGGTCCCCCCAGAGGACGGTTGGTTCGGCCCGTCCTGCTGGAGCAAGCCGGGGCAGAACTTATGCCCCCCTTACGTCGCGGTCAAGCCACTTATGGGGAGGCCAAATCGGCAGGACCGCCCGATTTCCGGCACCGGAGTTACGACTTCGGGACACAGCACCGACACCATGTCCCTGAACGTCCGAAACATCCGTAGATGAGGCCCACTTGACGCCCCCGCGATTGTTCTGATCGTTACCCACATCGTTATCCCCCCGCGACACCGCGGGCCGGGACGGGGAGGAGGGCTCCCGACCCGGCCCGCGACCCGCGGCCCAGCGTCAGCCGATGTGGAAGGAGTCCCCGTAGACCTTCCAGTCGAGCGGCGTGTCGAGGTTCAGGTTGCCCTTCTTCAGGAAGACCCGCTGCGCGGTGTCGACCCGGCTGGTGTCGCTGTGCGCCTCCTCCTGCTTCATCGCCCAGACCCGGGCGTCGAGGAAGGCATTCAGGTAGGCGGTCTCGTTGCCGCCCTGGGACGGGGGCTTGGCCTTGGTCAGGGCGCGCTTGCGGATGTTGCGGAAGCTGGTGGGGTCGCCGCCGTCGCCGTGCATGACGATGGCGTCGTAGTAGATGAACTGCCCCAGTACGCCGACCCCGTCGGCCTTGCCCTGTTTCACGGACGGGTTGAAGTAGACCCGGTCGCGCTCGCGGTCCTGGGCCTTCCTGAAGTCGGCGTCCTGGGCCGCCTTCGCCCAGTCCTTGGTGAAGTTCGGGTCGAGTCCGGCGTGCGAGTCGCTGCCGTCGACCTTGCGCAGAGCGGGAAGGTACTTGGCGAGGACGTTGCCCGGCTTGATCTGCGTGTAGTACTCGACGAGGTCGAGCATGTCGCCGGTGCCGGAACAGAATCCGATGATGCCGGCCGTGTAACCGCGGCCGTCGTCTATGTCCTCGATGTACTTGTACTGCGCCTTCCAGTCCAGCGAGGAGTTCTCCGCACTGGAGACGATCTTCATGGCGATCTCCTTCTTCGCCGGATCGTCGAGTCCTACGGCTGCCGCCGCGGCGGTCTCCGCCACGGCGGCGGGGGCCGTGGTGGCGTGGGCGGCGACGGGGACGGCGATCAGTGCGCTGCCGAGCAACGCACCGATCGCCAGCATCTTGCGGCGGGGGGTGAACACAAGGCCTCCATCTGGTAGTTGAGGCGTCCCAGCTTCGTTAGGAAACTTTACTACCAGATCTGACGGCAGCTCAATACCCGGGCGCGCCCCAAGGAATGGCCGCGTCCGGTCAGAGCCAGCCGTTGCGCCTGAAGCCGCGGTGGATGACGAAGCAGGCGAGCGCCATGACGCCGAGGACCAGCGGATAGCCGTAGGTCCAGTGCAGTTCGGGCATGTGGTCGAAGTTCATGCCGTAGACCCCGCAGACCATCGTGGGCACGGCGACGATGGCCGCCCATGCCGTGATCTTGCGCATGTCCTCGTTCTGGGCGACGGTCACCTGCGCCAAGTGGGCCTGCAGGATGGAGTCGAGGAGGTTGTCGTAGGCGCCGATCTGTTCCGTGGCCCGGGTCAGGTGGTCCGCCACGTTGCGGAAGTACGCACGGGTCTCCGGCGGGATGACCGGTATCGGCTGCGTGGCCAGCTGCTGGAGCGGCCGGCTCAGGGGTGCCACCGCCCGCCGGAGCTCGAGGAGTTCACGCTTGAGCTGGTAGATGCGTCCCGCGTCGCCGCGGCCGCCGTCCTCGCTGAACACCGCTGTCTCGACGGCGTCGATGTCGTTCTGCACCGCGTCCGTCACCGCCACGTAGTCGTCGACCACGTGGTCGGCCATGGCGTGCAGAACGGCCGCCGGCCCGTTGGCCAGTTGCTCCGGGGCGGCCTCCAGCTCCTCGCGGACCGGACCCAGCGTGCCGCGGCCGCCGTGCCGGATGGTGATGATGAAGTCCTGGCCGGTGAAGGCCATCAGCTCGCCGGTCTCCACCACCTCGCTGGTCGCGGTCAGCTCCTCGTGCTCCACGTAGCGCACGGTCTTGAAGACGGAGAACAACGTGTCGTCGTAGCGCTCCACCTTGGGACGCTGGTGCGCGTTCACCGCGTCCTCGACGGCGAGGGGGTGCAGGCCGAACAGCTCGGCCAGCCCGGCCAGCTCCGACCTCGCCGGCTCATGCAGGCCGATCCAGACGAAGCCGTCCCCCGTCTTGCGGACCCGGCGCAGCGCCTCCTCGACCTCGGCGCAGTCGTCCTGCCGTACGCCGTCGCGGTAGACGATGCAGTTGACCACCGCACTGCCGAGCGGGGAGCGGGCCGGATGGCTGAGGTCGATGGCCCGCCGGTAGCTGCGCCGCACGACCCGGCGCAGGTTGCTGAACATGGACAACGGCGTACTCCCCTTCGGCGGATCAGCGGCCAGTCTGCCATCGGCGCCGGAACGCTCGCGTCCGGGCTCACCGCCTCGGGGGCTCCGCCGCCCGGCTCAGACCCGGTCGATGAACACGCTCGTCGACTTCACCCGCGCCGTGGCCCGCGCGCCCACCTCCAGCCCGAGCTCCTCCACCGCCTCGCGCGTCAGCAGTGACACGATGCGGTGCGGCCCGGCCTGGATCTCCACCTGCGCGTCGACCGTACCCAGCTTCACCCCGGTGACGATGCCGGGGAAGGCGTTGCGGGCCGAGGTGTACGGGGCCTCCTCGCCCTCGGCCCCCTCCTGCGCGGCCTCCACGCAGAAGGCGGCCAGGTCGGGCCCGTCCACCATCCGCCGGGTGCCCTCGCGGTGGGTGGGGAACCGTTCGGCATCCGCCCAGCGCCGGGCCGTGTCGACGCTGACGCCGAGCAGCCGGGCGGCCTGGCCGATCGTGTAGGACTCCATGGTCCGCAGCTTAGGGGGTGGCCTGCGGCGGGGTCAGGACGCGGGGTTGCGGAGCGCCTCCCGGGCCGCCGCCGCGATCACCTCCGCGACCGTCGACAGGGCGGGCGAGTCGAGCCTCCACTGCTGCCAGTACAGGGGGACGTCCATCGGCCGCAGCGGCTCCAGCAGAACCAACTGCCCCGTCCGCACCAGCGGTCTCGACTGCTGCTCCGGCACCAGGCCCCACCCCAGGCCGGCGACCACCGCGTCCCGGAACCCCTCCGAGGTCGGTATGTAGTGCCGTACCGGCCCCGCCCCGACCGCGGCGTCCCCCGTCAGCGCCCGGACGAAGGCGTCCTGGAGGTCGTCCTTCCGGTCGAACACGATCGTCGGCGCCTCCCGCAGGTCCCGCTCCGGCTCCCCCGTCAGGTACCGGGCCGCGAACGGCGGACTCGCCACCGGCAGGTACCGGGCCAGGCCCAGCATCCGCACGCTGCAACCGGCCACCGGGTCGGGCGAGGAGGTCACCGCCGCCATCACCTGCCCCTCCCGCAGCAGCGCGGTCGTGTGCGACTCGTCCTCGCGATGGAGCTCGATGCACACCGGCGGATCCTGCGGCACCCGAGCCAGCGCGGGCAGGAACCAGGTGGCGAGGGAGTCCGCGTTCACCGCGATCGGCAGCCGGACCGGGCCCATCCCGTCGGCCATCCCCAGCTCGGCGCGCGCGTCGCGCTCCAGGCGGGCCAGCTGCCGGGCGAAGCGGACCACCACCTCCCCGGACTCGGTCGCCCGCACCGGCTTCGTCCGCATCAGCAGCACCCGCCCGGTCCGCTGCTCCAACGCCTTGACCCGTTGGCTGACCGCGGAGGGGGTCACGTGCAGGGCGGCCGCGGCCGCGTCGAAAGTGCCCTCGTCCACCACGGCGAGCAGCGTGCGTACCTGGTCCAGCGGAAGTTCATCCATCACGAGTGCTAATGGTACGTAAAAATCTTTAGCTGTACTGAATCCACCCAGCTGCCTACCGTCGATGTCATGAACTACGGCATCGTCACCGCGGCCCTGGCCGGCTTCGGCACCGGACTCTCCCTCATCGTCGCCATCGGCGCGCAGAACGCCTTCGTCCTGCGCCAAGGCGCGCGCCGTCAGGCGGTCCTCGCCGTGGTCGCCATCTGTGCCCTCTCCGACGCGGTCCTCATCACCCTCGGCGTCGCCGGCGTCGGTGCCTTCGTCACCGCCTGGCCGGCCGCCCTGACGGTCGTCGCACTCGCCGGGGGCGCGTTCCTGATCTGCTACGGAGTCCTCGCCGCCCGCCGGGTGCTGCGGCCCGCCCCCGGCGCCGCCCTCACCACGGAGGGCACGACGAGCGGGTCCGCCCGCCGGGCCGTGCTGACCGCGCTGGCCATGACCTGGCTCAACCCGCACGTCTACCTGGACACCGTGCTGCTCCTCGGTTCCCTGGCCGCCGACCGCGGGGACCTGCGCTGGGCCTTCGCCGTCGGGGCGGTGCTGGGCAGCCTCACCTGGTTCGCCGGACTGGGCTACGGGGCGCGGCTGCTGAGCGGCCCGCTCGCCCGTCCGGGTGCCTGGCGCGTCCTGGACGGGCTCGTCGCTGCGACCATGGTCACCATGGGCGGCCTGCTGCTGGCCCGCGCCTGAACCCGCACGTCGGCGACGCCGACCCGATCCTCAGGAGCCTGCCGTGCCCGACCGTCCCTCCCCGCTCGTGGCCACCTCCGGGGTCGTCCTGGACACGCGCGGGCGGGTCCTCGTACTGACCGCCCCGGGCCGGACGGACCCGGAGCTTCCGGGCGGAGTGGTCGAGGGCACCGAGACCCCGGAGGAGGGGCTGGCCCGCGCACTGCGTCAGGGGCTGGGCATCGCTCGGCGGGCCGGCAGGCTGCTGGCGGTGGACTCGCGGCCGACCGGCGCGACCGGCCCGCCCGGCCGCTCCCTGATCGTGCACGTCCACCTGGTCGGACCGCTCCCCCTGTCGGAGGTCGCGGCGATCGCGCTCCCCGGCGGGGAGGGCGGCGAGGCGCGCTGGCTCCCGCCGGAGGCGGCCTGTGCGCTGCTGCCCGCCCCCGTCGCGCCCCGGCTGCGCGCCGCGCTGGCCGCCCTGCACGCCGGGTCCTTCGCCCACCTCGTCGACGGGGTGCCCCAGCCCGGCAGCCCGGCCGGTCTGGACCCGGCCCGGCGCGTCGCCCTGGAGCACTCGGGCACCCTCGACCCGGCCGACCATCGGGCCGGCCGCCCGAAGGCGGTGACCGCGGCGAGCGTGCTGTTCACCGGCTCCGACGGCAGGATCCTGCTGGTGCAGCCCGCGTACGGCCGGTCCGACCGCTGGAACCTGCCGGGCGGCGGCATCGACAGCGACCTCGGGGAGATCCCGCGCGCCGCCGCCCGGCGGGAGGTCCGGGAGGAACTGGGCCTGGACCTCGCTCCGGGTCGGCTGCTCGCCGTGAACTGGGCCCACAAGGCCGGTCGGCCCGCCCGGATCCGCTTCCTCTACGACGGCGGCGTCCTCGAGGACCCCGTCCTCGCCCGGATCCGACTGGACCCCACCGAGCTCCTCCAGTGGCGCACCGTCACCCCCGCGGACCTCCCCGGCCTGGTCAAACCCGCCCTGCGCCGGCAGATCACCGCCTGCCTGACCGCCCGCGCCACGGGCGCCGGTCCGCTGGAACTGCACGCCGGCCGACCCTGACCGACGGGCGCGGCCGCCGCCGCGCCGGGCCGCCGCGGCGGGGTTACCGTCGGCGGCATGGACGGTGATCGTCAGCGGTGGCGCCAGTGCCTGCTCGCCGGGGCGGTGTTCGCCGTGTGCATGGCGGGCACCACGCTGCCCACCCCCCTGTACGGGCTCTACCAGGAGAAGTTCGGGTTCTCCGAGCTGGTGGTGACCGTCGTGTACGCCGTGTACGCCTTCGGGGTGATCGGCGTCCTGCTGCTGGCGGGCAACGCCTCGGACGTCGTCGGCAGGCGACCCGTGCTGCTGGCCGGCCTGGCCTTCTCGGCAGCCAGTGCCGTCTGCTTCCTGTGCGCCACCGGCATGGGCTGGCTGTACGCGGGCCGGCTGCTGTCGGGGCTGTCCGCCGGGCTGTTCACCGGGGCCGCCACCGCCTACGTGATGGAACTGGCGCCGAGCGGCGGTGCCTCGCGGGCCACCTTCGTGGCGACGGCCGCCAACATGGGCGGCCTGGGCTGCGGCCCCCTGCTCGCCGGAGTGCTCGCGCAGTACGCCGCCTGGCCGCTGTACCTGCCGTTCGCCGTCCACCTGGCGCTGGTGGCCGTCTCGGCCGGTGTCCTGGCGCGGCTCCCCGAGACCGTGCGCGACCGGCAGCCCCTGCGTGCCGTACGACCACAGCGGCCCGGCCTGCCCCCGCAGGTGCGGTCCGTGTTCGCGCCCGCGGCGATCGCCTCCTTCGTCGGCTTCGCGCTGTTCGGGGTGTTCACCTCGGTCAGCCCCGCCTTCCTCGCCGAGTCCTTGGACGTGCACAACCGCGCGGTGAGCGGACTGATCGTCGCGCTGGCCTTCTTCGCCTCGACCGCCGGACAACTGGTGGTCGGCCGGCTCGGGGTGGGCCGGTCGCTGCCGCTGGGCTGCGCCGGGCTGCTCGCCGGGCTGGCGCTGCTCGCGGGCGCGCTGTGGTGGGACCTGCTGGCGCTGGTGGTGGCGAGCGCCGTGGTCGGCGGGTTCGGGCAAGGCCTGGCGTTCCGCGGGGCCCTGGCAGCGGTGGCCGCGGCCTCGCCGCCGGACCGCCGGGCGGCGGTGATCTCGATGCTGTTCGTGGTGGCGTACACCGGCATCTCGCTGCCGGTGATCGGGGTGGGGCTGCTGGTCGACCCGATCGGTCTGGAGGGCGCCGGTCTGGTGTTCATCGCCTGCATGGCCGTACTGGTCGTGGCCGCGGCCGGGTACCTGCTGCGCCGCCCGGTACGGGCCCACGCGTGAGGCGCGGGCCGCGTCCGACGCGGCTCACGCCGGGTCCGCGCCGCCGGTCAGTCGATCCCCAGCGGCGGATCCTGGCTCGGCGTGCGGGTCCACGGCAGCGCCGGCCGAGGGTGTGCGTGCTCGTGGCCGTCCTGGCCGGGATCGCGCCGGCCCGCCATCCGGCGGCGCCGCGCCGGCCGGGGGCGGGACGCACGACAGGCGGGGGACGGCGGGCGGGGCGACCGATGCGCGTCGGCATCGGTCGCCCTCCCACCATCACCCCGCCTGTCGAAGCAGCCGGTCGGACGGCGAGCGTTCCGACGGATCAGACCGCCGGAACCGGGTAGGTCGGGTACTCGACGCCGGACACGTGCTGGACCACACGGATGACCTGGCAGGAGTAGCCGAACTCGTTGTCGTACCAGAGGTAGAGGATGGCGTTGTCGCCGTCCACCTTGGTGGCGCCCGCGTCGACGATCGAGGAGTGGCGCGAACCGACGAAGTCCATGGAGACCGCGTCGGGAGCCGTGGTGAAGTCGATCTGACGCTTGAGCGGCGAGTGCAGCGAGACGTCGCGGAGGTAGTCGAGGACCTCGTCGCGGGTGGTCTCACGGCCCAGGCGCAGGCTCAGGATGGCGATCGAGACGTCCGGGACGGGGACGCGGATCGAGCTGCCGGTGATCGGGGCCTTGAGGTCGGGCAGCGCCTTGGCGACGGCCGAGGCGGCGCCGGTCTCGGTGATGACCATGTTGAGCGGCGCGGAGCGGCCACGACGGTCGGCCTTGTGGTAGTTGTCCAGCAGGTTCTGGTCGTTCGTGAACGAGTGGACGGTCTCCACGTGACCGCGCAGCACACCGTACTCGTCGTCCATGGCCTTGAGCGGCGGGACGATCGCGTTGGTGGTGCAGGAGGCGCAGGACAGGATCTGCTCGTCCGGCTTGATGGTGTCGTGGTTGACGCCGTGGACGATGTTCGGGACGTCGCCCTTGCCCGGAGCCGTCAGCACGACCTTGTCGATGCCGGGGCGCAGGTGCTTGGACAGACCCTCACGGTCGCGCCACTTGCCCGTGTTGTCGATGAGGATGGCGTCCTTGATGCCGTGCTCGGTGTAGTCCACCTCGGACGGGTCGTTCGCGTAGATCACCTTGATGGCGTTGCCGTTGGCGATGATCGTGCTGTTCGCCTCGTCGACGGTGATCGTGCCCTGGAACTGGCCGTGGATCGAGTCGCGGCGCAGCAGCGAGGCGCGCTTGACGATGTCCTGGTCGCCGCCCTGGCGGACGACGATGGCCCGCAGGCGCAGGCCGTTTCCGGAGCCGGCCTTCTCGATCAGCAGGCGGGCGACGAGGCGGCCGATGCGGCCGAAGCCGTACAGGACGACGTCGCGGCCGTCACCGCGCTCGAGCTTGTTCGCGCCGGTGGCGCCGGCGACGGCGTCGGCGGTGAACTCGGCCACCGAGAGGCCGCGGTCGTCGCTCTTGTAGTCCGCGGCGAGCATGCCGATGTCGATCTGGGACGGGCCGAGATCGAGCGTGGTCAGAACCTGCAGGAACGGCAGCGTCTCGGTGACCGAGAGCTCCTCACCGGCGATCTGACGGGCGAATCGGTGGGTCTTGAGGATGCTGACCACCGACTTGTTCACCAAGGAGCGGCTGTGGAGCAGGATCGTGACGTCCCGCTCCCGGTGCAGCTTCCCGATGATCGGGATCATCGACTCCGCGATCTCCTCGCGGTTCTTCCAGCTGGTGAACGAGTCCTCATTGACAGTCACAGGATTATCTTTCGAGCTAGGCGGTGCTCATATGCTAACCCGCCGCCATTTTGGTCACTTAAGCGGTACCCACCGTGTCGGGAACGGGCACTATGTGACATCAATTTGTACGTTTTAGCAATGGTTTGCCGCTAGAAGGTGCCTCAGAACCTTCGCCGGAGCCTCATCCCGAGCGGGCGGCCGTCCGGGTCCACCAGCGCCCGGTGCAGCGGGGTGGCGAGCGCCCGCCGCGCCGTCCCGAGCTCCGGACGGGCGTACCGGCGCAGCCGTCCCGGCGGGCGCGGGCAGTGCCGGCCGCCCTCGTACCAGGCGTCGAGCGCGGCGGCACTCTCCGCGAAGAGATCGAAAGCGGACACAGGGTCGCACAGTGCGTCCGTCGCCCCGGCATCGGTGTGCTCGGCCATGAGTTCCAGGCGCAGTTCGCGGGCGAAGAACCGGGCCCCGTCGCCGAGACCGCCCGGGTCGGCCGGAGGCCGCGGATCGGTGCGCTCGTCGTACACGACGCAGCTGAGCTCGGAATCATGGCTCCAGGAACGGAGGTTGATGTTGTCCGAGCCGATGGAGGCCCATACGTCGTCGATCACGCACGCCTTCGCGTGGACGTAGACGGGGGTTCCGGCCCGGTTCTCCAGGCCGTACACCGCGACCCGGTCGCCACCGGCCTCGCGCAGCTCGTCCAGCGCCTTGATCCGCCCGATCAGGTTCATCGGCAGCGTGAGCGGACCGGTCTGCTCCGGGACCGTGGGAACGACCCCGATCAGCCGCAACCCCGGATGCCGGCGCAGGGCCCGGGCGAAGCAGTCCACCACCCGGGGCGACCACAGGTACTGGTCCTCCAGGTAGATCAGCGACCGGGCCCGCCGCAGCGCCTTGGTGTACCCCCGCGCGATGCTGCGCTCGCCGTCGGGGGCGAAGGGGTAACCGCGCAGCAGCCGGTTCGGGTAGGTCCGCAGCAGTTGGACGGTGTGCGTCCCGCACCGCGCCGGGTCCGGGGTCTGCCGTGGCAGCGGGTCGGCGCTGACGTCCTCGCGGTGCATCCGCTCCCGCAGCCGGGTCAGCGGGCTCCGGCTGAGCGGAGCCGGATCCTCCCACCGTTCGCGGAAGACGGCCTCGACGTCGCCCACGACCGGGCCGCGCAGGGCCAGCTGGAGGTCGTGCCACGGCGGATGCGGCCCGTAGGCGGGGGCCAGGGGCAGTGACTGCCGGTCCCCGGCGTGCGTCGCGTCGTCGTTGCGGTTGCGACAGAGGTCGATGCCGCCGACGTAGGCGACGTCCAGCTCCGGGCGGCCCGGATGGCGCAGCACCACGAGTTTCTGGTGGTGGGAACCGCCCGGCCGCACCCTCATGTCCAGCAGGCACTCCGCTCCGGCCTCCGTGAGCTCCGCGCCGAAGCGGAGGTTCTCCTCTTGGCTGAAGCGAAGACCGTCCAGGTGGGAGCGCCACAGCAGACCCTTCACGACGACACCCCGCTCGGCCGCCCGGCACAGGACCGAGCCGATCTCGGTGCCGGGTCCGTCGAGCCGTTCGTCGGGGTCGCCGCGCCAGTCGGTGAACAGCAGCAGATCGCCCGGGCCCATCCCGCGGACGGCCGCCAGGAGCTCCGCGAAGTACACCGCTCCGTGGACCAGGGGGCGTGCGTGGTTCCCCCGGGACCAGGCCGCGCCGTCCGGGCGACGCCGATCCAGGCGCGTCGCCGGGTTGCCCCGTTCACCCGGTTCCAGAAGCCAGTCGGCACGGGGCATCGCTCCGGCCCTCCGATCGCACTGGAGTACGGCAGTCCCAGGCTAGCCGCGTCCGCGGGGCTCGGCCCGTCGGAGGCGGCCCGCGCCGGAGGGCCCTCGGGGGCGGGCCCGTCAGCGCACCGGTTCGGCCGTGGCTCCCCGGGCCGGGCCCGGCCGGTCTGCCGCTCCGCGGGGCGTGGCGTCGGCGGTGGCGGTCCCGCGGTGGGGTACGTCGGCCATCCGCCGCTCCGGGCCGCGGCGGCGCAGGTAGCGGTAGCCGAGGAAGGCCGCCGGGCCGAAGAACACCTGGGCCGGGATGAGGGCCGGCGCGTGGCCGGTGGCCGCGGCGAGGACGTGCAGCGTGGCGACCGGGGCCACGGCGCCGAAGAGGGTGACGAGCGTGATCCCGGTCCGCAGCCCCGGCGTCCCGTACGCCTTGTACGCGGTGGTGGTGAACAGTGCGTACGCCAGCAGGTCGCCCATGCCGACCACCGCGCCCAGGTCCTCGCCGATGCGCAGGCCCGCGGCGGGGGCGTACGGATACCCCTGGACGGCGTCGGACAGCTGCTGGGTCAGGGGTACGACCCAGGCGAAGAAGGCGTCGTACGCGGTCAGCGCGAGCAGGAACCACGCGACGTTCTTCAGCCGCATCCCGCCCTGCACGTTGAGGTTCGTGGCGGAGACCACGATCAGCACGACGACGGCGCTGTTCGCCACCCAGTACGGCGGCGCGGTCTCGCCGAAGGCGAGGTGGCAGCCGAGCACGCTCGCGATCAGTACGGCGATCAGCGACCGGCGCAGCCGGGCGTTCCCGATCACGGGCTGGTAGCCGACGGACAGTCCGCCTGTGAAGACGAGGGCGAGCACCACCGGCAGGACCGCTCCGGGCAGCGTCAGGTAGATGTACGGCAGGGCCAGGACGAAGCCCATCATCATGAAGATGTCGCTGCCGTTGAAGACGCCGACGGGCGGCCTCGGCGTGCGTACGGCACGGAAGTAGGCGATCGCGCCGGCGCACGCGCCGACCGCCAGGACGAGGGTGACCGCGAGCTGGAAGAAGACGCTCATGCCTGGCTCCGGGTGAAGGTGTGCTCCAGCAGATCGCAGCGGAGGGGGAAGAGGCGCGCGGCCTCCTCCTCGTCCACCGGCAGGACCGTGACCCGGGCGTCGACGGCCCCGGCCCGCAGTCGCTCGGTCACCTCCGCCACGGTGACCTCTTCGGACGCGACCTCCACGTGCAGCCGGCCGTCCGCGCCGACCTCCGCCCGGTGGCGGAGCGGGAACGGCAGGCCCGGGGTGCCGTCCAGCGCCTCCACGATGTCGCGCGGGGCCACGATGCCCGCGACGGTGCGGTGCAGTTGGCCGGCTTTGCCGAGGATGTGGGAGACGGCGGGCACGGCCGACAGTTCGCAGCCGGGCTCGCCCTCCAGGGTGCGGACCACGTCACCGGTGTTGTAGCGCAGGACCGGCATGCACTCCCGGTAGGGGAAGTAGGGGGTGATCGTCAGTTCGCCGAGCCGACCGGGGGCCGCGGGCCCACCCGTCTCCAGGTCGAGGACCTCGGTGTAGCCCATGTTGGGGTCGATGTGGAGGTGCCGCTCACCACAGGTGCGGCCGCCGACCGGGAGCAGTTCCGTCATACCGAAGGAGTCGCCCACGGTCCTGGCGCCGAAGGTCTCGCGCAGGGCGTCCGACAGGCTCCGCGACAGCATCTCCCCGCCGGCGTAGATCGCGCGCAACGCGAAGTCCTGCGGTCCGTAGCCGCGTCGTCGGGCGGCGGTGACCATCTGGCCGAGGTAGCTGGGGTTGCCGGTGAGGATGGTGGGTCGGGCGCCCCCGCCCGCGCCCAGCAGGTGCTCGACGGACTCGTCCGGCGGGATCTGTCCCACGACGTGGCAGGAGGCGTTGGCGAGCCGGCACACCTCCACGTCCTCCTGGACGGCGGCCGTCGCCCGAGAACTGAGGTTGATCTGCATCCGGTCGCCGGGCCCGAGGTCACCGCGCAGCACCAGGGACAGGGCGATCAGCGCGGGCCACAGCTCCATCTCGTAGCGGGAGAGCCAGATCTGCACGGGGCGGCCGGTGGTGCCGGTCGTCTGGGTCGCCAGGTAGGGGGCGCCGCACAGGAAGTCGGCGGGACGTTCGATGAGGTCGGCCTTGCGGGTCACGGGGATCCTGGTGAGCGTCTCGACGGACACGCCGTCGAGGTCGATGCCGGCGAGCCGCTCCCGGTAGAACGGAGAACGCGTGGCGAGCCTGCGCACGGTCCGCCGGAGCGCGCGGTCCTGCAGGTCCCGGCGTTCGTCGGGGTCGGCGAACGGTCCGTCGGCCAGTTCGTCGACGTCGTCGCCCAGCGACCCGAACTCCTCCAGTGTGCGGAGGGCGTCGGCGACCAGTCGCTCGACGGCCCGTACGTTCAGCCGCCGGCCGAACACCATCGCCATGGCCACTCGAACCTGGCGGACACCGGTCTCCAGCACGCGTACCTCCCTGGGGCGTGGCGAAGGGGTGGGGGCGACGCGCCGCCCCCACCCCTCACTTCTTCGTCAGCTGGAAGAACAGGTGGAGAAGAAGACCGCCGTCATGGCGCCCATGACGTACTTGAACTGCTTGGCGCTCGTCCTGATCGCACTCATCGGATCCTCCTTGCTCGTTCCGGTCGGACGGAACCTCGGGCTCTTCCCAAGCCGCCGTGACGTTCCGTCACTTGGACGAGACGACAATGGCGCGATCGGGACGCGCGGGCAATGATCTGGTCCATTCAACGGACCGGTGAACGGGGGACGGCACCTCTCGTACCTCCGACGAGCCGGTACGAACGGGGAGTTCTGGTTCCGTCCGACCGATGGGGCCAGGCGTGAAAGGGGGACCGCCCATGGCCAGATCCGGCACAGAGGGGCGGGGCGTACTGGAAGGTGCCTTCGCGTTGATGGAGGTGCTCGCGGAGGGCGAGGAGGTCGGGCTGACCCGCCTCGCGACGGACGCGGAGCTGCCGAAGGCGACCGCCCACCGGCTGCTGGGCCAGTTGGTCGCGCTGGGCGCGGTGCAGAGCCGCTCCGGCCGCTACCGACTCGGGGCGCGGGCCTTCCGCCTGGGTCAGGCATGGCACCCGGCGCGGGCGCTGCGTGCGGCATCGGCCCGACCGCTGCGCGAGCTGGCCTCCGCGCACGGCCGCCTGAGTCTCAGCCTGTCGGTGGCGGAGGCGGGCCGGACGATCGTCGTCGCGGGTCTGCGCGGCGAGGTGGACGACGTGTTTCCGCTGAGGTCGGGCGTCGTACTGCCGTCCGGGAGCGCGGCCGAGCTGATCCTGGCGGCCGCCGCCCCGGTGGGTGACCCGCCGGAGGGGCGGTCGGCGGCCTCGTGGGCCCGCGAGGTCGCGCAGGTCAGGGAGCGGGGACTCGCCTTCGAGTACGGGCAGTGCGTGAGCACCCTCTCGTGCGTGGCGGCGCCGATCCTGTCCGCGTCCGGGCAGGTGGTCGCCGCGGTGGCGGCGACCGCCCTCGACCCCCGGCAGATCGCCCCGCTGGGCGAGTCCGTGGCCCGGGCGGCGGCGATGATCAGCGCGAACCTGTCCCGCCGGTCGGCCACCGCGGCCCGGCCCCACCGCGAACGGCCCGCCCACCCACCAGGCCCCCGCGCAGCGCATCCCGTCCTGGCGGGTCCGCGCCCGTAGCCAGCCGACCCGGACAGCGAGGGGGCCGTGCCGGAATCCTCCGGAGCGGCCCCCTCGACCGGGCCGGAGTGCCGACGGAGGGTGACCGTGCCACGCTGATTCGGGGGAACGCCGAATCCGGTACGCCGGAGCGGCTCTGCCACCGAGGAGACCGACATGGCCAGTGACGCCAGCAGACCCGGGACCACTCCGTCGCAGCCCAGCGCCTGGCATGCGCCCACATCGGGTACGACCATCACGGCAGGTGCCCTGATGGTCTTCGCGGGCGCCATGGCGATCTTCGAGGGGATCGCGGCTCTCGCCAGGGACGACCTGTTCGTCGTGACGCGGCACTACGTGTTCGAGTTCAGTCTGACGGGCTGGGGCTGGGTTCACCTGATCGTGGGCATCGCCCTCGTACTCGCCGGCTGCGCGGTGTTCACCGGAGCCCTGTGGGCACGCTTCCTCGGTGTGGCCATCGCCGGTCTCGGCGCGATCGCCAATTTCCTGTGGCTGCCGTACTACCCGTGGTGGGCGGTGATCCTCATCGCCGTCAACCTGTTCGTGGTCTGGGCGCTGTGCGCGGGCATGCAACGGGAGGCCGACGCGAGCACACCTCTCTGACCTGGTCCTGAGCAGCCCGGGCGGACCGAGCGGCCCGGGCAGTGTGCGGCATGGACGAGCGAGGGGCCGCTCCGGACGGATCCGGAGCGGCCCCTCGGTCATGCCGTGCGCGTGCCCCGTGCGGCCCAGGCCCGTGCCCGCAGCGGAATCGAGCCGTCCGCAGCCCGGGGCAGTGCCGCCCGCAACCGCTCGCGCAGCTCCGTACGGCGCTCCTGCGGCAGCGAGGCCACGTAGGCGGGCGCCGGCCCCTGCCCGCCCAGGAACGGCTGCCAGTAGTCGTCGAAATCCGAAAAATGGGTGGGGACGCCGATCGCCTCCACCGCGACGTCGTCGAGCCCCGCCCCGACCAGCAGCTCCCGCAGCGGCTCCCGGCCGCACAGCGGGAACCTGACGGCCTCGTCCAGGTCCCGGGCGTCCGGGTCCAGGGCGGACGCGGCGTCCCAGAAGGCCCGGATGGCCTCCATGCCGCCCTCCTCGAAGTCCCAGACGTACGCCCCCACCAGCCCCCCGGGCCGCACCGCACGCGCCATCTCGGCCGCCGCCCGGGGCGCGTCCGGTACGAAGTTCAGTACGAGCCCGCTGACGGCTACCGAGGCCGTGGAGTCCGCGAAGGGCAGGTTCACGGCGTCGGCCAGGACGAAGAGCGCCCGCGGATCGGTGATGTTCCTGCGTGCGTACCGCACGTAGCCGGGGGACGGATCGATGCCGACGACCGTCTCGGGTTCGGCCAGATCCAATACGGCCCGCGTCACCGCACCCGTGCCGCACCCGACATCCCGCCAGCTCCCCCCAGGAGCGGCGTCCAGCAGTCGGACGAAGTGGCGGGCCACCGAGCGGCTCCACCGCCCCACATACGGCTCGTACGCCTCACCCGTCGCCCACATCGGCCCGTACCTCTCCGGAAGACACATCCCTCGGGCCATCCTCCCGCGCAGGCGTCACGACCGCAGGACGCGCGAAAGGCCGCTCTCCCATGGATGAGAGAACGGCCTCCGACGTGCGTAAAGCACCGTCGGGACGACAGGATTTGAACCTGCGACCCCTTGACCCCCAGTCAAGTGCGCTACCAAGCTGCGCCACGTCCCGATGCACGCTGACCTGGGGTTTCCCCTGGCTGAACGCGCAGGAGAACGATACCGCACTTCGTGGGGTGGTCGCGCGCACCTTTCCGTCTCCGGGTCCGCACGACCTTCCTCACCCCGAGTCGTCGGTCAGCTCCGGGTGCGCGGCGATCAGGCGCTCGGGGGCCGCCTGGAGCCAGGAGTCGATGAGGATGGACCGCAGCTCCGCCTCGTTCCGCAGGGCCGCGAGCCGGACCCTGATCCAGGCGTAGTGGTCGTCGTGGCCGGCCCGCAGGAAGAACTTCTCGGGCTCCGCCGCGATCAGCTCGGCCCTCTCCTCCTTGGGACACTTCACCCCGATCGAGGTGTCGTCGTCGGCCAGTGAGACGAAGATCTTCCCGCCCACCCGGAAGGTCGGCATGCCCCAGGCGAGCTTCTCACTGCTGTCCGGAAGCGACAGCGCGATCAGGCGGACGTCCTGCGCGGTCGTGGCCATCCCCGAGACTCCTCTCCAGCCACCGGTGAACCCGTGTCCGACGACCGTAGCCCCCCGCCACCGACCATGCCGCTCACGCCCGCCGGTCCTCCCGCTCGTGCACCAGGGCCACCAGGTCCGCCGCGAGGTCCTTCACGGTGGCGAGGCCCTCCGTCCCCCAGCGCCGCGGCACCACGTCCACCGCGCACACCGCGCCCAGGACGATCCCGCGCCGGTCGATCAGTGGTGCGCCCACGTACGAGCGCACCCCGCTCTCGTCCACGACCGCGTTGCCCGCGAAGCGCGCGAAGTCCCGTACGTCCTCCAGGACCAGCGCCCGCCGCCGCACCACCACGTGCGGGCAGTAGCCGTGGTCCCGGGCCAGCACCCGCGCCGGGTATCCACTCGCCGGGGCCTGCGCGGCGTGGTGCAGCCCGGCGAAGAACTGGCGTTCCTCGCCGACGAAGTTGACCCCCGCGTACGGAGCGGCGAGCGCGTCGGCGACGCGCCGCGCGAAGGCGTCCAGTTCGGGGTCCGTTCGATCCCCCAGGCCCAGCTCGCGCAGCCGGACGGCCCGTGCGGGAGCCTCCCGGTCCACCGGCGTGAGCAACAGGTGTCCGGTCGATTCGTAGTACGTCATGGCGGTTCCCCCGACTCCGAGGACGAAGAGCTGACTGCGGACATGCACAACAGATGGCGGACGAGGGCGGCCAGCGCCCCCGTACCGGAGCTCGCGAGACGCGCGTCGCACCGTACGACGGGCACCTCGGGCCCGAGCCCCACCGCCTCGCGGACCTCGTCGGGCCCGTAGCGGTGACCGCCGTCGAACTCGTTGACGGCGACGATGAAGCCGATCCCGCGCCGCTCGAAGAAGTCCACGGCGGGGAAGCAGTCGGCCAGGCGGCGGGTGTCGGCGAGCACCACCGCCCCGAGCGCGCCCGCGCACAACTCCTCCCAGAGGAACCAGAAGCGGTGCTGCCCCGGAGTGCCGAAGAGGTAGAGCACATGGCGCTCGTCCAGGGTGATCCGGCCGAAGTCGAGCGCGACCGTGGTCGTGGTCTTGTCCTCGACGCCGTGCAGCGGGTCGCGGCTCGCGCCGACTCCGCTGAGGAGTTCCTCCGTACTCAGCGGTTCGATCTCGCTCACCGCGCCCACGAAGGTGGTCTTGCCCGCTCCGAACCCGCCCGCGACCAGGATCTTCAAGGTCGCGGGCGGGACCGGAGCGCAGGCGGGGCCTGGGCCCTGGACGGGGGTGGGGCCGTGGCCGGGGGCGTCACAGTCGTCTACGTAGGCCATCGAGCACCGCCAGCAGCAGGGACCGGTCGTCGGCGGCGAACGAGGCTCCGCCGGGGAACCGCGGCGCCCGCGCCATGACGGCCCCGTGTTCCATCAGGTCGGACAGCAGCACCTTCACCACGACGGCGGGCAACCGCAGCTGCCCGGCCACCTCGGCGACGGTGACGCCGGCGGCGCCCGCGCACATCCGCAGCGCCAACGTGTGCTCCGTCCCGAGCGGGACGTGCGGCCGTACCCCGGTCGCCGTCACCAGCGAGAGCAGGTCGAGCGTGAAGCCCGGCCGGGTCCGCCCCCCGCTGGCGGTGTACGGGCGCATCACGCGGCCCGCCGAGTCGTCGATCCACGGTGTGTCCCGCCCCTTCGTGTACGCCCCCGTCCCGCGGGACCTCATCGCTCCGCGTCGGCGACCGGCCGCCGCGGCGGGGCCGCGAGGTACGGACGCACGCTCTTGACCAGCATCGCCATCTCGTAGCCGAGCACCCCGGCGTCAGCCTCCCGGTCGGCGAGGACCGCCAGGCAGGTGCCCGAACCGGCGGCGGAGACGAAGACGAGGGCGGTGTCGAGCTCGACCACGACCTGCCTCACCTCCGCGCCCTCCGCGAAGCGGGAGCCGGCGCTGCGGCCCAGGGAGTACAGACCGGAGGCGAGGGCCGCCAGGTGGTCGGCGCTGTCGGCGTCCAGGCCGTGCACGCAGGTCACGAGCCCGTCGGCGGTGAGGATCACGGCGCTGCGCGTGTACGGCACGCGCTGCACCAGGCCGCTGAGCAGCCAGTCGAGGTCGGAGAGCCGGCTGCCGGTCTTCGTCGCCACTTCGCCGCCCATGGGGGTGCGCTCCTTGCTGATGAGGTGAGGGGTCGGGGTCATGCCTGGTTCTCCGACTGGGCGAGGCCGAAGCCCCGTTGGAAGGCGGCCATCAGGTTCGGGTCGTGCACCGGCTGATCGGGGTCCGCGGCCCGCCGGGGGGCGGGGGCCTCGCGGAGCTGGGGCGCGAGGTGCTCCTGGGCCCGGCGCCGGGGCAGCCGCGGCCGGTCGCCCGCGTCGGGGACGCCGGGTGCGGGCTCGGCCGCGGGCACCGTGTCGGTCGCCGCCACCGGTTCGGGCGCGGGCACCGTCTCGGGCACGGGCGCCGACCAGGCCACCGCCGCGGTCGGTGGACCCGGGGCGGGCCCGCCCCGGGGATCGGCCGCCGGCGCCGACCAGGTCACCGCCCCGGGGCCGTCCGCCTCGGCGGACCGGGGTGCGGGCAGGGGCGTGGGACGGGGCCGGCGCGAGGGCTCCGGCCGGGGGCGGGGAACGGGGGTGGACGGGGAGTGGGACGGGGACACCGACGCGGGTGCGGGTGCGGGGTGCGGCTCGGGGTCGGGCGCGGCGGCCACCGGGTCCCCGGACACCGGCCATCCCTCGGGCAGGGGCGTCGGCCGGGGCATCCGTACCGGCTCCAGCGGCGGGGTCGCCGACCCCTGCCCGGTCCCCCACGAGGTGGCCCGAGAGCCCCCCGCCGCGTCGGCCGCGGTGGGCGCCTCCGCGCCGAGCAGCTCCTGCGGCAGGACCAGCACGGCGAGCACGCCGCCGTAGATGTTCGACTTGAGCTCGACGGCGATTCCGTGCCGGCGGGCCAGCGCCGACACCACGAACAGTCCGATCCGGCCGTCCGCCAGCAGATGCCGGACGCTGATCTGGTCGGGGTCGGCGAGCAGGGCGTTCATCCGGTGCTGTTCCTCGGCCGGCATGCCCAGTCCCCGGTCCTCCACCTCGACGGCGATCCCGGCGGTGACCCGCTCGGCCCGCAGCACCACATCGGTGTCGGGGGCGGAGAAGACCGTGGCGTTCTCGACCAGTTCGGCCAGCAGGTGGACCACGTCCGCGACGGCGTGTCCGCGCACGCTGCCACCGGCCGGGGGCACGACCTTGACCCGGGTGTACTGCTCGACCTCCGCGACGGCGGAGCGGAGCACCTCGCTCAGGTCGATGGGCCGGGTCCACTGGCGGCGGGACGCGGCGCCGCCCAGTACGGCGAGGTTCTCGGCGTGGCGGCGGATCCGGGTGGCGAGGTGGTCGACGTGGAAGAGCTCCTTGAGCAGGTCCGGGTCCTCGACCGTGTCCTCCAGCTCGTCCAGCAGCGAGATCTCCCGGTGCACCAGGGACTGGAGCCTGCGCGCGAGGTTGACGAAGACCTCGACCTTGCGCTCGGTGTCGGTCGGGGCGGCCGGTCCGGCCAGCCGCAGAAGAGTCGTGTGCGCCTCTTCGCGGGCGCCGCGCAGCTCCTGCGAGAGCAGCCAGAACTCGTCCATCCCGGCCGGGTCCCCGCCGGGCGGCGGCGTGCTCGGTCCGCCACGCACCGGACGGGGCGGGGTCTCGCCCCGTTCCAGCCGGTCGGCGGCCGTGCGTAGCTCGCCCCGGCCGCGCACGCTGGAGCGGCGCAGCGCCTCGCACCGGTCCCGTACGGCCTTGCCGGCGCGCTGCGCCCCGAGGAGGGCCGCGGCGAGGGCGCCCACCACGAGGAGGGCGCAGCCGGTGAGCACCGGCCACAGCCGGGCGTCGCGCTCGCCCGCTCCCCCGCCGAGCTGGAGGGTGAAGATCACCGCGGCGGCCCCGCTGAGCGCGGCGGCGAGCGTGGGCAGTACGGCGGCCCGCACCAACAGGGGGCGTATCTGCCGGCTGGGACCGGTGACGGCGTGTCTCGACGGTGCGTGGCGGGCGGCGCGGAGTCCGGACATCTGCGTCCTCGGTACGTGGGGCCCGGCCCCCAGCGTTCCCGGGGCCCGGTGTTGATCACCGAATACCCACGCTAGACCCCATCGCAGCACCCCCGACCGCCAGTTGGCGAACTTCGCCGGGGTGCTTCCCGCTCCCGGTGGAGCGCTCGCACAGCAGTCCGAATGCGCCGGTCAGGCCCTGGGGCCGCCCCGGCGCCGCCCCACGCCGGCCAGGTCGGCCGCTCGACCGGTCCGGACGAGCGACCGGCCGCCCCGACGTGCCGGGGCGGCCGTGACATCCGTGCGGAGCGCGCGCTACGAGCCGACGGGCTCCTGCTTCTCCTGGCCGCCCGCCGCCGCGGATCCCAGCCGTGCCGTCGTCCCCGCCACCGACCCGGCGCCCAGCGCGGGTACGGACGAGGGGCCGTCGACCGGGCCGCCCGCAGCGGCCCCGGCGACGAAGGGCCGCCACCACGGCAGACGCGGGGCGTCGGTGGCGTTCGGCTCGAAGGGCTGGCCCGGGATCGGCAGTGCGACGGCCGCTCCGGCCCCGTCGGCCGCGGCCAGCGTCCCCTCGCCCGGCTCGTCCCACGGGTGCAGGGCCAGGTTGAAGGTGCCCCAGTGGATCGGCAGCATCGTGCCGTGCGGGGTGCCGCCCTGGAGGTCGAGGTGGGCGCGCATGCCCTCCTCGGGCGTCATGTGGATGTCGGGCCAGTACTCCGAGTAGGCACCGATCTGGATCATGGTGGCGTCGAAGGGCCCGTGCTCGGCGCCGATCTCCTCGAACCCGGGGAAGTAGCCGGTGTCGCCGCTGTGGTAGATCCGGTGCTCGTCGCCCGCGACGACCCAGGACGCCCACAGGGTGTGCTGCTGGTTGCGCAGGCCGCGGCCGCAGAAGTGCCGGGCGGGGGTGGCCGTCAGGGTGAGACCCGCGATCTTGATGCTCTCGTTCCAGTCCAGCTCGCGCAGCCGGTCGGCCGGTACTCCCCAGCGCTCCAGGTGCGCGCCGACGCCCAGCGGAACGGCGAAGACCGTGTCCGTACCGGCCAGCGCCTTGATCGTCGGCAGGTCGAGGTGGTCGTAGTGGTCGTGCGAGATGACCACGACGTCGACCCTGCCCAGCGAGGCCAACGGGACCGGCACCGGGTGCAGCCGCTTGGGACCGGCGAAGGGGAAGGGGGAGCACCGCTCGCCCCACACCGGGTCGAACAGCACCCGGCGCCCGTCGATCTCCGCGAGCACGCTGGAGTGCCCCATCCAGGTCAGCCGCAGGCCGCTCACCGGCGGCTTCGCCAGGTCCGCGAGGGTCGTCGGGTGGACCGGGATCGGCGCCGCGGGGCTGCGCCGTACCCGCTGCTCCCGGTGGAAGTAGATCTTGGCGAACTCCGCCATCGAACCCGAGGGCCGATTCCGGGCCCCGACCGGGTTCTGGAAGACGCCGTCGGCGAAGTTCGGCGAGCGGCGGATCCGCTCCAGCCGGGCACCGGACGGGTCCGCACCGAAGGCTTCGGGCCGCAGGGCACGCAGCCGCGGACGCAAGGGACGGGAGCCGGTCAAAGCGCCTCCAGGGAGGATGGGGTCAGGACGGTCGTCGCTCTACGACCATCCCAACGCACACCGACCCCGAAGGATTCCGCTTCCGGCTCCCGCACCTGCCGGGGAGCGTCCCGGACAGCACTAGAGCGGCAGCAGGTCCGGCCGCTTGGCCTCCACGTGGTCACCGGAGGACTCCCCGCGCAGCCGTCGGCCGATCCACGGCGCGAGGTGCTCGCGCGCCCACTGGATGTTGTCCCGGGTCACGTCCACCGAGCCGCGCGGCCGCTCCGGGGGCCACGGCTGGTCGGGGTCGGCCGGCACGTCCAGGCCGAGCACCTGGGCGGCGCGCAGCGCGACCCGGGTGTGTCCCTCGGGCGAGAGGTGCAGCCGGTCGGTGTCCCAGGCCCGCCGGTCCTGTACGGACCTCAGCGACCAGAGGTCGAGCACCGGGCAGTCGTAGCGGTCGGCGATGGCGCGGACATGGGCGCTGTACGTCGCCACCTTGCCGCGGAGGTGCTTGAGCACCGGTACGCCCCGGGTGTCGAAGCCCGTGGTGATCATGACCAGTCCGACGGCGCCGGTGAGGTCGGCCACGGCCGCCTCGAACCGCTCCGCCACGTCGTCCGGGTCGGTCCCGGGCCGGATGATGTCGTTGCCGCCCGCGCAGAAGGTCACCAGGTCCGGTGCGAGGGCCTTGGCCCTCGGGAGCTGGTCGGCCACGATCTGGTCGAGGAGCTTCCCCCGCACCGCCAGATTCGCATACCGGAAGTCATGCTCCTCGCGCTGATCGGCCAGGAGCACGGCGAGCCGGTCCGCCCAGCCGAGATAGGAATCCCCGGGTCCCGGGTCCCCCACACCCTCGGTGAAGCTGTCCCCGATCGCCGCGTACGAGCCGATGGTCTTGAGTTTGGTCGTCGTCGCTGCCACGGGACACCATCCTTCACTCCCGCAAGCAACCTACGCCAACGTAATAAGGGGTTGACGGACCGTGATCTCTACCACGCGGGGGATAAGGAATAAGTACACGTGAGGCCGGGACCCCCCTCGGGTCCCGGCCTCACGCGTGTCGGTGGTTCGACGGCGGGTGCCGTCAGAGGCTCGCGCCCTTGGAGCGGAGGTAGGCGATCGGGTCCAGGTCCGAGCCGTAGGACGGGGTCGTACGGATCTCGAAGTGCAGGTGCGGGCCGGTCGAGTTGCCGGTGGAGCCGGAGAGGCCGATGCTCTGCCCGGCGGTGACGCTCTGGCCGGAGGAGACGGAGAGCTGGGACAGGTGGGCGTACTGGGAGTACTTGCCGTCCGCGTGCCGGATGACGACCTCGTTGCCGTACGAGCCGCTCCAGCCGGCCGAGACCACGGTGCCCGCGCCGACCGCCTTGACGGTGGTGCCCATGCTCGCGATGAAGTCGACACCGGTGTGGTAGCCGGAGGACCACATGCTGCCGGCGACCTTGTACTGGGTGGAGATGCCACCGCCGACCGGGGCCACGAAGGCACCCGACCGCGGCGCTGCGGCCGGGGCCTCGGCCTGGGGCTCGGCGGCGGCCTCCGGCTGCGCCGGGGCGGCCCGCTCGGCCTGCTCGCGGACCGGCTTCGGCGCGGCCTGCTCGGCCGGCGCGGCGTCGGGCTCGGCCTCGGGGGCCGGGGCGGCCTCGGCCTCGGCCTCGGACGGAGCCGGCTCGCCGGGGCCGCCGAGGTGGAGCTTCAGGCCCGGGTGGATCAGCGACGGGTTGCCACCGACGGCCTCGCGGTTGTCGGCGTACAGCTGCTCCCAGCCGCCCGCCAGGTGGCGCTCGGCGGCGATCTTGGAGAGGTAGTCGCCCGGCACGACGGTGTAGACGGTCGGGGCGGACTGCACGGCGGCGGCGGGCGCCGACCGGAGAGCGAGGGGGGCCTGCGTCGCCACCGCGGGGGTCACCGCGGGGGCTGCGGTCGGGGCGCCGGCAGCGTGGGCGCCGGCGGCACCGATCAGCGGCAGGGCGAGGGCCGCGCCACCGGTTCCGGCGACGGCGAAGCCGCGGGAAAGGGAAAGGGACTTGGGACGGCGGTGCTTACCCTTTGCAGGCATGACGAATTCCTCTCCGGCGCCTGCGAGGTGAGCTGTCGGGTTCGGACTGGAGATGTCCGGCCGCACCTGTACGAGACATGAACGACTTCACCCCGAGCCGTCCCGGAGAAAAGATCCCCGGAACAGCGGCTTACCTGGTTCCCCCGCTCCTGCCGCGCGAATAGGTCGGATGCGGTTTCCGGGAGGCGGCAGGATTTGGCGGTCCACCCGGATCGATCGCGAAGGTAATCCCTTGCGGCCACACGGAACAAGCCGTGAATTCCCTGACGGAATCACAGGCATGAGGGACCGACGGAATTACCGTCACCCTCCGTCCATTCCGCACCGCCAACAGCCGCCCCGACGGGGCCATTCGCCTTCGACGATCAGGCACTCACGGTCACCGTATGATCTGGCTCACGGGGGCGCGCCCGATCTCGCCTCCGGATATGGCAAGTTGGCGCCAAGTAGTGTAATTCGGACAGAGGGCCCACGACGTGGCGGAGGAATCGCTTTGACCCAGCAGATACAGGAGCCGGAGCTGTCCGGAGTGCGCAATTTCCGCGATGTGGGCGGATTGCCGACTTCTGACGGACGAACGGTCAGGACGGGACGACTGTTCCGAAGCGGACATCTCGCACATGCCACCGAAAGTGATGCAGACTTCCTCGCCTCACTCGGCCTCCACACCATCTTCGACTTCCGCAACGGCGCCGACCACGCGCTGGAGGGGCCGGACGTCGAGCTGCCCGGCGTCCGGAACGTCAACATCCCGCTCTCGGACCCGGCGGACGGGCGGGAGTTCTGGCGGCTGGTCCGCGACGGCGACCTCGTGCAGCTCCGCGAGATCCTGGGCGACGGCAAGGCCGCGGCCCGGATGTCGAACTCGTACCGCGGGATCATCCGGCAGCGCACCGCCGAGCACAGTCGGGTCGTGCACGCCCTCGCCGAGGACAGCGTCCCCGCGCTCATGCACTGCGCGGCGGGCAAGGACCGGGCCGGCCTGTCGATCGCCGTCACCCTGCTCGCGCTGGGCGTCGAGCGCGCGGCGATCGTGAGGGACTACCTGGAGTCGAACGCCCCGCACCGCCGCTATCGCGTACGCCGCACCGACGAGTCGGCGAGCGCCCGCTCCCCTGAGGTGATGGAGCTGCTCGCGCCGCTCTTCGACGCCCGCGCCGAGTACCTGGTGGCCGCCTTCGACACCATCGACGAGGTCTGGGGCGGGGTGGACCGTTATCTGGCGGAGGGCCTCGGGCTGACGCCCGAGACCCTCGACCGACTGCGCGACCGGCTCCTCGTCTGACGCGGGCGGGACCGGCCGGACCGGTTCCGCCACGGGGTGGGTGGGCCGTCAGCGCGTGGCGACGGCCTGCTTCACCAGCGTCCTGCCGAAGTCCCAGATCAGTCCGGACCCGCCGTGCGCCTCGTCCATGACCTCACGGAAGGCGCCCACGAACCGGTCCACGTCCTCCTCGTCCACGATCAGCGGCGGGATCAGCTTGATCACCTCCAGGTGGTCCCCGGAGACCTGGGTGAGGATCCGGTGCTTCTGCAGCAGGGGCACCACGACCATCTGCGCGAAGAGCCCCTTGCGGGCCGCCTGCAGCATGGCCCACCGGCTGCGCAGGCCCAGCGAGGACGGCCGGCCGAACTCGATGCCGATCATCAGCCCGCGCCCCCGCACCTCGTGCAGCAGCTCGTACTCGTCCACCAGCGCGGCGAGGCGCCCGCGGAGCAGGTCGCCCATGACCCGGGCGTTCGCCACGACCTCCTCGTCCTCCATGACGGACAGGACCGCGAGGCCCGCCGCCATGGCCTGGGCGTTGGAACCGAAGCTCGCGGAGTGCACGAGCACCCGGTCCATGGACGAGTAGACCTTCTTGAAGATCCAGTCCCTGCCCAGGGTCGCGCCGACCGGGACGTAGCCGCCCGAGAGCGCCTTCGCCACGCACACCAGGTCCGGCTCCACGCCCGGCTCGTGCTGGTACGCGTAGAAGTCGCCGGTGCGGCCGAGGCCGGTCTGCACCTCGTCCGCGATGAGCAGCGCGCCCCGCCGGTGCAGCATCTCCTGCGCGGCGAGCAGGAATCCGGGCGGGGCGGCCAGGACCCCCTTGCCCTGGATCGGCTCGACGACGAGGGCGGCCACGTCCCCGCGCTTCAGCTCCCGCTCCAGGGCCGCGAGGTCCCCGAGCGTGATCCTCGTGTCGGGGAGCAGCGGTGCGAAGCCGTCCCGGAACCCGCTCTCCCCGTTCACCGAGAGGGAGCCCGCGGTCAGCCCGTGGAAGGCGTGGTCGCAGTAGAGGATCCTGGGGCGCCCGGTGGCGTACCGGGCGAACTTCAGGGCGGTCTCCACCGCCTCGGTGCCGCTGTTGCCGAAGAAGACCCGGTCCAGGTGCGGGCTGTACGAGAGCAGTTTCTCGGCCAGCAGTCCCGGCAGCGGCTGGCAGTCGAAGCGCGTGAGGTCGGCGAGCTGGGCGTCCAGGACGTCGTGCAGGGCCCGGCGCACGACCGGGTGGTGCCGACCGAGGCCCATCACCCCGAACCCGGCCAGCATGTCCAGGTAGTCGTTGCCCTCGGCGTCCCAGAAGTGGGCGCCCTCGGCCCGCTCGTAGACCTTGTCGAAGCCGATGGTGTGCAGCATGCGGGGCAGCTGGTGGTTGAGGTGCCGGGCGTGCAGCTCGTACCGCTCGGCGCCGCGCTCGGCCAGTAGGGCGCCGAGGTCGAAGCCTTGGCCCCGGCCGCCCCCTTCCTCCCGTGACCGCCCGGTCATGCCGACGTGTCCCGGTTGCCGGCGACCGCTTCCCGGGCCGCGCGCAGGGATTCCTTGAGGGAGCCCATGGTGGCGAGGACGGCGGTGGGCTCGTAGCCGCAGTGCGCCATGCAGTTCGCGCAGCGCGGGTCCTTTCCGCGGCCGTACTTGTCCCAGTCGGTGTCGTTGATGAGCTCGCGGTACGTCGGTACGTATCCGTCGCTCATCAGATAGCAGGGGCGCTGCCAACCGAAGAGGGAATAATTCGGAATGGCCCAGGCCGTGCAGGGGAAGTCGGCCTTCCCTTCCAGGAAGTCCAGGAAGAGCGGGGAGTGGTTGAGCCGCCAGCGCCGCCGGTTGCCGCCCGCGAAGGCCTTCCTGAAGAGCTCTCGGGTCTGTTCGACGCCGAGGAAGTGCTCCTGGTCGGGCGCCTTCTCGTAGGCATAGGCGGGAGAGATCATCATTTCGTCGACCCGGAGGTCGTCATTGAGGTAGTTGAGCACCTCGATGATGGTCTGCGGGGTGTCGGTGTTGAAGAAGGTGGAGTTGGTCGTCACCCGGAACCCGCGCTTCTTCGCCTCCTTGATGGCGGCGACCGCTTCGTCGAAGACGCCTTCCTTGGCCACCGACTCGTCGTGGCGCTCGCGCAGACCGTCGATGTGCACGGCGAAGGCGAAATACGGGGAAGGGGTGAACTTCTCGATCTTCTTGCGCAGCAGCATCGCGTTGGTGCAGAGGAATACGTACTTCCGCCTGGCCACCAACTGTCGGACGATCTCGTGGATCTGCGGGTGCATCAAGGGCTCGCCGCCCGCGATGGACACCATGGGGGCACCCGACTCCAGCACGGCGCCGACGGCCTGGGCGACCGGCATGCGCTGCTTGAGCACCCCGGCCGGGTGCTGGATCTTCCCGCACCCCTCACAGGCCAGGTTGCAGGCGTAGAGCGGTTCCAGTTCGACGATCAGGGGGAACTTCTCGCGCTTGCGGAGCTTCTGTTCGAGAAGATATGTCCCGACCCTGATGGACTGGCGCAGCGGCATGGCCATCTGGCTCACCTCCTGGGGAGCAGCAACGAACGGTGCCATTCATGAAACGCGGGCAGTACGGCACGCAGGACACGGAAGGCCGATATTCCCCCGCGAACCGTGCCGATACGGACGAGCTCGTGCTCCGGAGCGTCCACGATCACCCGGACGGCCGCAACCGGACGGCCACCGCCCCGGGTAGCGGTCCACAGGGTGGCCGCGGACTCCATGTCGACCGCGACGGCTCCGGTGGCGCGCAGCTGCGCGCGCTCCTGGCCGCGGACGACGTGGTCGGATCCGGTCAGCGCGCCGCGGTGCACGGTCCGGCCGGGCGCGGCCCGGGCCAGTGCCTCGGCGAGCAGGGCGCTACCGGTGCAGGTGACGATCCCCCGCGGGTCCCGGGCCTCGTCGGCGACGACCAGGTCTCCGGGGTGCATGCCGGGGACCAGCCCGGCGCAGAAGCCCGTCGCGAGGACGGCGGCCCCGTCCATCCCCGGTCGCTCCAGTGCCCGGCCGACGGCCCGCTCGGCCGCGCGCGGGCCCATCCCGGTGCGCAGCAGGACGTGCCCACCGGTCGACCCGCGACCCGAGCCGCGCCCGGCGCTGCGCAACGCCACCTGCTCGATGCGCAGCGCGCAGGCCACCAGCAGCGGGTCGGTCCCGCGGCCCCGGTCGCCGTCGGCGGCGGACATCACGCCTCCCCGGCCGCTGCCGGGTGCGCTCCGGCCGGGGCGAACGGTTCCCCGTAGAGGTAGCGGCCGAGCGCGGTGAGCGGGAAGACCTGCCGGTACAGGTGGTAGTTGATGGAGAAGTCCCAGGGGAAGCCGGTGCCGGTGAAGTACGGCTCGTCCCAGGTGCCGTCCTCCTTCTGGGTCTCCACGAGGTGGGCGACGCCCCGCTCGACGGCCTTGCCCTCGCGCTCGCCCGCCGACAGCAGGGCCATCAGCGCCCAGGCGGTCTGTGAGGGGGTGGAGGCGCCCTTCCCGGCCCAGGACGGGTCCTTGTAGGAGCGCTGGTCCTCGCCCCATCCGCCGTCCTCGTTCTGTACGGATTCCAGCCAGCGCACGGCCCGCCGGATCGCGGGATGTCCCGGGGCGATCCCGGCGGCGACCAGGGCCGGGAGCACCGAGCCGGTGCCGTAGACGTAGTTGGTGCCCCAGCGGCCGAACCAGGCGCCGCTCCGCTCCTGCTCGGCCAGCAGCCAGGCGATGCCACGCCGGGTCCGGGCATCTCCCGCCCGGCCCTCGAAAGCGAGCATCTCCACCACGTGCGCGGTGACGTCGGCGGAGGGCGGGTCGATGACCTCGCCGAAGTCGCAGAAGGGCAGCTTGTTCGGCAGGGGGCTGGTGTTGTCGGCATCGAAGGCGCCCCACGCGCCGTTCCTCGACTGCATGCCGAGGGTCCAGGACACCCCGCGGGCGATGGCCCCCTCGACCCGGGCCGGGTCCGGGTGCTTGATCCGGCGCAGCGCGAGGACCACCTCGGCCGTGTCGTCGATGTCGGGGTAGGTGTCGTTGTGGAACTCGAACGCCCAGCCGCCGGGGGCGAGTCCGGGCCGGCGCACGGCCCAGTCGCCCGTGCGGACGATCTCCTCGCCGAGCATCCAGTCGGCGGCCTTGACCAGCGCCGGGTGGTCGGGGCGCAGGCCCGCGTCGGCCAGGGCGATCGCGGCCAGGCAGGTGTCCCACACCGGGGACTGGCAGGCCTCGATCATCCGGGCGCCGTCCGCGCGCCACACCGCGAACCGCTCCAGGGACTCCAGCCCGGCACGCATCACCGGATGCCCGAGGTCGTAGCCGAGCAGGTGCAGGGCGATGACCGAGTACACGGCGGGCGGCTGGATCCCGCCCCAGCAGCCGTCGTTCTCCTGGCGTTCGACGATCCAACGGCCGGCGCCTGCCATCGCCGCCTTGCGCAGTCGGCGCGGGGCGAACCGCCGGTAGACGTGCAGGGCCTTGTCCATCCGTTGGAAGGCGCCGTCCCAACTGGTCAGCGGGGCGAGTCTTCTGGCGGGGTTGGGTGTCCGCGCGTCGGCGTGCAGCTCGTCGAGGGTGAAGGGGGCCGGGCGGACCGGGCGCAGTGCGGAGACCACGGTGAGCGGGACGATGGTCTGGCGGGCCCAGCAGCCGAAGTCGTAGATGTTCAGGGGCACCCAGGGCGGCAGGAAGACCAGCTCGGGCGGGAGTTCGGGCAGGTGCTCCCAGTTCCACCAGCCGAAGAGGGCCAGCCAGATCCGGGTGAAGACGCGGGCGGCGGCGATCCCGCCGTGGGCCCGGATCCAGGCCGAGGCGCGCGTCATGTGCGGGGCGTCCGGGGCGTCCCCGGCGAGGCGCAGTGCGACGTAGGCCTCGATGGTGGCGGACAGTTCCGGCGGTCCGCCGTGGAAGGTGGCCCAGGTGCCGTCCTCGCGCTGTTCGCCGCGGATGAAGAGGGCGGCGGCCCGGGTGGTGGCCTCGTCCTGGATCCCGAGGAACTGCCGTAGCAGCAGGTCCTCCGCGTCCATGGTGACGTTGGTCTCCAGGTCGCCCTTCCACCAGCCCTCGGAGTCCTGGCGGTCCAGCAGGTTCCGGGTGGCGCGCGCGGCGGCCTCGTACACCCCCGGCCGGGTGCCGTCCGGCGGGCGGCGCAGATCGGCGGTGGTCCGCGCGGCGTCCCGTACCGTGTCGCGCATCGTGTCCCGGGCGGGGTCCATAGCTGTGTCCCGGGCGGTGTCCCGGGGCGTGGTCCGCCCTGTCCCGGGGCGGGTGGGGCGGCCGAGCAGACCCGGCACGCCCGGTGGGGCGTACTCGGCGCGCGGGCCCGCCCGGCCGGAGCGGGCCGGCGCATGGGGGGCCGGGGGCGGTGCCGGAGGTCCGGCGGCCAGGCCCGCGGTGCGGCCCGTGGGGCCGGGCGGCACGGCGCCCGGGGTGGATTCGCTGCCGGCGCCGGCGCCCTCGGCGCTGCCGTCGGTCGTCGCTGTCATGGCTTCCCCTTAGAACAGTGTCCTCTGCTGTGCTGGGGTCTGCCGTCGGCCGGTGCGCGCCACGTTCAGGTGGCGGCCCCGGCCGGCGACTCGCGATTCATATCCGCTGTCGGGTGGCGATCACCTCTTGCGCACGACGACGAAGTCCGCGAGGGCGACGAGCTGGTCGCGCACGCGCTGCGGCATGTCGACGTCGTCCAGGGCCCGGATGGCCACGGCGTGCTGGCGGCGCGCCTCGTCGGCGGTCCATCCGCGGCCGCCGGCCGCCTCGATGAGGGCCGCGCGGTGGGCGAACTCGGCCTCGGAGAAGTTCTCGAAGTCGCTGCTCTTGGCGTCCTCGGCGAGGAGCCGGGCGAGTTCCTCGGAGGCCTCGCCGCCGGCCGCGAGGGCGGCGACCACCGGCAGGGACTTCTTGCGCTGGCGCAGGTCGCTCCAGGTCTGCTTGCCGGTCGCCTCCGGATCGCCCCAGATGCCGAGCAGGTCGTCGACGGCCTGGAAGGCGAGGCCCAGGTGGTAGCCGTACTCCTCCAGCTTGTCGGCGGTACGGTCGTCCGCGCCGCCGAGCACGGCGCCGATGGAGACCGCGCAGGCGAGCAGGGCGCCGGTCTTGTTGCCCTCCATCTCCAGGCACTCCTCGACGCTGACGCGCTCGCGGTGCTCGTAGGAGATGTCCTGCGCCTGGCCGTCGATGAGCTTGCGGCTGGCGGTGGTCAGGCGGCGGGTCGCGCGGCCGGCCTCCACGGTGCCGAGCTCCAGCAGCACCTCGTTGGCGAGGGCGAACAGGGCGTCACCGACCAGGATCGCGAGGGCGGGTCCGTGCACCTTCCACACCGTGTCGCGGTGGCGGCGCTGTTCGTCGCCGTCCATCAGGTCGTCGTGCAGCAGCGAGAAGTTGTGCACGAGCTCGACCGCGACGGCGCCCGGGATGCCGACCTCGGCCGCGGCGCCCGCGGCCTCGGCGGAGAGCAGCGCGAGCGCGGGACGCACGGCCTTGCCGCCGTCGCCGTCCGCCACGTTGCCCTGGGCGTCGATCCAGCCGAAGTGGTAGGCGGCGACGGTGTCCATGGGCGCCGCGAGCCGCTCGACGGCGGCGCGGAGCGCGGGGGTCGAGAGCGTACGGCCGCGTTCCAGGAGCGCGATCGTGTCCGCCTTCTCCACGCCCCCTCCGGCTGTGCCCACAGTGGCATCCGTGTTCTCGACAGCCGGGTTCCCCGGATTCACTGGCTCTCCTCTTGTTCCTGTACGTGCTGTGCTCGTGGTGCTGGTGGTGCCGGTGCTGCTGATGGTGCTCGTCATGCCGCCTCCTGCAGAGGGTGTTCGCGGTGGCGGCCGAGCGCGGCGAGTGCGGCGTGGGCCGCGCTCAGTCCGCTCCGGACGGCGCTCTCCATGGTCGCGGGCCAGCCCGTGGCAGTCCACGCACCGGCGAGGTAGAGCCCCGGCGTGTCGGTGCGCGCCCCGGGGCGCAGCCGGCCGACGCCGGGGGTGGGGGCGAAGGTTGCCGTCCGCTCCCGGGTGACGAAGAAGTCCCGTACCTTGGCGCCGCGCGCGGCGGGCAGCAGCCGCTCCAGCTCGGGCAGGTACTTGGCGCGCAGGACCGAGACGGGCTCGTCGATGTCGTCCTGGGCGACGGACTGGGACAGTGCCAGGTACTGGCCGCCGTCCGGGAGTCCGGAGGATTCGGTGCGGTCGAAGACCCACTGGACCGGGGAGCCGAGGGCGGCGAAGAAGGGCTGCTTGAGCACCTTGCGGTCGTAGACCACGTGGACGTTGAGGATGGGCGCGGTGCCGATGTCCAGGAGCTTGTCGGGGTCCGGGAGGGCGCCGGCGGGCAACAGTCCGTGCGCCTCGCGCTGCGGGACGGCCAGGACGACGGTGCCCGCCTCCAGGCACTCCTCCTCGGTGTCGATCCGCCACGCCCCCTCGGGCATGCGGGAGATGTCCGTGACCCGGGCGCGCAGCTCGGTCCGTACGCCGGCGGCGTCGAGGGCCTTGCGGGCGAGGGTGTCGTGCAGTTCGCCCAGGGGTACCCGGGCCCAGCCGATGTCGGCGGCGCCGTTCTCGGAGAGCAGGCCGGTCTTGAACACCATGGCGGCCAGTCCCAACGAGGACTGCTCGGCGGTGGCGTTCAGGGTGGCGATGCCGACCAGGTCCCAGAGCGCCTCGATCGTGCGGGCGGACTGCCCGTAGCGGCCGAGCCAGGTCGCGAAGTCCAGGCCGTCCAGCGCCGGGTCGGCGGGGTCCAGGCGGCGCAGCGCGAGGGCGGCGCGCCCGACGCTCAGGCGCTCGGCGAAGGAGAGGTGCGGGTAGCGGGCGAGCGATCCGGCCAGGTGCAAGGGCACGGGCAGGGCGCTGCGGCGCAGCCGGCCGAGCCGCGGACCGCCGGGGCGGGCCACGTCCAGGACGGGTACGTCGAGCCGGTCCTGCAGGGGCGCGAGGGCGGCGCCGTCGACGCGGTCGAGGAACCACCGGTAGGCGGTGCAGCACCGCAGGTAGACGTGCTGGCCGTTGTCGACCTCGAGGTCGCCGCGCTTGAAGGAGAAGGCCAGCCCGCCGAGCCGGGGACGCCCCTCCAGCAGGGTCACGCGCAGTCCGGCGTCGGCGAGTTCGAGGGCGGTGGTGACCCCGGCGAGTCCGCCACCCACGACGACGGCGTGCTCTTCGAAGCCGGTCATGCGCCCTCCCCCGTGGTGCGGTGGCCCTCCGGGCCCGCGGGAAGAGACGCGGCTCCCGCCGAGGTGGTTGCCCGGGCGTCGACCCGACCGGGTCGGACCGGCGTGCGCAGCCGCGCGCGCACCGCGGCAGCGCGCGCCGGGCGTGCGCCCTGGGCGCGGGAGCCCGCACTCGCGCCGCACGGGGTGACGGCGGTCATCAGGCTCGCCTCCGGGTGTTCCGGCGGGAGACGGTTCGGGCGTCGAGCCCGGACAGGCCGCGCACGGCGACGTACGCCTTCTCGTGCGGCGGCAGCGACACGCGGCCCCGCAGCACCGCCTCCGGCTCCCGTTCGATGCGGTCCAGCAGTCGCCGGTAGATACCGGCCATGGCGGCCACGCAGGCGCCGCTGCGCCGGTCGAGCATCGGCAGCAGTCGGTAGCCCTCGGCGAACAGGGCGCGGGCGCGCCGGACTTCGTGGTGGACGAGCCCGGCGAAGTCGGCGCCGGCGGGCATCCGCTCGCTGCGGAAGCCGTCCGAGCAGCCGAACTTGGCGAGGTCCTCGGCGGGCAGGTAGGTGCGTCCGTTGCCGGCGTCCTCGCGAACGTCCCGGAGGATGTTGGTGAGTTGCAGGGCGAGGCCGAGGGTGTCGGCGTACTCCCCGGCGCGTTCGGCGTCGGCCGCGGCCAGGCCCGAGCCGTTCACGGTGCCGAACACGCCGAGCGAGAGCCGCCCGATGGCCCCGGCCACGCAGCGGCAGTAGGTCCTGAGGTCGTCCCAGGTCTCGTAGGTCTCGCCGCGGACGTCCATCAGGACCCCGTCGATGAGTTCGTCGAGGCCGCCGAGCGGGATCGGGAAGCGGCGCGCGGCGTGCGTGAGGGCGACGGCGACCGGGTCGGTGTCGTCCTCGTCGATCTCCTCGGCGCGGATCCGGCCGAGCAGGGCGCGGGTCTCCTCGAGGCGGGCGAACTTGGCCTCGGGCGCCAGCGTGCCGTCGCCGATGTCGTCGACCCGCCGCGAGAAGGCGTACAGCGCGGACATCGCCTGCCGCTTGTCGGTCGGCAGCAGTCGGATGCCGTAGGCGAAGTTGCGTGCCTGGGCACCGGTGACGGCCTCGCAGTAGCTGTAGGCGGCCTGGACCGGTGCGGACGCGTGTGTGAGGCCCTCCACGGTCGGGCTCACCCCTTTCTCGGCGCTGTGCGCAGGACGGCGGCCACCTCGCGGAGCAGGCCGCTCTTGGTGGGCTTGGGCGGGCCGGGGAGTACGTCGAAACCGGCGGCGGTGACGGCTCGTAGAGCCGCCCGGCCCCCTCCCACGAAGCCCGCGAGCAGCAGCCGGAGTCGGCCGTGCACGCTCCCCACGAGCGGGGTGCCCTCGTCGAGCAGCTCGCGTGCGCGCTCGGTCTCGAAGGCGATCAGGGAGCGTACGGACGCGCCGGCGGACGGGGCCGCGAGCTCGGCCTCGGTCACGTGGAAGCGACGCAGGTCCTCGGCGGGCAGGTAGATCCGGTCGCGGCCGAGGTCCTCGGCGACGTCCTGGAGGTGTTCGACGATCTGCAGGGCGGTGCAGACGGCGTCGGAGCGGCGGACGCGCTCGGGCGTGCTGGTGCCGGTGAGGGAGAGCACGAGGCGGCCGACCGGGTTCGCGGACAGCTCGCAGTAGCCGACGAGGTCGGCGTACGTCTCGTAGCGCGCGACGTGCTGGTCCTGGCGGTTGGCCTCGATCAGGGCGAGGAACGGCTCGGGGGTCAGGTCGTGGGCGCGCACGACGGGCCGCAGGGCCTGCAGCAGCGGGTGCCGCGGCGGGCCGGCAGGGCCGCCGGAACCGTTGAAGACGCGGTGCAGGTCCGCTTCGAGGGCGTCGAGCATGGCGAGCCGGTCGTCGACCGCGGCGGGGTCGAGACCGAGGAGTACGGCGTCGTGTCCGCCGGGGGCGAGGTCGCCGTCGCCGATGTCGTCGACGAGGCGGGCGTACCCGTAGACAGCCGTCAGCCCGTCGCGCCATTCGCGGGGCAGGAAGACGGGGGCGACGGGGAAGTTCTCCGCCGTCGCCTTGTCGAGGGTGGCGCTCACGTGGACGGTGTCGGCCAGGGGTCGGATGCCGTGCCCCGGGGTCACCGCCCGCCGCCCGGGGCGGGGACGGCCGTCGTGCCTGGGGGCCGGAGAATTCCCGTAGCCATTGCCGTCACATCTCCCGTTCTACACTGCCGACCCATTACATCCTATTTCGGACACGCCGCCGCGGGGATTCCCCGGGCTGCCCCAAGGCCCTTCACCTGCGGGGAATCGTCCCCTCTTGCCGCGATTGAGGACCGCCTCAGCTTACGCTGCGGAACGTCGCGGAGCCCTCCGGGGTATTCGCTCCGCCACCGAATGTCGCCGCGAAATACAAGAACACGATTGAGGCCCCCGCCGCGCTGAGCGTCGGGGGCCTTCGGGTGAAGCGGAAAAGCGCCGGAAGTGGGCGCCGCGCGACCCGGAGGTCAGCCGTTGGTGGCCTTCTCGTATGCCGAGACGACTTCTTCGGTGGGCCCGTCCATCAGGAGCTCACCCTTCTCCAGCCACAGCACCCGGTCACAGGTGTCACGGATGGACTTGTTGTTGTGGCTCACCAGGAAGACCGTGCCGGCCTTCTGCCGCAGTTCGCGGATCCGGTCCTCCGAACGCACCTGGAAGCTGCGGTCACCGGTGGCCAGGGCCTCGTCGATCATCAGAACGTCGTGGTCCTTGGCGGCCGCGATGGAGAAGCGCAGACGCGCGGCCATGCCGGAGGAATAGGTACGCATCGGAAGGGAGATGAAGTCGCCCTTCTCGTTGATGCCCGAGAAGTCGACGATGCTCTGGTATCGCTGCTTGATCTGCTCGCGGCTCATACCCATCGCGAGACCGCCGAGAACGACGTTCCGCTCGCCGGTGAGGTCGTTCATCAGGGCCGCGTTGACACCCAGCAGCGAGGGCTGGCCGTCGGTGTAGACCTTGCCCTCCTCACAGGGCAGCAGGCCCGCGATGGCGCGCAGCAGGGTCGACTTGCCGGAGCCGTTGGAGCCGATGAGGCCGATGGCCTCGCCGCGGTAGGCGGTGAAGGAGACCCCGCGCACGGCGTGGACCCGGCGGACGCCGGGGGCGTCGCCCTTCTTCCGGCGCACGATCTTGCTGAGCGCGGCGGTGGCCGCGCCCTTGCCGGAGCTGCCGGTGTTGACCCGGTAGACGATGTGGACGCCGTCCGCGATCACGGTGGGGACGCGCCCCTGGGTGTTGTCAGCCACGGCCGTAACGCTCCTCAGACTTCCAGAAGTACACGAAGCCACCGATGCCGATCACCGCGGCCCAGCCCACCGCGAAGGCCCACACGTGCGGGGGCAGGTTGTCGGCCGTGTAGTCGTCGATCAGCGCGAACCGGATGAGGTCCATGTAGATCGCGACCGGGTTCCACAGCAGCAGGTCACTGATCCACGCGGGCTGTTCCTTGAGGTAGATCCCGATCGGGAACATGACGCCGGAGGCGTACATCCAGGTACGCATCACGAACGGCATCAGCTGCGCGAGGTCGGGGGTCTTGGACCCCGCCCGCGCGAAGATCATGGCGAGGCCGGTGTTGAAGACGAACTGGAGCGCCAGGGTCGGGATCACCAGCAGCCAGGAAAGCTGCGGGTAGTTGCCGAAGCAGACGGCGATCACGAAGACGACGATCATCGAGTACAGCAGCTGCTGGAGCTGCTGGAGCGAGAAGGACACCGGCAGCGCGGCGCGCGGGAAGTGCAGCGCCCGCACCAGTCCGAGGTTGCCCGAGATCGCCCGGACGCCCGCCATCAGGGAGCTCTGGGTGAAGGTGAAGACGAAGATGCCCATCACCAGGAACGGGATGTAGACGTCCTTCGGCATCTCGCGGCCGGCCTTGAGGATCAGGCCGAAGATCAGCCAGTAGACGACCGCGTTCAGCAGCGGGGTCGCGACCTGCCAGACCTGGCCGAGCTTCGCCTGGCTGTACTGCGCGACCAGCTTGGCCCTGGAGAAGGCCATGATGAAGTGGCGCCGGCCCCAGAGCTGCCGTACGTACTCGCCCAGCCCCGGCCGGGCGCCGCTGACCGAGAGGCCGTACTTCCTGGCGAGCTCCGCGGGGCTCAGCCCCGCGTCGTCGGACAGTGGCCTGCTCGTGGCGAGGGCACCGTCGTGGGTTGTGTCACTCACAAGTTGAAACTTTCGTCTTCAAGATGCGGCCAGGTGGGCATCAGGCTGGTGGCTCGAGGCCCGTGATCGCGTCATGTTCCCAGACGCGGGCTGGTCAGATGACAGGAGGTCGGCCCAGCCGGGTCAACCGCCAGACCGTTCGCCATCTCATCGGGCGGCGGGGTCCGCAGGGAGTGGTCCATCCCTCCCGGAATCCGCCGAACCAGGCCTTCAACGCGGGCGCCGACGGCCTGCGTACGAGCGTCAGCAGGAGCCAGACGCCCAGGTAGACCGGGACCAGCGGGGCGGGCAGGTTGCGGCGGGCGAGCCACACCCGGTTACGAGCCACCATACGGTGATAGACCGCGTGCCGGGAGGGGGCAGTTGTCGGGTGCAGCAGCACCATGTCCGACCGGTAGTCGATCAACCACCCTGCGTCGAGGGCCCGCCAGGCCAGATCGGTCTCCTCGTGCGCGTAGAAGAACTCCCCCGGCAGCGCTCCGACCTGCTCGAACACGGTCGTGCGGACGGCGTTGGCGCCGCCCAGGAAGGTGGTCACGCGGGAGGAGCGCATGGGGTCGGACGCGCGCAGTCGCGGTACGTGCCGGCGCTGGGTCACACCGGTCTCCGGATCGGCGATCCGGAAGCTGATGATCCCGAGCGCGGGGTCCTCGGCGAAGGCCTGCCGGCACAGCTCGGCGGTGTCGGTGCGCTCCAGCAGACCGTCGTCGTCGAGGAAGAGCAGCACGTCCACGTCGGCGCCACCGGGGCCGAAGGCCTCGATGCCGACGTTGCGCCCGCCCGGGATGCCCAGGTTCTCGGGGAGGTCGATGCTGCGGACCCCCTCGGGCAGGCCGGTGACCCGCACGCCCTGGCCCACGACGACCACGTCGATCGGGGCGCCTTCCTGGCGGGCCACCGAGTCGAGGAGCGCCTTGAGCTCGTCGGGCCGGTTGCCCATGGTGATGATCACGGCGCCCAGCCGCAGCGGGGCGCTCACTTGAGCCTGCTGGAGGCGAGGATGGACACCAGGTGCAGCACGGTCTGGAGCATCGCGATGCCGGCCAGTACGGCGACCCCGACGCGGGACCAGTACAGGTCTCCCTGCACCTGGTCCACGACGGCCAGCACCAGGATGAGCAGCGAGGCCTCGATGCCCAGGATCAGGCGGTGGAACTTGAGCGCGGCGGCGGCCCGGCGGGCGAAGGCCATGCCCTTCGCGCGCGGCTCGGCGGCCGCGTCCTTGACCACGGGCTTGCCGGCCTGGTGGCGGGCGACGCCGACCAGGTCGGTCTCGGCCTTGATCAGAATGGCGCCGAGGGCGGCCAGGGTGCCCAGGAAAGCCCACAGCCAGTCGGCGCCGCCGGGGCCCCACAGGTCGGCGGCGCGCAGGCCGAAGCCGACCAGGACCGCGGCGTCGCACAGGTAGGCGCCGACCCGGTCCAGGTAGACCCCGGAGAGCGAGAACTGCTTCTTCCAGCGGGCGACCTCGCCGTCGACGCAGTCGAGCAGCAGGTACATCTGGACCGCGACCACGCCGAGGACGGCGCCCAGGACGCCCGGCACGAGCAGGGCCGGGAGGGCGAGGACGCCGGCGAGGGTCATCAGGTAGGTCAGCTGGTTGGGCGTGACCTTGGTGGTGACCAGGTAGCGGGTGATGCGCAGGGAGATCTCGCGCATGTAGAGGCGCCCGCCCCAGTGCTCGCCGCTGACCCGGTCCTTCACACCCGCGGGGTGGACGACAGGCCGCAGTTCAGCTACGGATGGTCTTGACATAGTCGGCGTAAGCGTCCCTGATCTCGGCGGCGGACAGGTTGAGGTGCTCCAGGATCGTGAAGCGTCCCGGGCGGGTCTGGGGGGCGTACTCGACGGCCGCGACGAACTCGTCGACGCTGAAGCCGATCTCCTCGGGCCCGGCCGGCAGACCGTGCCGGCGCAGCACCTCGACGAAGAGGCCGGACTGCTCGGCGGCCCCGCGCAGGTGCATCGCGAAGGCGGCGCCGATGCCGACCTGCTCGCCGTGGAGCGCGGAGCGCCCGGGGTGGAGCAGGTCGAAGGCGTGGCTGATCTCGTGGCAGGCGCCGGACGACGGGCGGGAGTCCCCGCTGATCGACATGGCGATGCCGGAGAGCACCAGGGCCTCGGAGAGCACGGTGAGGAACTCGTCGTCGCCGCAGCCGCCGGGGTGACGCAGCACGGACTCGCCGGCGGTACGGGCCATGGCGGCGGCCAAGCCGTCGACGGGCTCGCCGGTGATCTTGTGCGAGAGCTCCCAGTCGGCGATCGCCGAGATGTTGGAGATCGCGTCACCGATGCCGGCGCGGATGAACCGGACCGGGGCTTCCTTGATCACGTCGAGGTCGATCACCATGGCGATCGGCGTCGGCACACCGTAGGAGCCGCGGCCGTTGTCGTTGTCCAGGATGGACACCGGCGAGCAGATGCCGTCGTGCGAGAGGTTGGTGGCGACGGCCACCATGGGCAGCCCGACCCGCGCCGCGGCGTACTTGGCCACGTCGATGATCTTGCCGCCGCCCAGGCCCACGACGGCGTCGTAGCGGCGGCCCTTTATGTCGTCGGCCAGCTTGACCGCGGAGTCGATGGTGCCGTCGACGACCGCGTACCAGTCGGCGTGCGGCAGTACGGGCTCCAGCTTCGCGCGCAGCGCCACGCCGGAGCCTCCGCTGATCGCGATGGCCAGCTTGCCGGAGGCGGAGATCCGCTGGTCGGCCAGGAGGCCGGCCAGGTCGTCCATCGCCCCGCGACTGACGTCGACGACGACGGGCGAGGGGATGAGCCTCGTCAGTACTGGCATGCGATCGTCCGGCCCTTGGCGAGGTCGTCGTGGTTGTCGATCTCGACCCACTTGACGTCGCCGATGGGGGCCACGTCGATGGTGAAGCCGTCGTTGACGAGCTGCTGGTAGCCGTCCTCGTAGTAGAGGTCGGGGTCGCGCTCGAAGGTGGTCTTCAGGGCCTCGGCCAGCTGCTCGGCGGCCTCGGGCTCGATGAGGGTCACACCGATGTACTCGCCGGTGGCGTCGGCGGGGTCCATCAGCTTGGTGATCTTCTGGACGCCCTTGCCGTCGGCCGTGACGACCTTCATCTCCTCGTCGGCCAGGTTCTTGACCGTGTCCAGGGCGAGGATGATCTTCTGGCCGTTGCCGCGGGCGGCGAGCAGGGTCTTCTCGACGGAGACCGGGTGGACGGTGTCGCCGTTGGCGAGGATCACACCCTGCTTGAGGACCTCACGCGCGCACCACAGGGAGTAGGCGTTGTTCCACTCCTCGGCCTTGTCGTTGTCGATCAGCGTGATCTTGACGCCGTACTTGGCCTCCAGGGCCTCGCGGCGGGCGTACACGGCTTCCTTGCGGTAGCCGACGACGATCGCGACCTCGGTCAGGCCGACCTCGGCGAAGTTGCCCAGCGTGAGGTCGAGGACCGTCAGGCTCTCCTCGTCGCCCTCGGGGCCGACCGGCACGAGCGCCTTGGGCAGGGTGTCGGTGTAGGGACGCAGACGGCGTCCGGCACCGGCAGCGAGTACAAGGCCGATCATGCTGGTTCTCCTTCGTCATGTACGGCGGGTGCTCCGGAGGAGACCCAGAATCGGATGCTCTCCACGAGCACCACGAGTGCCACGAACACGGCCAGGGCCGTGAGCGCGACGGGGAAGTCCGCTTCGCGCGACGCGAGGACGGCCGCCAGGACCGTGATCAGCAGGACCCGGCCTTCGTGGCCGCCGATCGTCCGCACCAGCCAGTGCGGGGGCGCGCCGGTGCCACCGCGGATGCGGTACACCGTGTCGTAGTGATGGTAGGCGACCGCCGCGATCAGGCCGAATGCCGCGGGAAGGGCCCCGGGGACGTCCGCCTTGACGGCGAGCGCGAGGACGGTGACGTACTCGGCCGCCCGGAACAGCGGCGGGATCAGCCAATCCAGGGCGCCCTTGAGCGGCGCGGCGACGGCGAGCCCGGCCGCCATGACATAGATCACCGCTACGGCGATCAGTCGGGGGTCGCCGAACGGCAGGAACACGGCGCCCGCGATCATCACCAGCGTGCCGAGGGCCGCCACGTACACGGAGCCGAAGGATCCGGCGCGGCCGCGCAGCAGGCGGGCCTGGAGCTCGGCGAGCGGGCCCGAGTCGGCCAGGTCGGCCAGCGCCTGGGCGGCCCGGTCGGTGCGGGTGGCCTTGCGCGTCAGGGAGCGCAGGACCCGACCGGCGGTGGTGTAGAGCGCGCCGAAGGCGCAGCCGACGAGCAGGGCGTAGAAGACGATCCGGGGGGTGGTGAAGGCGGTCAGCACCGCGATCATCGCCCAGCGCTCACCGATCGGGAGGATGATCATCCGGCGGACCCACACGGTCCAGCCGACGCTGTCGAGCCGGCCGGACAGGGCGGCCGTGGGAGACGTGTTGGCGGTGGCGTCGTGGTTGGCCTCGTTGAAGGAGAAGTCCACCACGTGCCGGCAGGTCATGAGGATCATGGAGCCGACGGCCAGGGCCCAGACGTCGTCGCCGTTCCGGGCCGCGCCGAGGGCGAGGCCCGCGTAGAAGGCGTACTCCTTCGCGCGGTCGAAGGTGGCGTCGAGCCAGGCGCCCATCGTCGAGTACTGGAGCGAGTAGCGGGCGAGCTGCCCGTCGGTGCAGTCCAGCACGAAGGAGACGAGGAGCAGCACGCCGGCCGCCACATAGCCCCAGCGTTCGCCGGTGGCCGCGCAGCCGGCCGCGATCAGCGCGGTGATCAGCGAGGCGGTGGTGACCTGGTTCGGGGTCAGGCCGCGGCGCGCGCACCAGCGGGCGATGTAGCGCGAGTACGGGCTGATGCAGAAGGTGGTGAAGAAACCGTCCCGGGACTTCACGGCGGTCCGCAGACGGACCGCCTCGTCGTCGACGGCGGCGACGGCGGCGACCGCCGCGTCCCGCTCCGCCCGGGCGGCGGGGACGGCCGCGACGAGCGTGCCCAGCTCGGGGCGCTGGACGGTGGTCCCGGCGGCCTCGACGGCGGCCGCGAGCCGGTCCGCGTACGGGCCCGCCTCGTCGGTGGCCGCGCCGGCCGCCTCGGCGGCGGCCTTGTCGAGGGCGCCGCGGGCCCCGGCCTGCACGGCCAGGGCGCCGGTGACGGCGCAGGCGTCGAAGCGCGGGTCGGTCAGCGCGAGGCGCAGCGCGTGCACGTGCCCGACGAAGGCACTGTCCACGACGGCCACCCGCTGGTCGGCGGGTACGTCCGCCAGCGCGGCGGCGGCGTCCTGGGGACCGGCGGCCGGGCGGACGTCGAAGCCGAGGGAGCGCAGCTCGTCCGCGAGCGGTGATCCGGGGACCGGCAGGCCGGTGAGGATGACGGTCGGCAGACGAACTCACTCCTTGTAACGGATTCCGAACGCGCGCCCTTATGGGGCGGCGGCACGTCGGCAGAGGCTATCGGATGAATGGAAGCAGGGGTTCACCACCCGTTTACGCCCTGATAAGCCGAATATTCGGGCCTCGGGCCGGGTTCCGATCATCATTGACGATCACGGCGCGGTACCACAAACGGCCCGGATGTTACGGTGGACACGCCCTTGAACGTGTCGAGTGGGAAGAGGTGGGTCGATGACCGTCGTAGTGGTCGCTGCCATGCGCGGCGAACTCCGGTACATCTCCCCTTCCTTCCGGGCGTCCGGCCGGGCCTGACCACACAGCTGGGCCTCGTCGGCCGGAGCCCCCGTTCCAAGGGTTCACGTTGACCGACAGCAATTCCACCGACGGCAATTCCACCGACAGCGCTTCCTTCGACGACACCGTCGACCTCGACGGCGCCGACGACTTCACGCACGCCTTCTTCGCCCTGCACCACGGCCTGCCCCGACAGGCTCCGGGCTCCGACGCGAGCACCCGCCATCTGCTCTCCCTGTGCGGACCGCTGCCCGAGCGGCCGCGCGTCCTCGACCTGGGCTGCGGTCCGGGCCGCAGCGCACTGCTGCTCGCCGCCGAGGCGGGCGGGGCCGGGACGGACGGCGCCGAGGTGACCGCCGTCGACCTGCACGCCCCCTTCCTCGACGAGCTCCGCGCGGCCGCCGCGGCTCGCGGTCTGGCCGACCGGGTCCGCACCGTGGAGGCGGACATGGGCGCCCTCCCGGGCGGGGGCTTCGAGGACGGCTCCTTCGACCTGGTGTGGGCGGAGGGCTCGGCCTACATCCTCGGATTCGACGCCGCGCTCGCGCGGTGGAAGCGGCTGCTCGCCCCGGGCGGCACCCTCGTCCTGACCGAGTGCCAGTGGTCGGTCGCGCGGCCGTCCGCGGGCGCCCGCGCCTTCTGGGACCCGCACTACGCGCTGCGCAGCACGGCCGGCAACCTCGCGGCCGCCCAGGCGGCCGGGTACCGGGTGCTCGGCGTGCACGACCTGCCCGACTCCGACTGGGCCGAGTACTACGGCCCGCTCGCCGAGCGGGTCCGTGCCCTGTCCGGCAGCGGGGGTCCGGCGATGGCGCGGGCCGTGGCCGCGACGCGCGAGGAGCTCGACGTACGGGCCCGCCACGGGCACGAGTACGGGTACACGGGCTACGTCCTGCGCCCGGTGAGCGCCGGGGACGGCGACGCCTGGCCCGCCCGGCCGGAGACCGCGGCCGACGTGGCGGCCGTACGGGAGGTGAATCTGGCGGCGTTCGGAACTCCGCTGGAGGCCGACCTCGTGGACGCGCTGCGCGCCGACGACGCCTGGCTGCCCGGGCTGTCGTACGTGGCCGAGGCCCCGGACGGTTCGGTGGCGGCGCACGCCCTGCTGACCCGGTGCGAGGTCGGCGGCGCCCCGGCGCTCGCGCTCGCCCCGGTGGCGGCCGATCCCGCGCGGCAGCGTTCGGGCGCGGGCAGCTCGGTCGTACGGGCCCTGCTCGCGGCGGCCAGGGAGCGCGGGGAATCGCTGGTCCTCGTCCTGGGACACCCGGAGTACTACCCGCGCTTCGGTTTCCTGCCCGCGTCGCACTTCGGGATCCGGGCACCCTTCGAGGTACCGGACGAGGCCATGATGGCGCTGGTGCTGGATGATTCCCGCCCGGTGCCGGTGGGAACGATCGGCTATCCGGCCCCGTTCGGAGTCTGACGCGCATACGGTCACATGAGTGACACATGAGGTGATCCGCCCTCGTCGCCTAGCACGCGACGGGGGGCGGACATGCGTGGATCTCCGAAGTGGGGACAAGCCGCTTTTGTACGGCAGACTGAAGGCCGAAGTCCGAAGCGAAGGATGGGTATGCCGACCACACCAGCCACCGCCGCGAACAGCGCGTCCACCGGCACCGGTACTCAAGAACCGATCATGCTTGAACTGGTCGACGAGGCCGGCAACACCATCGGCACGGCGGAGAAGCTCTCCGCCCATCAGGCGCCCGGTCAGTTGCACCGGGCGTTCTCCGTGTTCCTCTTCGACGAGCAGGGCCGTCTGCTGCTCCAGCAGCGGGCCCTCGGGAAGTACCACTCCCCCGGCGTCTGGTCGAACACCTGTTGCGGTCACCCGTACCCCGGCGAGTCGCCGTTCGCGGCCGCCGCCCGTCGGACCCATGAGGAGCTGGGGCTGTCGCCCTCGCTGCTCGCGCAGGCGGGGACGGTGCGCTACAACCACCCGGACCCGGCGTCGGGTCTGGTGGAGCAGGAGTTCAATCACCTGTTCGTGGGACTCGCGCAGACCGTCGTGCGGCCGGATCCGGAGGAGGTCGAGGACACCGCCTTCGTCACCGCCGAGGAACTGGCGAAGCGGCACGCCGAAGTGCCGTTCTCGGCCTGGTTCATGACCGTGCTGGACGCGGCGCGGCCCGCGATCCGCGAGCTGACCGGCGACGCGGCGGGCTGGTAGCCCGTACGCCGTCCCGCTGTCCGCCCGCCCCGGCGGCCGCCGCTCAGCCGGCGGTCGGCGGGACGGCGAGCGGCAGGGCCGCCCAGATCACCTTGCCGCCGGTGGAGGTGTGCTCGACGTCGCAGACCCCGCCGGCCTCCAGGGTGATCTCCCGGACCAGGAGCAGGCCGCGGCCGCCGGTCTGGCCGAAGTCGGCCTCGAGCGCCTTGGGGCGGTAGGGGTGGTTGTCCTCCACGGCCACCCGCACCCACTCCCGGCCGATCGCGACCTCGACCGCGACCTCCGGCGAGAGCAGGGCGGCGTGCCGGACCGAGTTCGTCACCAGCTCGGAGACGATCAGGAGCAGGGAGTACACGAGGTCCTGATGGGCCGGCACCCCCTGGCGCCCGAGCAGGTCCCGGACCGCGCGGCGGGCCTGCGGAACGGATTCTTCAACGGCGGGCGCGGTGAACCTCCACACTCCCTCGTAGGCGAGGGGGTCGGCCGGAGCCTCCACCTCACCCGCCTTGGCTGGCGGGACGCTCCCGCTGACATCCATCTTCCGTCCCCCGTCTTCACGCTCGATCGTCTCCACGCGACAAGAGTGGGGAACGGGCTGGTCCGGACCCGCCGGCTGACCATAAGTCAGCGCCTATCGGACACTTTCTGACCGCCGGCGTATGACGGAGTCAGTTGTTGGACTGTTCCTGATCTTCTGCGGGCCGCTTCGCGGCCGTCTCGCCCGACCCGTCCACCGCCCCACCCGCGGCCGCTGCCTCCGCCGGCCCCTCGTCGTCCCTGACCAAGCCCAGGATGCGCCGGGATCCCATGCCCATCGCCACCAGGCTCAGCCCGTCGAACAGCAGGGCGAGGGAGAAGAACGTTCCGATCACGTACAGACTGTTGCCCGGCCAGTTGGAGAGGATCAGGAAGCCCAGCAGGATGCCGAACGCGCCCTGCACGACGGCCAGCCCGAAGTGGGAGCCCCGCACCACCAGGGCCCCCACCAGCCGGAACACCCCGCCGATGAGGAAGAGCAGTGCCGCGAACATCGTCAGCGCCTCGGCGCTCGCCTCGGGGCGACGCAGGATCACGAAGCCCGCGGCGAGATTGATCGCGGCGACGACCACGGCGAGCCAGAAGTAGTTGCTCCTGCGCGATTGCACGGCCAGCAGCAGGCCCACCACGCCGCCGATCAGCAGCAACCACCCGAAGAGGAACATCGAGGTGAGCGTGGCCAGACCGGTGTAGACGAGACCGACGAGGCCGGCCAGCACCAGGATCACCCCGAGCCCCGTCATCAGCGCGAAGCTGCGGCTGAGCTTCTTCTTCTCCCGCTGCGGTTCCGGGCCGCCGATCTTCGCCCCGGTACGGTCTGCACGGTCTGTGCCCATGGACGCGCCACCTCCTCGCACCCCCGACGGACTCCCTTGATCATAGGTATGACCGCCCGGGATAGCATCCGGCGCATGGACGCAGCCCTCGACGCACACCTCCTGCACACGGTCGCCGACGGGGTGGCCACGGTCGTCATCTCGCATCCCGCCAAGCGCAACGCCATGACCGCCGCCATGTGGCGGGCGCTCCCGGAGCTGGTGGCGGGCCTGGCGGACGATCCGGCCGTACGGGTGCTCGTGCTGACCGGGGCCGGACCGACCTTCTGCGCGGGCGCCGACATCTCCTCGCTGACCGGGGACCCCGACGCTGCCGGGGCCGAGGACCCGCGAGCCTTGGCGGTGGCCGCCGAGGAGGCCCTGGCCGCCTTCCCCAAGCCCACCCTGGCGGCGATCCGCGGCTTCTGCGTGGGCGGCGGCAGCCAGCTGGCGGCCGCCTGCGACCTGCGCTTCGCCGAGGAGGGCGCCTCCTTCGGAGTGACCCCGGCCAAGCTCGGCATCGTCTACCCGGCGTCCTCCACCCGCAGGCTCGCGTCGCTGGTCGGCCCGGCCTGGGCCAAGTACCTCCTCTACTCCGCGGAGCTGGTCGACGCCGGGACGGCCTTGCGCGCGGGGTTCCTGAACGAGCTGCTGCCGGCCGGTCGACTGGACGAGCGGGTCACCGAGTTCGCCCGGATCCTGGCCACGCGCTCGCAGCTGACGCAGGCGGCGGCCAAGGAGTTCGCGGACGGCCGGACCGACCGGGACGCGTACTGGGAGGACCAGGCCGCCGGCAGTGCGGACACCGCCGAAGGGGTCGCCGCGTTCCTGGAGCGCCGGACCCCGCGCTTCACCTGGACCCCGTGACGGTCGGGCCGGCGCCTCAGCCGGGCATGTTGTTCGCCCGCATCATCTCGACGAGGGCGGCCGGGGCCTTCTCGGGCGAGCCGGCGTCGTAGGGCGGCTGGGGGTCGTACTCGGTCATCAGCTGCACGGCGCGGGCGTAGTCGTCCCCGGCGATCCGGCCGAGCAGCGTGAGCCCCATGTCGATCCCGGAGGACACCCCGGCGGCGGTGACGTACTTCCCGTCGAACACCACCCGCTCGCCGGTGGGCTCGACCCCGAGCTTCGGCAGCTGGTCCAGGTACAGCCAGTGGCTGGTGGCCCGCCGGCCGTCGAGCAGCCCGGCGGCGCCCAGCAGCAGGGATCCGGTGCACACCGAGGTGGTCCAGGTGGTGGTGGCGTCGACGGCGCGCAGCCAGTCCATGACCACGGGATTGGCCATCTCCCGCTCGGGATGCGGCCCGCCGGGCACGATCACGATGTCGGGGCGGGTGACCTCGTCGAGCCCCTTGTCTGCGACGAGCGCGAGTGCGCCGTTGTCGGTCCGCACGGGGCCCGGCCGCTCGGAGACGAAGACGACCTCGGCGTCGGACAGCCGGCCGAGGGTGTCGAAGGGGCCGATGGCGTCGAGGGCGGTGAAGTGGTCGTAGAGCAGTACGGCGATCTGCATGGCTCCTCCGGAGCGTCGGTCGGAACACGGCTCCGCCCCCTTGCGGGGCGGCTCTTTCTTCTCGGACTCGGACGGCCGGGCCGTCAGGGGCGCGAGGTGCCGAAGCGGCGGCGGTACTCGGCAGGCGGCTGGCCGAGGGTCCGTACGAAGGCCCGGCGCAACGCCTCCGGGGTCCCGTACCCGCAGGCCCGGGCTATCTGTGCGATCCCTTCCCCGCTCTCCTCCAGCAGCCGCCGCGCGTGGTCCACCCGGACCCGTTCGACGTACCGGCCGGGCGTCACCCCGGTCTCCGCCTGGAAGGCACGCGCGAAGTGCCGCGGTGACAGTCGGGCACGGGCGGCGAGGTGCTCGACGCCCAGCTGCTCCCCCGGGTGCTCGGCGATCCATTGCTGCACGTCCCTGAGCGGGTCCCGGCGGGCCGTCTGGGCGGCCAGGTGCGCGCTGAACTGCGCCTGGTTGCCGGGCCTGCGCAGGAACACCACCAGGTGCCGGGCGATCGTCAGGGCGACGTCCTGCCCGTGGTCCTCCTCCACCAGGGCCAGGGCGAGGTCGATCCCCGCCGTGACCCCGGCCGAGGTGGCCACCGGCCCGTCCCGTACGTAGATCGGGTCGGGCTCGACGGCGACGGCCGGGTAGTCCCGCGCCATCCGCTCGCAGGCGTACCAGTGCGTCGTCGCCCGCCGCCCGTCCAGCAGGCCCGCCTCGGCCAGCAGCAGTCCTCCCGTACAGACGGAGACCAGCCGTTCCGCGCCACCCCCGTGGGTACGGAGCCAGTCGGTGAGCCGGGGCTCGAAGTCCCCCGTGAAGCGTCCGCCGGGGACCAGCACCGTGGTCCCGGGCCCCGGCCGGGCGCTCTCCAGGTCCCCGTCCGGCACCAGCGTCAGCCCGCTGCCGGTGCGGACGGGAACTCCGCCGGGAGAGACGGTCCGGATCTCGTACGGGGCCCGCGCGGGAAAGCGGTCGAGTGCGGCGAACACCTCCACCGGCCCCGTCACGTCCAGGCTCTGGACCCCGTCGTGGAGGAGGACGAGGACGTTGCGCGGCGATGACGACATGACTTCATGGTGTTCCGCCCCCGCGGTGGCCGCAATGACGGGCTTCCCACCTATCCGGCCATCCCGGGCGCCGTCCGGGCGCGGATAGGATCGGCACATCATGACTGCAACCCTCGTCGCCAAGAAGCTCACCGCCGCGCACGGTGAGCGCACCCTGTTCGCCGATCTCGACCTCGTCGTCGCCCCCGGCGACGTCATCGGCCTCGTCGGCGTGAACGGCGCCGGGAAGTCCACCCTGCTGCGGATGCTCGCCGGGCTGGACACCCCCGAGACGGGCGAGCTGCGGCTCTCCCCGCCCGGTGCGGCCGTCGGCCACCTCCCGCAGGAGCCGGAGCGCCGGCCCGAGGAGTCGGTCCGGGAGTTCCTGGCCCGCCGTACGGGTGTGGCGGCCGCCCAGGCCGAGCTCGACGCGGCGACGCAGGGCCTGGTCGACGGAACGCCGGGGGCGGACGACGCGTACGCGGACGCGCTGGACACGTGGCTGAACCTCGGCGGCGCCGACCTCGACGAGCGGGCCCAGGAGGTCGCCGACGAGCTCGGCCTCGCCGTCGGTCTCGACCTGCCCATGACGGCGCTCTCCGGAGGCCAGGCGGCCCGCGCGGGGCTCGCCTCGCTCCTCCTCTCCCGCTACGACGTCTTCCTGCTCGACGAGCCCACCAACGATCTGGACCTGGAGGGTCTGGAGCGGCTGGAGCGGTTCGTCAAGGGGCTGCGGGCCGGCACGGTCGTGATCAGTCACGACCGCGAGTTCCTCACCCGGACGGTCACCAAGGTCCTCGAACTCGACCTCGCCCAGCAGCAGATCAACCTCTACGGCGGCGGCTACGACTCGTACCTGGAGGAGCGCGAGCGCGCCCGCGACCACGCCCGTGAGGAGTACGAGGAGTACGCGGGCAAGAAGTCGGCGCTCGAGGGCCGGGCCCAGATGCAGCGCAACTGGATGGACAAGGGCGTGCGCAACGCCCGCCGCAAGTCCTCCGACAACGACAAGATCGGCAAGAACCTGCGCGGCGAGTCCAGCGAGAAGCAGGCCGCCAAGGCCCGCCAGACCGCGCGGGCCATCGAGCGGCTGGAGGTCGTCGACGAGCCCCGCAAGGAGTGGGAGCTGCGCATGGAGATCGCCGCGGCCCCCCGCTCGGGGTCCGTGGTGGCCACCCTGCGTGAGGCGGCCGTGCGGCGCGGGGACTTCTCCTTCGGCCCGGCGAGCCTCCAGATCGACTGGGCGGACCGGGTGGCGATCACCGGGGCCAACGGCGCCGGCAAGTCCACGCTCCTCGCCGTCCTGCTGGGCCGGCTGGCCCCGGACTCCGGATCCGCCACCCTCGGCTCGGGCGTGCTGGTCGGCGAGGTGGACCAGGCGCGCGGCCTGTTCCTCGGCGACGAACCGCTGCTGGAGGCCTTCTGCGCGGCGGTCCCCGACACCGAGCCGGCCGAGGTCCGCACCCTGCTGGCCAAGTTCGGCCTCAAGGCGGCCCACGTCCTGCGCCCGGCGGCCACCCTCTCCCCGGGCGAGCGCACCCGTGCGGCGCTGGCCCTGCTCCAGGGCCGTGGGGTGAACCTCCTGGTCCTGGACGAGCCGACCAACCACCTCGACCTCCCGGCGATCGAGCAGCTGGAGGCCGCGCTCGACGCCTACGAGGGCACCCTCCTGCTGGTCACGCACGACCGCCGGATGCTGGACGCGGTGCACGTGACCCGCCGCCTGGAGGTCTCCGGCGGCAAGGTCACCGAGCTCTAGGTCCGACCCGTCGGGTGGATACGACTACGGCTCCGCCCGTGCGACGGGCCGGTCGCCGGTCGTGCCGTCGAGCATCTCGCGCAGAATGTCCAGGTGGCCGTTGTGGCGGGCCGTCTCCTCGGTGAGGTGGAGGAGGATCCAGCGCAGGTCGACGTGGAGGCCGTCGCGGACGGCCCGCCGGGCCCGCTCGTCCAGGCCGTGCCCGGCGGCAAGTTCGCGGTAGCGGGTGCTCTGTTCGGCGTATTCGTCGAGCAACTGCGGGAGCGGGAAGTCGACGGCGATACGCATCTCGCGGTCGGGATCCTCGTCGGTCCAGGGGCCCCGGTCCTCCTCGCCGAGGAAGACCACCTGGAACCAGTAGTACTCGACCCAGCGGAGATGGTTGATCAGTCCGCTCATGGTCATCAGCGGTGACCCCGGCAGGAGGGCCTTGCGCGCGTTCTCCGCGGAGACGCCGAGGCACTTGGCGCGGGCGGTGTCACGTGCGTAGTCGAGAAACGTGGAGAGCTGGGTGCGCTCGTCCCACGCGGGCGGTGTGTCGTCGATTCCGGTCATCACGCGAAGCGTCCCCGATCACCGCGACCGATGTCGAGGCGTTTTCCGACGGACCCCGGCTCCACCCGGCTCCGCCTTCCTGCCGGTCACCGCGGTGACTCGGCGCCGGAGGTGCTAGGACCAGACCGGGCCCTGGTCGGTCCAGGTGACGCCCTTGTTGCGGCACAGGCAGAAGGGGTGGCCGACCGGGTCCGTGTAGATCCGCCAGCCGTAGCCTTCGGGACCGATGAAGTCCTGCCGCAGCGTCGCGCCGAGGGCCAGGACGCGACGCTGCTCCGGCTCGATCTCGTCCACTTCGAAATCGAGGTGGAACTGCTTGGGATGCTCGCTGTCGGGCCACTGCGGAGCCCGGTGGTCGTCCACCCGGATGAAGGCCAGCTCGATCTCGCCGAACGTGATGCCGGCCCAGTGCTCGTCGCTGCCTTCCTTGATCGGGCGGCCCGTCACCTCGGAGTAGAAGCCCGCCAGCTTCATCGTGTCCGGGCAGTCGATGATGAAATCGGTGAGTCGCAGCATCCCGCGATCCTGTCACATGATCAAGAAAGCGGTGGGGTGGATTTCGCGGGCCCGCTCACGTGGCCGGTCCGGCGGGAGCCCGGCGTGCGCGGGCCATCCTGGCGGCCACGAACGTGCGCGGGAGGTGCCGGACGGCGAGGGCGTAGGCGCGGTAGCGGCGACCGGTGATGCTGACCGGGCGCCGCAGGGCGAGGTCCTTCAGGGCCTGGGCGACCACGGCCTCCGGCTCCAGCCAGACCGCGTCGCGCAGTGCGCTGACGTCCATCCCGGCCCGCTCCTGGAACTCGGTGCGGGTGAAGCCGGGGACCACGGCCAGCACCCGGACCCCGTACGGTGCCATGTCCACCCGCAGCGACTCGCTGAAGGCGGTGATCCAGGCCTTGGCGGCCCCGTAGGTCCCCGTCGGCAGGAGGCCGGCCACCGAGGAGACGTTGAGGACCGCGCCCCGGCGGCGGGCGCGCAGGCCCGGCAGGAGGGCGTGGGTGAGCCGCAGCGGGACCTTGACCAACAGGTCGAGCATCCGCTCCTCGTCCTCGACCGGGCTGTACGGGAAGGGCGCGGGCAGCCCGAAGCCCGCGTTGTTGACCAGGATGTCCACGGGCCGCCTCGACGCGGCGAGCCGCTCGGTGACGGCCGCGCAGTCCGCCGGGTCCAGCAGGTCGGCGGGCAGCACCTCGGACGCGGTGCCGTACTCCCGGGCCAGTTCGGCGGCGACGGCGTCGAGCCGGTCCTTGTCGCGGGCGACGAGGACCAGGTCGCAGCCCTTGGCGGCGAAGCCCCGGGCGAAGGCGGCACCCAGTCCGGCACTGGCGCCGGTGATCAGTACGGTGGTCACGGCTGTTTCACTTCCTTGTGGTGGCGGGCGCGGAGTACGCCTGGGCGACGTCGACGAGGAACCGGGCCTCGTCCGCCAGGTCCCCGCCCTCCTGCGAGGTGTGGATCGCGGCGGGCAGTTCCAGCGCGGCCGCCTCCCCCGGCTGTCCGGGCGCTCCCTCGAGCTTGGCCTGCCGGGCCTCCTTCAGTACGCGGGCCAGCGCGGCGGCGGTGGCCCGCTGCTCGGGGACCCCGATCCCGGTGACCTGGCCGCGGGCCTCTTCCAGGGCGCCCGGGGCCACGTACTCGCCCAGGATCAGGATCGCGTCGCGGGTCTCGATGACCTTGCGGTACACGAGCAGGTTGCGCGGGACCGGCGGCCACAGCAGCTCCATCACACGCCAGGCGCGCGGCTTGTTGAGGGCCACGTGCGGCACGGCTTCGACGAGGTCGCGCCACAGCGGCCACAGCCGCCAGGTCGTGGCGATGTCGGCGCAGGTGCGGCGGAGCGTGAACAGGGTGGGTACGAGGATGGCGGCGGCGCGCAGCAGGCCGTGCAGGTTCATGAGCAGCGGGAGGGCGGGCATCGCCCAGGTGCTGCCGAAGAGGGCCTTGAGCAGGTACGCCAGCCAGAACAGTCCGGCGAGCGCGGTACCGAGGCCGAACAGCCGCAGCCCGGCGGCCAGGCCCCGGCTCTCGGTACGGCGGCTGTAGCGTGAACACAGGCTCACGCAGACGATGTTGGCGACCACGTGCGCGGAGATCAGCACGAGCCAGTACGCGAGGGAGGGCACCGGGTCGCCGACCGGGGGCATGGTGTGCGTGCCGTGGTCGGGCGCGGCGGCGTCCAGGGCGACGAGGGTGGCGAGCCAGGCCACCGTGGCGACGCAGGCGGCGAGTTGGAGCTTCCGGCCGCGGGTGGTGGCGGCCACGAAGTAGAGCACGGCGCCGGCCGACAGCACGCCGATGAGGTTGCGGACGAGGCCGATGCTGTGGGCGTAGCCCGGGCCGCGGCTCATCGCGTACGAGACGACGTCGGGAAGGTTGAGGGTCATCGCGGCGGCGGCGGTGGCGACGGCCAGCCACAGGCCGCGCTGCTGGGGGGAGCGCAGGGCTCCGGGGGCGCGGAGCAGGACGGCGGCCCACAGGCACACCACACTGGGGACGGCGAGCCAGTTGCCGAAGTCGGTCAGGTCAGTTGCCATCGGTACCCCGCTCGTATCCCATGGCGGACTCCAGCCGGGCCAGGGTGCCGCGTGCGCCGTTCGTGGACCGCGGGCCGAGGTGCGCCGTGCGGATGCGGATCATGCTGGCGAGCATCTCCGCCTCCTGCTCCTGCCGGGTGGTGTAGTTGGTGCGCCCGAGCACCACGGGGGCGTGCCCGTCGGTCTCCTCCCCTTCCAGGGAGTGGTGTCCGAAGAGGATGTGGCCCAGCTCGTGCAGGACGATGTGCTCACGGTGCAGCGGGGTGGTCTGCGCCTCGTAGAAGACGTAGTCGACCCTTGCCGTGCCCACCCACAATCCACAGACTCCGGACTCGGCCGCCTCCTTGGGGAGCGGGTGGAGCCGGATGGGGCGACCGCGCCGCTCGGCTATCCGGTGGCACAGGTCGTCGAGGGAGAAGGGGTGGGTCAGATCCAGATGGCCGAGAATCTGCTCGCACCTTTTGCGAATGCTGAGTTGCCGGTGAGGCATGTGATCCCTCTTCGGACCCTTTCCGGGGCAACGGCGGTAGGCGTGTGGGGGCATGGGCATGGCGTCCTGTGCCTTCGAGGCGGCCTCGGGGAATACGGTCCTGAGGGGAAAACGCGGAAGCCCGTCCGCCGGGTGACGAACGGGCGTTCCACCATGCCTACAGATCTTGTACGGGAGTTGGCAAGGCAAGTCCCCAGGTGGGGAAGCTATTCGGCCACTCCGTACGCGGACCCACCTGTGCCGGGTGGCTTCAAGCCACCCTTGACGGCCGTTATTTCTTGCGGCGCTCCTCGGGGGAGGTGAGGCCCGCGCGGCGCAGGGCGTCCGCCATCGCGCTGTTGGCGGGGGCGGGGGCGCCGCCGCCCTGCCGACGGCCCTGACCGCCCTGACCACGTTCGCCCTGGCCCTGGTTCCGGCCGCCCTCGCGGGCACCGGACCCACCGCGCTGCTGCGGCGGTCGGCCACCTCCACCGCCGCCGCGCCGGTCCTCGCTCCGGCGGGGAGTGCCCGCGCCGCGCTCCGCACCGGCCTCGTCCTCCAGCCGCAGGGTCAGCGAGATGCGCTTGCGCGGGATGTCCACCTCCATGACCTTGACCCGGACGATGTCACCCGGCTTGACCACGTCCCGGGGGTCCTTGACGAAGTTCTTCGACAGCGCCGAGACGTGCGCGAGCCCGTCCTGGTGGACGCCGATGTCGATGAAGGCGCCGAAGGCGGCCACGTTGGTGACGACGCCCTCCAGGATCATCCCGGGGGCCAGGTCGCCGATCTTCTCGACGCCCTCCTTGAAGGTGGCCGTCCTGAAGGCCGGGCGCGGGTCGCGGCCCGGCTTCTCCAGCTCGCGCAGGATGTCCGTGACAGTGGGCAGACCGAAGGCCTCGGTGACGAACTGTTCCGGCCGCAGCGAGCGCAGGACACCGGAGTTGCCGATCAGGGCCGCCACCTCGCTGCCCGCCGTCTTGGCCATGCCCCGGACCACCGGATAGGCCTCGGGGTGCACGCTGGAGAAGTCCAGCGGGTCGTCCCCGCCGCGGATCCGCAGGAAGCCCGCGCACTGCTCGTACGCCTTGGGGCCGAGTCGGGCCACGTCCTTGAGCCCCTTGCGGCTGCGGAAGGGGCCGTTGGCGTCACGGTGGGCCACGATGTTCTCGGCGAGGCCGCCGCTGATGCCCGACACCCGCGAGAGCAGCGGCGCGGAGGCGGTGTTGACGTCCACGCCGACGCCGTTCACGCAGTCCTCGACGACCGCGTCGAGCGAGCGGGAGAGCTTCACCTCGGACAGGTCGTGCTGGTACTGGCCGACGCCGATCGACTTGGGGTCGATCTTGACGAGTTCGGCGAGCGGGTCCTGCAGCCGGCGCGCGATGGAGACGGCGCCGCGCAGCGACACGTCCATGTCCGGCAGTTCCTGCGAGGCGAAGGCGGAGGCCGAGTACACGGAGGCGCCCGCCTCCGAGACCATCACCTTGGTGAGCTTCAGCTCCGGGTGCCGCGTGATGAGGTCCCCGGCCAGCTTGTCGGTCTCGCGGGAGGCGGTGCCGTTGCCGATGGCGACCAGCTCGACGGCGTGCTCCTTCGCCAGGCGGGCCAGCTTGGCGAGGGACTCGTCCCACTTGTTGGCGGGGACGTGCGGGTAGATCACGTCCGTGGCCACGACCTTGCCGGTCGCGTCCACGACGGCGACCTTCACGCCGGTACGGAAGCCCGGGTCCAGGCCGAGCGTCGCCCGGGTGCCGGCGGGCGCCGCGAGCAGCAGGTCGCGCAGGTTCGAGGCGAAGACCCGTACGGCCTCGTCCTCGGCGGCCTGGCGCAGCCGCATCCGCAGGTCGATGCCGAGGTGCACCTGGATCTTCGTACGCCAGGCCCAGCGGACGGTGTCGGCGAGCCACTTGTCGCCGGGGCGGCCGCGGTCGCCGACGCCGAAGCGACGGGCGATCATGCCCTCGTACGTGGACGGGCCGGGCACCGCTGTGTCTTCGAGGTCCTCCGGCTCCAGGGTGAGGTCGAGGACGTCCTCCTTCTCGCCGCGCAGCATGGCGAGGACGCGGTGCGAGGGCAGGGCGGTGAACGGCTCGGCGAAGTCGAAGTAGTCGGCGAACTTGGCGCCCGCCTCCTCCTTGCCCTCGCGGACCTTCGCCGCGAGCCGGCCGCGGCCCCACATGCGCTCGCGCAGCTCGCCGATCAGGTCGGCGTCCTCGCCGAACCGCTCGGTGAGGATCGCCCGGGCGCCCTCCAGGGCGGCCGCCGGGTCGGCGACGCCCTTGTCGGCGTCGACGAACGCGGCCGCGGCGGCGGCCGGTTCCACCGACGGGTCGGCCAGCAGCCCCTCGGCGAGCGGCTCCAGACCGGCCTCGCGGGCGATCTGCGCCTTGGTGCGCCGCTTGGGCTTGAAGGGCAGGTAGATGTCCTCCAGCCGGGCCTTGGTGTCGGCCGCGGCGATCCGCGCCGCCAGTTCGTCGGTGAGCTTGCCCTGCTCCCGTACGGAGTCCAGGACCGCCGCGCGGCGGTCCTCCAGCTCCCGCAGATACCTCAGCCGCTCCTCGAGGGTGCGCAGCTGGGCGTCGTCGAGCATCTCGGTCGCTTCCTTGCGGTAGCGCGCGATGAACGGCACGGTGGAGCCGCCGTCGAGCAGCTCGACGGCGGCCTTGACCTGCCGCTCCCGTACGCCGAGCTCCTCGGCGATCCTGCCTTCGATGGACGTCGTCACGATCGGGTCCCGCCTGCCTTCGTTTGCACTGGAAGGCTGCCAATTGTGGCAGGTGGCGGTGGCGGACGGCGGGAGCCCTGCCCGTCAGGCCCTGCCCATGAGGTCCCTCGGGAAGGCCCCGGCGGTCACGGCCTTGACGACGAGGGCGCCGCCGAGCTCGGTCAGGCGGGCCAGGCCGTCCGTGCCGAGGTGCTCGTAGGGCGCGGCGTCGAGGCGGTCGGTGTCGCTCTCCAGCCGCTCCCGCAGGGCCGTGCCCTCCTCGGTCAGCCCGCCGGTGGCGTCGAGGACGCCGCGCTCGCGGAGCCTGCCGGCCGCGGCGTCGAGGTCGTCCTGCGTCCAGCCGCGCATGGCCTTGAGCCACTTCGGGGTCATGCCCTTGCCGGTGGCGGTGTGGCTGACCAGGGCCTCCACCGGGTCCAGGCCCGCGAGCAGCAGGGCGGCGAGGTGGCCGTCGCCGCGGTGCTCGCGCAGCAGGGTGGTGGCGTGCCACAGCCGCAGGTGCGGCTCCTCGGGTACGGGGAGGTCGGCGTGGGCGGCGTACAGGGTGCGGGCGTGCCGGGTACAGGCCTCGGTGGCCCGCATCGCCAGGTCGGCGGCCTCGGCCACTTCGGGGGACTTCACGGTCTCGGCGCCGAGGAGGCGGGTCAGGGCGGCGTCGGCCGCGCGCAGCCGGGCGGCGAGGGCCTGCTCGGGGGCGACGGCGTCCCAGACGGCGGGCAGGTGCCGGGCGACGAGGTCGTGCCGGTAGTTGTAGAAGGTGGCGGTGACCGCACCGGCGCCGACGGCGCCCATCGCGGCGGAGCGGTGCGCCAGGTTCACGGCGACGGGGTCGGTCATCCCGTGGGCGGCGAACTCCTCGGCGATCTCCGGCGAGAAGTAGACGGTGGAGTGCAGCGGGTTGATCGCAGCATGCCAACAGCGACGGGCGGCGAGCGGGTGAAGGGTCATGCGCGGCAGGTTACCGACTGTTCGGTATGGCGGGTAGACCGATCCGGTGGCGCGTCTGGCCGGTGCCGTGTCAGCGGCCGGGCAACCGCCAGGACCGACTCTCCGCCCGAGCCCGCTCGGGCGGCACCTCCCGGACGAGGTGGTAGAGGTTCTCGAAGTACTCCTGCCACCGGTTGGGATCCGGCAGGGAGTTCTGAGCCCGCCGGGACCGCTCCGCCGCCACCAGCGGCTGCATCTTCTCCCACACCGTGATCACCGATCCGCCCAGATAGCCGGAGACGGGCTCGATCTCCACCACGCCGTGCGTCACGAGCGCGCCGAGGTTGTCGTAGTACCAGGCCAGTTCGCGGACGAGTTCCTGCCCTTCGGCGGGCAGGCCGGCGAGCCCCAGCGACAGGTCGCAGGCGGGCAGTTCCTCGTGCACGAAGGTGCGCGCCCGTGCCAGCCGTACGCTGCGGTGCTCCCTGAACAGGTCGACCACCACAGGCAGCGTGTTGGCATGCTCCGTGAGCCGCAGTTGTCGCCACGACACCGCGCCCGAAATCGCGAGCGCCACCAACGACACCGCCAATGCCGCGATCTCCATGACGTCCCCCTCCGGCCGACACTCACGAACCTGCGTTCCCCACCCGGTATCGCCCCACACCGCCGAGCGGGCTCGAGAGTCACCGCACACCCACCGGAGCGGCTGCGCTGCGCGGGGGCGTCGTGTCGATCCGGACGTTCCCGTGGGCGGGGTCGAGCGCTCGCCGGCGGCTTCGGGGCCGGGGCTCCGGGCGGCCGGGCCGCAGGCCGGGGCGGGTATGGCGCGGTGGGCGGTAGCCGCGCGGCCGGCCTCGACACCGTTCCACGCGCGGACGCGTGTCGGCCGAATGGCGATCGTGTGACAGCAGGGGCCATGGACATGACCTGAGCGGTCAAGGGTGAATACGGTCGAGCGACAAGGCCTTGGACCACTCTGTGAACCGATCTGTCTCCCCTACCACTTGGAGCCATTCGTGCACCGCAAAGTCATCGCCCCGAGCGTGCTCGCCGCTTCCCTCCTGCTGGTGATCCCGGCATCGGCGGCGGGTTCGGGTTCGGGCGCCCCGGGTATCGGCGATCCCTACTACCCGGCGAGCGGCAACGGCGGATACGACGTGTCGCACTACGACCTGCGCCTGCAGTACCAGCCGAAGACGGACCTGCTGGAGGGCACGGCCACCCTGCTGGCCACCGCCAAGCAGGACCTGTCCCGCTTCAACCTGGACTTCGGGCTCCAGGTCAGCGAGATCCGGGTCAACGGGGTCAAGGCGAAGTTCGCCACGTCCGGCTCCCACGAGTTGGAGGTCACCCCGGCGAAGCCGCTGGCGCGCAACACTCCCCTGTCCGTCGTCGTCAAGTACGCCGGCAAGCCCTCCGAGCTGAAGGTGGACGGCTGGACGGCCTGGCAGCGCACGCCCGACGGCGGGGTCGCGGCGCAGGAGCCCGACTCGGCGGTCTGGTGGTTCCCGAGCAACGACCACCCGCTGGACAAGGCCACCTTCGACGTCTCGATCAACGTGCCCGACGGCACCCAGGCGATCAGCAACGGCGTGCTGCAGTCCCAGACCTCACGCCTCGGCTGGACCCGGTACAACTGGCGTTCCAACAAGCCGCAGGCCACCTACCTGGCCACCCTCGCCGTCGGCAAGTTCGACATCACCACGGACAGGACGGCGAGCGGACTGCCGATCCTCAACGCGTACAGCAAGGACCTCGGCGACAACGCCGGCGCGGCCCGGGCGAGCGTGGAACGCACCGGGGAGGTCGCCGAGTGGCTGGAGGGGGTCTTCGGGCCGTACCCCTTCAACGCGCTGGGCGGCTACGTGCCGAACGTGACCGCCGGTTTCGCCCTGGAGACCCAGACGCGGCCGTTCTACGGTCCGGCGCAGTTCCGCAACGGCGCCAACGTCTCGGTGGTCGTGCACGAGCTGGCGCACCAGTGGTACGGCGACAGCGTGTCCGTCGAGGGGTGGAAGGACATCTGGATCAACGAGGGCTTCGCCCGCTACAGCCAGTGGCTGTGGTCGGAGAAGGAGGGCGAGGGCACGGCGCAGGAGCTGGCCGACTGGGCCTACGCCCTGCGCCCGGCCGAGGACACGTTCTGGCAGGTCAAGCCGGGTGACCCGGGTCCGGAGAACCAGTTCCACGGGGCCGTCTACGACCGAGGTGCCATCGCGCTGCAGGCGCTGCGCAACGAGATCGGCGACGAGAAGTTCTTCGAGATCCTCAAGGGCTGGCCGACCGAGCGGGCGTACGGCAACGCGAAGGTCGGGGACTTCGTCCGGTACGCCGAGAAGGTCTCGAAGAAGCCCCTCGCCCAGCTCTTCGAGACGTGGCTGTACACCCCGGGCAAGCCGGAGGCCTCGGCGCTCGCCCCGTCGGCGGCGGCCAAGCCCTCGGCCCGTTCACCGCAGTCCGCTCCGGCGAAGCCGGGGCAGCAGAAGGAGCCCAGGTCCTGGAAGAAGATCGCTGAGACGAACACGATCCACCAGCACGACGAGCACTGAGTCCGGGCCCCGTCAGCGGGCGGCGGCGCGCCGACGGGCGCGCGCCGCCCGCGCGATGGGCAGGTACCGCAACCGCTCGGGCAGCAGCGGTACGAGGAGTCGTACGGCCGTGCTGAACCGCCGGAGCGTGCGTTCCTGCGCCGGGCTCCACTCCAGCCCGATCGCGGCGCGGGCCTCGGGCGGCATGTAGCCGACGGTGACGAAGGCCCGTAGGCGCAGGAAGGCGGCGCGCAGCACCGGCCAGGTCAGCCGCAGCAGCAGGCGCAGGGCGGGCGAGTCGACCTCCGGCCGGGGCAGCCGGACCTCGGTGGAGATCAGCTCGCGGGCGACCGCGGTGGGTTCGATCTCCTCGGCCAGCATCCGGCCCCAGTAGGTCCAGTACTCCTCGATGCTCTGCGGCATGTCCCGGTCGCGCAGGCCGAGGATGCGCCCCACCTGGAGCCACTCCTGGTAGAGCTGCCGCTCCTGGGCGGGGGTGAAGCGGCGCAGCAGGTAGCGCCCCGCGTAGAGGTAGACCGGGAAGCCGGTGGCGTGGACCCAGGCGTAGCAGGCGGGGTCGAGGGAGTGGTAGCGGCGGCCGCGGGTGTCGGTGCCCTGGATGTCCTTGTGCAGGCGGCGCACCCGGCGCCCCTCCTCGGCGGCCTCCTCCCCGCCGTACACCCACAGCTGGACCGAGCGCAGGGAGCGCTCGCCGCGGCCCCAGGGGTCGGTGCGGAAGACGGAGTACTGGTCGACGCCGGCCGCGATCGCGGGGTGGGCGACCTGCATGGTGAAGGCGGCCGGCAGCATCAGCAGGGCCCGGACGTCACCGGCGATGGTCCACAGCACCCCGCCGGGCGGCGGCGGCTCGGGATCGGCGCGGCGCGCGGCCGCAGGTCCGGCGGGGTGTACGGAGTCCGTCTTCGTCATACGACAAGTATGCGAGCACCGGACGGCCGTCTCACGGACAGAAAGTCTCTGCACGGGTGTTACCCAGAGGTAACTGCTGCTGCTTGTATGACGGGCGTCGATCTTCCCCCGCAGGAATGATGGAGACCTCCATGCTGCTTTCCTCGCCCCGCTCGCGCCGCGCCGCCGCCACGGCCGTCGCCGCGGTCGCCGCAGGCGCGCTGGCCGCCACCACCGCGCCCGCCGCCTCGGCGGCGGAGACCGCCGCCGCGCAGCCGCGGCTCAGCGTCCTGTCGTACAACGTGTTCCTGATGAGCAAGAACCTGTACCCGAACTGGGGCCAGGACCACCGGGCCGCCGCGATCCCCAGGACCTCCTTCTACCAGGGTCACGACGTGGTCGTGCTCCAGGAGGCCTTCGACAACAGCTCCTCGGACGCGCTGAAGGCGAACTCCGCGGCGCAGTACCCGTACCAGACCCCGGTCGTGGGCCGCAGCAAGAGCGGTTGGGACGCCACGGGCGGCGCGTACTCCGCCACCACCCCGGAGGACGGCGGGGTCACGATCCTCAGCAAGTGGCCGATCCTGCGCAAGGAGCAGGTCGTCTACAAGGACGCCTGCGGCGCCGACTGGTGGTCCAACAAGGGCTTCGCCTATGTCGTGCTGAACGTGAACGGCACCAAGGTGCACGTGGTCGGCACGCACGCGCAGTCCACCGACCCGGGCTGCGGCGCGGGCGAGGCCGCGGAGATGCGTGCCCGTCAGTTCCGTGCCGTGGACGCCTTCCTGGACGGGAAGAACATCCCGGCGAGCGAGCAGGTCATCGTGGCGGGCGACCTGAACGTCGACTCGCGCACCCCCGAGTACGCGAGCCTGCTCGCCAACGCCGACCTGGCCGACTCCGACAGCCGCACCGGGCACCCGTACTCCTTCGACACCGCGCTGAACTCGATAGCGAACGACCGCTACCCGACCGACCCGCGTGAGGATCTGGACTACGTCCTCTACCGCAAGGGCAACGCCCGCCCGGCGGGTTGGGAGAACAACGTGGTCAAGGAGCAGTCGGCGCCCTGGACGGTCTCCAGCTGGGGCACCTCCTACACGTACACGAACCTCTCCGACCACTACCCGCTGATCGGACGCTGAGGGCGCGCCGGCGGACCGGGCCGGCCCTTCCCGGGCCGGTCCGGTCCGACAGCCCCGCCGGGTCAGCGCCGGTCGTCGGGCGGCGAGGACACCACCGGCGGCCGGTCCGCGTCCGCCTCCGGTTCGCCGGAGGGGCCGATGCGGATCTCGAACGCGCCGCCGTACTCCTCGTGGCCCGCGGCGACGGCCACCGCCACGGCCTCCTCCCCCTGTTCGCCCTGGATGATGAGGGGGTCCCGGCGCAGGTCGCGCATGAGTGCCACGCACATACCGATCATGACCACGGTGAACGGTGCCGCCACGAGGATCGTCAGGTTCTGCAGTCCGGCGAGCGCGTCGCCCTCGCCGTTGCCGATGAGCAGCATGACGGCCGCGACGGCGCCGGTGACCACTCCCCAGAAGACGACCACCGGCTTGGCCGGTTCGAGGACGCCCTTCTGCGAGAGCGTGCCCATCACGATGGAGGCGGCGTCCGCGCCGGAGACGAAGAAGATCGCGACGAGGACCATGACCAGCAGGCTCATCACGGTGGCGGCGGGGAACTGCTGGAGCAGTCCGAAGAGCTGTCCCTCGGGGGTGTTCTCGCGGGGGAGGTCGCCGCTTTCCTGGAGCTTCATGGCCGTGCCTCCGAAGACGCAGAACCACAGCAGGCTGACCGTGCTCGGTACGAGGATGACGCCGCCGATGAACTGCCGGATGGTGCGGCCGCGGCTGATCCGGGCGATGAACATGCCGACGAACGGGGTCCAGGAGATCCACCAGGCCCAGTAGAAGACCGTCCAGCTGCCCAGCCAGTCGGCGACCTCACCGGCGCCCGTGGCCTCGGTGCGACCCACGAGCTGCGGGAGGTCGCCGAGGTAGGCGCCCAGGGACGTGGGCAGGAGGTCGAGCACGATGATGGTCGGCCCGGCGATGAACACGAAGACCACGAGCACGAGGGCGAGCACCATGTTGATGTTCGACAGCCACTGGATGCCCCGCTCCACGCCGGAGACCGCGGACGCGACGAAAGCGACGGTCAGGACGGCGATGATCGCCACGAGGAGTCCGGTGCCGACCGAGTCCATCCACCCCAGCTGACTGATCCCGCTGCCGATCTGGAGGGCACCGAGGCCCAGCGAGGCGGCCGAGCCGAAGAGGGTGGCGAAGATCGCCACGATGTCGATGACCCGGCCGGCGCCGCCATGGGCGTGCCGGGCGCCGATCAGCGGCTCGAACACGGCACTGATCGTCTGGCGCCGGTCGCGACGGAAGGTGCTGTAGGCGATGGCGAGCCCGACGACCGCGTAGATGGCCCACGGGTGGAGCGTCCAGTGGAACAAGGTGGTGGCCATCGCCGTCTGCATCCGCTCGGCGGAATCGACCGGATGCGTGCCGGGCGGGGGCGTCCCGTAGTGCGCCAGGGGTTCGCTGACGCCGTAGAACATGAGCCCGATGCCCATGCCGGCGCTGAACATCATGGCGACCCAGGAGACGGTCCGGAACTCCGGGACCTCGTCCTCGTGGCCGAGGCGGATCCGGCCGTAGCGGCTGATCGCCAGCCAGAGGGCGAAGACCACGAAGCCGCTGGCGGCCAGCATGAAGGCCCAGCCGCCGTTGTGGATGAGCCCTTCGAGCAGGCTGCTCGACACGCTCTCCAGCGAGTCCGTCGCCACGGCGCCCCAGAGCACGAAGGCGAGGGTCAGGCCCGCGGTGACCCCGAAGACCACCTTGTCCGTGCGGGAAGACTGATCGGCCGGCAACGAAGCCCCCTTCCCCGAAGGGCTGGAACCGCACATCCTGACAGAGCATTATGTTCTCAACATTTAAGCCCATATCGGACGATGAGGGTCGCAGGGCGGCGGTGCGGCGGGTCCCACCGCTCCGCGGCACCGGTGCGGTGGGCTCGATCCCGCCCACCGCACCGGTGCGTCCGCGCTACGCGGACGCGTGCGGCTCCTGGTACGACTCCTCGTACGGCTCCTCGTACGGCTCCTCGTACAGGCCGTCGATCAGTGCGCCGTACTTGTCGCGGACCACCCGGCGGCGGAGCTTGAGCGAGGGCGTGAGTTCCCCGGTCTCGGGGCCCCACTCCTCGGTCAGCAGTCGGTACCGCTTGATCTGCTCGGTCCGGTTGAGCCGGGCGTTCGCCGCCTCCACCGCACGGGCGATCTCCTCCCGGACGGTGGGGTGCGCGGCGAGCTCGGTCAGGGAGGCCGCGTCGATGCCGCGGGCGGCGGCCCAGACCGGCGCCAGCTCCGGGTCCAGGACCAGCAGGGCGACGAGGTAGGAGCGGCCGTCGCCGTGCACGAGCGCCTGGCCGATCAGCGGGTTCTCCTTGACCGTGTTCTCCACCAGGGCGGGCGAGACGTTCTTGCCGTTCGAGGTGATGATCAGTTCCTTCTTGCGGTCGGTCAGCCAGAGGAACCCGTCCTCGTCGACCCGCCCGATGTCACCCGTGGGGAACCACCCCTCGGTGTCCGCGGCGCTCTCCACCGAGCCGTCCGGCCGCAGGTAGCCACCGAAGACGGTCGCCCCACGGGTGAGGATCTCCCCGTCCTCGGCCAGCCGCAGCTCCAGCCCCTCGATCGGGCGGCCCACCGAGCCGAGCCGGAAGCCGTCCGGGCTGTTGACCGTGCACACCCCCGAGGTCTCGGTGAGCCCCCAGGCGTCCATGATCGTGATGCCCCAGCCCGCCCAGAAGCGGACCACGTCGATCGGCATCGGCGCGGTGGCGCTGGCCGTCCACATCAGCCGGTCCATTCCCGCGAGCCGCAGCAGCGGGTCCAGCACCTGCTCCTTGGCCCCGGCGTACGAGGCTTCGAGCGCGGCCGGCACCTCCTCGCCCCGCTCCCGGTGGGCGGCCCGGGCGCGGGCCAGGTCGTTCGCCGCCTCGATGGCCGCGCGCTGCGCCTCGGGAAGCCGGGCGAGGACCGCGCGGACCGAGGCGGCGAGCTTCTCCCACACCCGGGGCACCCCGAAGAACTGCACCGGGCGCAGCTCACGGACCGCCCCCGACACGGCGGCGGGATCCGCGCACAGCCGTACGTGCGAGGCCCTCAGCAGGGGCAGGTAGATCCCGAGCACCCGCTCGGCAATGTGGGCGAAGGGCAGGTAGCAGATGTGCTCGGCGTGCTCGGGCAGCTCCACGTGCCGATCGAGGCGGATCGCCTGGAGCATGAGGTTGCGGTGCGTCAGCCGCACGCCCTTCGGGTCCCCGGTGGTCCCTGAGGTGTAGACGACCGTCAGCGGGTCCTCGGGGCGCGTCTCCCGCCAGGCCTTCTCGAAGGCGTCGGCGCGGTGGAGCCGGACCCCGCCGGCGTGCAGGGAGCCGTAGGTGGAGTGCGCTCCGGCCTCGGCGGCCTCGGCCACGACGAGCCGCTCCAGGGGCACGTCGGGGTCGGCCAGCAGCGGTTCCCACCGCAGGAGTTCGCGGGCGCCCTCGACGACGGCGACCCGGGCGCGGCTGTGCCGGGCGATGTGGGCGATCTGCTCGGGCGCGGAGGTCCCGTACACGGTGACGGGTACGGCGCCGAGGTGGACGAGGGCGAGGTCGCTGAGCCAGTGCTCGGGGCGGTTGCCCATCATCATCAGCACGTGTTCGCCGCGCTCGACACCGAGCGCGGCGTATCCGGAGGCGAGGACGGCGACCTTGCGGCGCACCTCGCCCCAGGTGAGGGTCGTCCACCCGTCGGCGTCGGGGCCGGACCGCCAGGACAGGGCGGGGAGCTCCCTGTACTCGGCGGCGTTGCGGGCCAGCAGGGCCGGCAGGGTGATCTCTTCGGGTCGTCCGGGCAGTCGCAGGTTCGTGGTCATGGGCAGCTCCTGGCCGTTTCACATCGTTGGTGCGACAGCAATACTGTTGAACCCAAGCTGTGGAGCAGAGAGCGAGGCGCAGACGATGGCCGACCAGGCACCCGAGCCGATGCTCACCGTCGACGAGCTGGCGGCCAGGGCGGGGGTCACCGTGCGCACCGTTCGTTTCTACAGCACCCGCGGGCTTTTGCCCCCTCCCGTGATCGGCCCTCGTCGGGTGGGGCACTACGGACCGGAACACCTGTCGCGGTTGGCCCTGATCGAGGAGCTCCAGCACCAGGGCATGACCCTGTCCGCCATCGAGCGCTATCTGGACGCGTTGCCCGACGACCTGAGCGCCCACGACCTGGCGATCCACCGGGCGATGGTGGCCAGTTGGGCTCCGGACGCGGCCCAGACGGTGTCGCGGGAGGAGCTGGAGAAGCGGGCGGGGCGGAACCTGTCGGACACCGATGTCCGGCGGCTGACGGCGATGAACGTGCTCGCCGCCGCGGGGGACGGGTTCCGGGTGGACGTGGGGCTGCTGAGGCTCGGGGTCGCGCTGCTCGACGTACCGATCGCCCACGAGACGATCCTGGCGGCGCGCGGGGTGCTGATGGAGCACACCAGGTCGGCGGCGCACGAGTTGACGGCGCTGTTCCGGGACGAGGTGTGGGGGCCTTTCACCCGGGACGAGAGCGATCCGGAGCGGGTGGAGTCGATGAAGGCGCTCTCCGCGCACATGCAGCCGATGGTGGTCCAGGCGCTGGTGACGGCCTTCCAGCGGTCGCTACGGGAGGAACTGCGGGCGGCGTTCGCCTCGGAACCGGAGGTTTAGGGCGGCCCGATCGGCCGGTCGTCACCGCTGCCGCCCGGGTAGGTTGCGGATCATGGCTGTCATCCACCGCACCACCATGTCGCCCGGCAAGCTCGAACTCCTGGCCGGCTGGTTGCCCCCGCGCCCCTGGTACCGGGGCGGGTCGGGCCCTCCCCAGCTCGCCAAGGCCGGTGGTTTCCGGCTCGACGACCGCGAGGGTGAGGTGGGCATCGAGTTCATGGTGGTCACCGACACCGCCGGGGACGGACCGGTGAGCTACCTGGTCCCGCTGACCTACCGCGGAGCACCGCTGAAGGGCGCCGAGGACGGCCTGATCGGCACCTCCGAGCACGGGGTGCTGGGCCGTCGCTGGATCTACGACGGGGCCCACGACCCGGTCCTGGTCGAGCAGTTGCTGTCCCTGCTCGCGGGCCGTACGACGGCCCAGGACCAGAACGAGAACGACACCCCCGACCCGACGGTCGAGGTCCTCGGCGAGGGGGCCGGGGTGCCGCACGGCCTGACCGGCCCCGGGACGGTGACGGACACCGCCGACGCGAGCCTCGTCACCATGGGCCCGCTGATGTCGGAAGGCCCGGTGTCGACCCTGACCGTGTCCCGCGTGCTGCACGACGGTGGCGCCACGGCGGGTGACGGCGCGGGGCGACGGGTCCTGGCCGGCTGGACCGCCCCGGACGGCTCCCGACGGCACGGGGTGTTCGCCCACCTGGCCGTGTCCGAGGGCTGACCGGAGGAACACCTCGGGCCCGCCCCTGCGGGCGGGCCCGAGGCCGTCACCGGATCAGTCGGCGTAGGTCTCGCCGCGCTCCGCCTTCGCGACCAGCGAGGCCGGCGGGATGAAGCGCTCGCCGTACGTGTCGGCGAGCTCGCGAGCCCGGGCCACGAAGCCGGACAGGCCGCCCTCGTAGCCGTTGATGTACTGGATCACGCCGCCCGTCCAGGCCGGGAAGCCGATGCCCATGATGGAGCCGATGTTGGCGTCGGCGATCGAGGTGAGCACGCCCTCGTCGAGGCAGCGGACGGTGTCCAGGGCCTCGGAGAAGAGCATCCGCTCCTTCATGTCCTCGAACGGGATCTCGTACCCGGGCTTGGCGAAGTGCTCGCGCAGGCCCGGCCAGATGCGGGCGCGCTTGCCGGCCTCGTCGTACTCGTAGAAGCCCGCCCCGCCGCTGCGCCCGGGGCGCCCGAACTCGTCCACCATGCGGTCGATGACCGCGTCGGCGGGGTGCTCGGTCCACGCCTTGCCCTCGGCCTCGAAGGCCTTGCGGCTCTCGTTGCGGATCTTGCGCGGCAGGGTGAGGGTCAGCTCGTCCATCAGCGAGAGCACCTTGGCCGGGTACCCGGCCTGGGCGGCGGCCTGCTCGATCGAGGCGGGCTCGGCGCCCTCGCCGATCATCGCGACGCCCTCGTTGATGAACTGGCCGATGACGCGCGAGGTGAAGAAGCCGCGCGAGTCGTTGACCACGATCGGGGTCTTGTTGATCTGGCGGACCAGGTCGAAGGCGCGGGCGATGGCCTCGTCGCCCGTCCGCTCCCCCTTGATGATCTCCACCAGCGGCATCTTGTCGACCGGCGAGAAGAAGTGCAGCCCGATGAAGTCGACCGGCCGCGAAACACCTTCCGCGAGGCCCGTGATGGGCAGCGTGGAGGTGTTGGAGCACAGCAGCGCGTCCGGCTCGATGACGTCCTGGATCTCCTGGAACACCTTGTGCTTGAGGGCGGTGTCCTCGAAGACGGCCTCGATGACGGCGTCGCAGCCCGCGAGGTCGGCCGCGTTCGCGGTCGGGGTGATCCGGGCGAGCAGCTCGGCGCGCGCGGCCTCGGTGGTCCGGCCCCGGGAGAGCGCCTTGTCGAGCAGCTTCTCGGAGTACGCCTTGCCCTTGGCGGCGGCCTCGGCGGTGACGTCCTTGAGCACCACCTCGATGCCCGCGCGGGCACAGGAGTAGGCGATGCCCGCGCCCATCATCCCGGCGCCGAGGACGGCGACCTTGCGGACCTTGCGCGGCGCGACGCCCTGCGGGCGGCTGCGGCCCGCGTTGACGGCCTGGAGGTCGAAGAAGAACGCCTGGATCATGTTCTTGGCCGTCTGGCCGGTGACCAGCTCGGTGAAGTAGCGGGCCTCGATGGTCAGCGCGGTCTCGAAGTCCACCTGGGAGCCCTCGACGGCGCAGGCCAGGATGTTGCGCGGCGCCGGGTACGGGGCCCCGTTCAGCTGCTTCTTCAGGTTGGCCGGGAAGGCCGGGAGGTTGGCGGCGAACCGCGGGTTGGACGGCGTACCGCCCGGGATCTTGTAGCCGGGTACGTCCCAGGGCTGCTTCGACTCGGGGTTCGCGTCGATGAAGGCGCGGGCCTTGGTCAGCATCTCCTCGGGGGTGGTGGCCAGTTCGTGCACGAGGCCGTTGTCCAGGGCGCGCTGCGGGGTGTACTGGGTGCCCTGGAGCAGGACCTTGAGCAGCGCGTCGGCGATGCCCATCAGGCGCACGGTACGGGTGACACCACCACCGGCGGGGAGCAGGCCCAGGGTGACCTCGGGCAGGCCGATCTTGGAGCCGGGCGCGTCGAGGGCGACGCGGTGGTGGGAGGCGAGGGCGATCTCGTAACCGCCGCCGAGGGCCGCGCCGTTGATGGCGGCGACGACGGGCTTGCCGAGGGTCTCGATGCGGCGCAGCGAGCGCTTGATCTCGGTGCCGGTGTCGAAGGCGATCTGCGCGTGCTCCGGGCGGAGCCGGATCATGTCCTTGAGGTCGCCGCCGGCGAAGAAGGTCTTCTTGGCGGAGGTGTAGATGATGCCGCGGATGGAGTCCTTCTCGGCCTCGGCGCGGTCGGCGATCGCCGCGATGGAGTCCTTGAAGGCCTGGTTCATCGTGTTGGCGGACTGGTCGGGGTCGTCGAGGATCAGGGTGACGACGCCGGTCTCGTCCTGTTCCCAGCGGATCGTGGTGGACTCGCTCATGGTCACTGCTTTCGTTTCGGAAGGTCCGGTGGGCAGGGGGAACAGGACGGATCAGAGGCGTTCGACGATGGTGGCGACGCCCATGCCGCCGCCGACGCACAGGGTGACGAGCCCGTAGCGCTTGTCCTGGCGCTCCAGCTCGTCGACGATCGTGCCGAGGATCATCGCGCCGGTGGCGCCGAGCGGGTGGCCGAGCGCGATGGCGCCGCCGTTGACGTTGACCTTGTCGAGGGACAGGCCCATGTCCTTGACGAAACGCAGGACGACGCCCGCGAAGGCCTCGTTGATCTCGACGAGGTCGATGTCGTCGATGGTCAGTCCGGCCTTGGCGAGGGCCTTGCGGGTGGCGGGGGCGGGCCCGGTGAGCATGATGGTGGGCTCGGAGCCGGAGACGGCCGCCGAGACGATCCGGGCGCGCGGGGTCAGACCGTTGCGCTCGCCCGCCTCGCGGGAGCCGATCGCGACGAGCGAGGCGCCGTCGACGATGCCGGAGGAGTTGCCCGCGTGGTGGACGTGGTCGATCTTCTCGACCCAGTGGTACTTCTGCAGCGCGACCGCGTCGAAGCCGCCGAGCTCGCCGATGTCGGCGAAGGAGGGCTTCAGCTTGGCGAGGGTGTCGGCGGTGGTGCCGGGGCGGACGAACTCGTCGTGGTCCAGGACGATCAGGCCGTTGCGGTCGGTGACCGGGACCACGGACTTCGCGAAGCGGCCGTCCTTGATGGCGGCGGCGGCCCGCTCCTGCGACAGGGCCGCGTACTCGTCGACGTCGCGCCGGGAGAAGCCCTCGATGGTGGCGATCAGGTCGGCGCCGATGCCCTGCGGGACGAAGCCGGTGTCCCAGTTGGTCATCGGGTCGGCGAACCAGGCACCGCCGTCGGAGGCCATGGGCACGCGGGACATGGACTCCACGCCACCGGCGAGGACCAGGTCCTCCCAGCCGGAGCGGACCTTCGCGGCGGCCAGGTTGACGGCCTCCAGGCCGGAGGCGCAGAAGCGGTTCTCCTGTACGCCGGCCACGGTGTCCGGGAGTCCGGCGGCGATGGCCGCGATACGGGCGATGTCGGAGCCCTGGTCGCCGACCGGGCCGACGACGCCGAGCACGATGTCGTCGATGGTGGCGGGGTCGAGGCCCGGGTTGCGCTCGCGCAGGGCGTCGATGAGTCCGACGACCAGGTCGATCGGCTTGGTGCCGTGCAGGGCGCCATTGGCCTTGCCGCGGCCGCGCGGGGTGCGGATCGCGTCGTATACGTAAGCTTCGGTGCTCACTGGTCAAGCCTTTCGGAGGTGTCCAAGGAGGAGGTGTCCAGGGGGAGGTGTCGAGGAGGAGGCCTCGAAGAGGAGGCGTCGAGGGGAGGTCAGCCGAGCAGGGACCGGCCGATGATCTCCTTCATGATCTCGGTCGTGCCTCCGTAGATGGTCTGGATGCGACCGTCGGTGAAGGCGCGGGCGACCCGGTATTCGGTCATGTAGCCGTAGCCGCCGTGCAGTTGCAGGCAGCGGTCGGCGACGCGCTTCTGCAGTTCGGTGGCCCACCACTTGGCCATCGAGGCGTGCACGTGGTCCAGTTCGCCGTTGGAGTGGTCGGTGATGCAGCGGTCGAGGAAGGTCCGGGTGACGGCGACCTCGGTGGCCATCTCCGCTATCTCGAACCGGATGTGCTGGAGCTTGGCCAGCGGCCGCCCGAAGGCCTCGCGCTCCTTCACGTAGCGGGTGGTGATCTCCAACAGGTGCTCGGCGGCGGCGATGCCGGCCATGGCGATGCCCATCCGCTCCTGGGCGAGGTTGGTCATCAGGTGGACGAAGGCGCCGTTCAGCTCACCGAGCAGGTTCTCCTTCGGGACGCGTACGTCGTCGAAGAACAGCTCGGCGGTGTCCTGGGACTTCTGGCCGATCTTGTCGAGGTTGCGGCCGCGCTCGAAGCCCTCCGTGCCGCGCTCGACGACCAGCAGCGACAGGCCGTGCGCCCCGCCCTCGGGGGTGGTCTTCGCGACCACGATCACCAGGTCGGCGAGGATGCCGTTGGAGATGAACGTCTTGGAACCGTTCAACACCCAGTGGTCGCCGCGGTCCTCGGCGGTGGTCCGGATGCCCTGGAGGTCGGAGCCGGCGCCCGGTTCGGTCATCGCGATGGCGGTGATGGTCTCCCCGGAGCAGAAGCCGGGCAACCAGCGGCGCTTCTGCTCCTCGGTGGCGAGCGAGGTCAGGTAGGGCCCGATGATGTCGTTGTGCAGGCCGATGGCCAGGCCGGGGGCGCCCGCGCGGGTGAACTCCTCGGCGATCACGGCGGCGTAGCGGAAGTCGGTGTTCCCGCCACCGCCGTACTCCTCCGGGACGGCGAGGCCCAGCAGCCCCTGCCGGCCCGCGGCCCGCCAGGCCTCGCGGCTGACGATGCCGTCCTTCTCCCACTGCTCGTAGTGCGGCAGCACCTCCTTGCCGAGGAAGGTGCGTACGGTCTCGCGGAACGCCTCGTGGTCGGCGTCGAAGATCTGGCGTTTCATCGGACGGCTCCCTAAAGCCAGTTCTTGACGGTTTCGATCAGCTTGGCCGGCTCGGGCCCGACCGGGGTGACGTTGAGCATGGTGACGCCCGCCTCCCGGAAGGCCTCGACGCGCTCGCGTACGTAGCCCTCGGGCCCGCACAGCGTCATCAGCTCGCAGAACTCGTCCGGGACGGCGGCGGCGGCGTCGCGCTTGCGCCCGGCGAGGTACAACTCCTGGATCCGCCGGGCCTCTTCCTCGTATCCGTAGGCGACGGCCAGGTCGTTGTAGAAGTTCTTGCCGACCGCGCCCATCCCGCCGACGTACAGCGCGATCTGCGGGCGCGCGAGGTCCCGTACGGCCGCCGCGTCCGCGCCGATGGCCAGCAGGCCGCCCGCGACGGTCTGCAGCGGGCCGAGCTCCGGCGCGCGCTCTGCCGTGCCCTCGGCGAGCGGGCCGCCCCATACGGCGGCGGCCTTCTCGGGGATGAAGAGGGTGGGCAGCCAGCCGTCCGCGATCTCGGCGGTCATCCGCACGTTGACCGGGCCGAGCGAGGCGATGTACACGGGCACGGTGGGGCGCACCGGCCGGGTGAGGATCTTCAGCGGCTTACCGAGCCCGGTGCCCCGGTCCGGGGGTAGCGGCATGTGGGTGATGCCGTGGTGGTCGATCGTCTCGCGGCGCCAGATGCGCCGGCACAGCTCGACCGTCTCGCGGGTCCGGCCGAGCGGCTTGTCGTACGGCATCCCGTGCCAGCCCTCGACGACCTGCGGTCCGGAGGCCCCGAGACCGAGCATCGCCCGGCCGCCCGAGAGCGCGTCGAGGCCCGCGGCGGTCTGGGCGATGAGGCCGGGGGTGCGCGAGTAGACGTTGAGGATCGCCGAGCCGATCTTCAGCCGTTCGGTGCGGGCGGCGAGGTAACCCATGATCGTCGGGGAGTCGAACCCCCATGCCTCGGCCACCCATACGGCGTCGAGCCCGGCCGACTCCAGCGCGGCCGCCTGGTCGGCGGCCCGGCGCGGGTCCCCGGCGTAGTCGAGCATCATGGACAGTTCCATCAGTTCTCCCCCTTCTCCCGCACGAGCAGTGCCGGCACGTCCCAGTCGGCCGCGACCGACCCGGTGTGCGCACCCGGCCGCGCCGGTCCTGTGGTGAGGGCGCCCGGGGTCGTCGAGAAGCGCGGTGCGGGCGCGGGCTGGACGATCCCGCCGAAGTCGGTGAAGGTCCCGCGGGCGGCGAGGTGCGGGTGGTCCGGGGCCTCGCGCAGCGAGAGCACGGGCGCCACGCAGGCGTCGCTCCCCTCGAAGACGGCCGTCCATTCCGCGCGCGTACGGGTTCTGAAGCGCTCGGCGACGACCTCCCGCAGTTCGCCCCAGCGGGCGAGGTCCTTGCGGGCCGGGGCCCGGTCCTGGATGCCGAGGAGCTCGACGAAGGTGTCGTAGAACTGCTGCTCCAGCGCGCCGACCGCCATGTGGCCGCCGTCCGAGGTCTCGTAGGTGCCGTAGAAGGGGCAGCCGCCGTCGAGGAGGTTGGCCCCTCGGCGGTCCTGCCAGCCGCCCGCCGCCATCATGCCGTGGATCATGGCGGTGAGGTGGGCGGTGCCGTCGACGATGGCCGCGTCGACGACCTGGCCGGTACCGGTGGCGCGGGCGTGGTGCAGGGCGGCGAGGACCCCGATCACGAGGTAGAGCGAGCCGCCCGCGTAGTCCCCGACCAGGTTGGCGGGGACGGCCGGCGGCTCGCCCGGCTTTCCGATCATGCCGAGGGCGCCGGTGACGGCGATGTACGCGATGTCGTGCCCGGCGGTCTCGGCGAGCGGGCCGTCCTGGCCCCAGCCGGTCATCCGGCCGTAGACGAGCTTCGGATTGCGGGCGTGGCACTCGGCCGGTCCGACCCCGAGGCGCTCGGCCACCCCCGGCCGGAACCCCTCGACGAGCACGTCGGCCCGTTCGACCAGGTCCAGGACGCGGGCGGGCCCGTCGGCGGACTTGAGGTCGAGCAGGACGGAGCGTTTGCCGCGGTTGGTGATGTCGTAGGCCGGATCGACCGCGAGCCCGCCGCCGCCAGGCCGGTCCACCCGTACGACGTCGGCGCCCAGGTCGGCGAGGAGCATGGCCGCGAACGGTCCGGGGCCGATGCCCGCCAGCTCGACGACGCGCACCCCGGCGAGCGGGCCGGGCCCGCTCGCGTCCCGGTTCCCGTTCCCTGTCACTGCCATCGGGCCCCCAGCGGCTCTGGTGTGCATGGTGTGCGTGGTGTGCGGCTATGTGACACAACTGATGTAACACCAGTGATGCTAGGAACGTGTTCCATCGAACACAAGCCCCCCGGGCGGGGCTCCTGGGGGATCGCGCCGCCCCGGAGTCTCCGGCTCCGCGCGTCGTTCTCCCCCGCCCGGCGCGCCGTACCCCGCTCGTACCCGCCCGTGCCGGCGGCCGGGCGTCACGCTAGCCTCGGCCACCGACACCCCCTGGGAGGAGCCGCTCATGAACGCAACTGTCCCGCACGACCGGCCGGAACGCGCCTATGACGTCGTGTTGTTCGGCGCCACCGGGTTCGTGGGCGCGCTCACCGCCGAGTACCTCGCCGCGCACGCGCCCGCCGGCTGCCGGTGGGCCCTCGCCGGCCGGGACACCGCGAAGCTGGAGCGGCTGCGCGAACGGCTGGCCTCGATCGACCCGGCGTGCGCGCGGCTGCCGCTGCTGCGGGCCGACGCCCAGGATCCCGCGGCCGTGCGCGAGCTGGCCGCGTCCACCCGGGTACTGGCCACGACCGTGGGACCGTACATCTGGTACGGGGCCGAGCTGGTGGCCGCGTGCGCCGAGTCGGGCACGGACTACGTGGACCTCACCGGCGAGCCCGAGTTCGTGGACCGCATGTACGTCGAGCACGACGCACGGGCCCGGGAGACCGGGGCCCGGATCGTGCACGCCTGCGGCTTCGACTCGATCCCGGCCGACCTCGGCGCGTACTTCACGGTCCGGCAGCTGCCGCAGGGGGTACCGCTGGCGGTCGACGGGTTCATGCGGTCCAACGCCTTCTTCTCCGGCGGCACCCTGGCCTCCGCGCTGACCGCCCTGAGCCGCGGCCCCCAGACCCTGGCCGCGGCGCGCGAGCGCCGGCTGCACGAGCCCCGGCTGCTGGGGCGGCGGGCCCGCGGTCCGGTGGGGGTACCGCGCTTCAGCCGGGAGACCGGTACATGGGCGATGCCGCTGCCCTCGCTGGACCCGCGGATCGTGGCCCGGTCGGCGGCCGCGCTGGAGCGGTACGGCCCGGACTTCCGCTACCGGCACTACGCCTCCGTCCAGCACCTGCCCGTCGCGGTGGGCGGTACGGCGGCGCTCGGCGCGACGGTGGCGCTGGCCCAGGTGCCGCCGGCCCGGCGGTGGCTGATGAACCGCTGGGAGCCGGGCCAGGGGCCGGACGCGGAACGCCGCGCACGCAGCTGGTTCACCGTGCGGTTCGTGGGCGAGGGCGGCGGCCGGCGCGTGTTCACCGAGGTCGCGGGCGGCGACCCCGGCTACGGGGAGACGGCGAAGATGCTGGCCGAGTCGGCGCTGTGCCTCGCCCACGACGCCCTGCCGGAGGTGGCCGGACAGCTGACGACGGCCGTGGCGATGGGCGACGCCCTGATCGCCCGCCTCCAGAAGGCCGGGATCACCTTCCGGGTGGCGGACGCCCGCTGACGGGCGGGGTCCCGTGGACCCGACCCGGGTGCAGGCGGCCCGGGGGCAGGCCCGGGTGGGTCAGGAGGCCTCCCGCAGCGCCTTGCGGCACAGGGAGTCGGCGTGGCGGGTGGTCTCGGGGATCCGGAAGCGGGGGCTCAGCGCCAGGGCGTGCGCGCAGGCGTTGTCCAGCGAGACCCGGTGCCCGACGGACACGTAGACCGGCTTGATCCCGTCCTGCGTGCGCAGCGCCCGCCCGACCTCGGTCCCGTCGGCCGCGAGCAGCGCGGCGCCGTCGCCCCGCCGGGCGCCCGGTTCCTCGTAGGTGAAGGTGAACGGGTTCTTCGCGACGCCGATGGTCGGGAGCCCGGTGACCACCCCGAGGTGGCAGGCGAGTCCGAAGCCACGGGGGTGCGCGAGGCCGTAGCCGTCGCAGACGACGAGGCCGGGACCGGTCCTCAGGGAGTCGAGGGCGGCCAGTACGGTCGGCAGCTCGCGGAAGGCGAGCAGCCCGGGCACGTAGGGGAAGCTGACGTGCCCGACGGCGGTGGCCTCCTCGACGACCTCCAGGGTGGCGGCGTCGAGCACCACGGCCGCGGCCGCGACCAGGTCGCGCGCGTCGTCGTAGGCGACGTCGACTCCCGTGACGAGGCCGCTGCCGGGTGGCGGGCCGGGCTCGGTGAGCACGACCTGGTGGCGTAGTTCGTCCTGTATCGCCCGGGCCTCGGCCTCGTCGGCGGGGGTCTTCACACTCGTCATGATGGAGCGAGAGTAGCCTGGCGATCATGTTCGTCATGGAGCTCACCTACACCGCCCCCATCGAGTCCGTCGAAGAACAGCTGGACGCTCACAACGCCTGGCTGGACGGCTACTACGCCGCCGGAATCTTCCTCGCGTCGGGGCGCAAGGTCCCGCGTGACGGCGGGGTGATCCTGGCCGGTGGGGTGTCCCGGGCCGAGATCGAGCGGATCTCGGCCGAGGACCCCTTCACCCTGGCGGGCGTCTGCACCTACTCCATCACCGAGTTCCTCGCCACGAAGACCTCCGCGGACCTGGCGACGGTACGGGAGAACCCGGTCGTCTAGGCCGTCTCCTCCGGATCTTGACTGACCCGCGCCGCCCGGCACCACACCTCGTCCCCTGGACTCCGTCCGGGGGACCCCCGGGTTGTCGAGGCACCCGAGTACGTCCGGTACACGGGCGCCTCTCCGCCTTGCGATGCTTCCCCCCGGCCCTGGCGGGCCTGGGGAGACCCCGTGGCACCGGACGACGCGGGCTCGATCGGCACGATCCGAAAGGGACGACCAGGTGCCGTGCCGGGCGCGGTCCCACCGGGTGGCGACGCCCGGCACGCCGCCCCGGGGCCCAGACCCCGTCCGGGGCCCCTCCCGGCCGTGGCCGAGGAAGACGCACCGCGCCGGATGCCACGGCCCGGCAAGCGCTTCCGACCACGGCACAGCCGAGGGAGGACGGCGCCGACCCTGGAGGGCCCACCCTCCTCCGCCCTTCGTCCGACCCGTCCGACGGGCCCGACCCCGCCGCATCGGCCCGACCGTCCGCCTCGCCCCCGCCGGAGTTCCCATGCAGCCCCGCCTCGCCGTTCCCGCCGACGTCCCCGAGCTCATACGCCTGCGCGCCGTCGCCCTCGACGCCCTCGGGGTCGATCCCGGGCCCGCCGACGCCGCCTGGCGGCAGGTCGCCCGCACCTGGTTCCTCGCACGCGTCGGCGAACGCCCCGACGTGCGCTGCCTGGTCGTCGGCGGCGCTCCCGGGGAACCGCTGCTCGCCACCGGCATGGCCTGGGTCACCCACCACCTGCCCGGCCCGCTGTGGACCGACGGTCGGCGCGGCTACCTCGACGGGATCGTCACCGACGCGCCCGCCCGCGGGCGGGGTCACGGCCGCCGGATCGTCGACGCGCTGGTCGCCTGGCTCGACGGCATCGGCATCCACTACGTCCAACTGCACGCCAGTCCCGACGGCGAGCCCGTCTACCGGGCCGCGGGCTTCACCGCCGGGCGCTACCCGGGAATGGACCTCGTCACCACCTCGGCGCCCCCGGCCCCGCCCGTCGCGACCGCATCCGAGAGCTGATCAGCGCCGCCGTTCCAGCCGCGCCACCCGTCCCTTCTCCCCCGCCGCCCAACATCCCGTGTCGGCAGCGCAGTCGACCGTGTCGAAGGAGCCCGTCTCCAGGGACCGCCAGCCGCGGCCCCCGTCCGTGGTCACATCGGTGCCCGTGGGTCCCACCGCGAGCGCCGTCCCCCGGCTGTACGGGAACCAGGCCGCGCCCGAGCGGTAGGCCGGCGGCGGCGTCGCGGCCTGGCGCCAGGTGCGGCCCCCGTCGGCGGAGACGGCCGCGGCCTGCGGGGAGGCCTGCCCGGTGCGGTAGTCACCGCCGACCGCGAGTCCCCTCGTACGGTCCCGGAAGGCGAGGGCGAAGACCCCGCGCGCCGGGTCGCCCGCCGGGACGGTGGATTCGGCGACGCGCCAGGTCAGGCCGCGGTCCGCGGAGTGCAGCACGCGGGCCCGCGCGCCGCCGCCGGTGGCCAGCCAGACGTCGCGCGGGCCGGAGCTCACCAGGCACTGGCCGCTCGCGGCGAAGCCCGCCTCGCCCGGCAGGGCCTCGGGCATGCCCTCGTTCGACCGGACCCGCCAGTTCCGGCCGCCGTCGTCGGTGGCCAGGATGCGGAACTTCCCGTCCACCGGATCGCTCATCGCCAGACCGTGCCGGGCGTCGAAGAAGGTGAGGCAGTCGTAGAAGGCGCGCGGGTCGGGGTTGCGGAAGGCCTCGGTCCAGGTGGCTCCGCCGTCCTCGGTGCGCAGCACGCGGGAGGCTTCGCCCTCCCCGATGGACAGGGCCACCGCGCGCCGCGCGTCGAAGGCCTCGATGTCACGGAACTCCAGGCCCTCCGCGACCGCGCCGGGGGGCGAAACGTCACGCCAGCTGCGGCCGCCGTCCACCGTGCGCAGCACGGTCCCCTTGGATCCGGCCACCCAGGCCGTGCTCCGGTCGACCGCCGCCAGCCCGCGGAACCGTACCTCGTCCTTCCCGGTGTCCTTCAGGGCCCAGCCGGCGCCACGTAAGTCCTGTGCCGGCGGCGCCGGGTCGGGGGCCGGGGCCGCTTCGGCCCGGGCCGGGGCGGCCAGGGCCCCCACGACCAGGGCTGCCGCGCACATGCCGATTCCGAGTTCCAGAAGTCTCATGGCGCCGGAAGCTAACGCACCCCGGATACGCCGTCCAGAGCGTCTTCCGGCCCCTGCCGCCCCACGCGCCTCGGCCCCCGTTCCCGGGTCACAGGCTCGCGTCGCGGTGGGTCACGCCGCCGTCGAGGACGGTGAGGAGCACGGGCAGGTGGGGCAGTTCGGTGGCGGCGACGGTGAGCGGATCGTCGGCGAGGACCGTCAGGTCGGCGCGGTGGCCGAGGGCGATCCGGCCCGCCAGGTGCTCCTCGCCCGCCGCACGGGCGGCGTTGACGGTCATGCCCTGGAGGGCCTGGAGGGCGGTGAGGGCCTGCTCGGGACCGTGCGGTGGCTGGGTGAGGTCGCGGCGGGGGCGGCGGTGGCGGGCGCCGCCCATGACGCCGAGCGGCGGGTACGGGGCGATCGGCCAGTCCGATCCGAGGACCACGGTGGCTCCGGAGTCCCACAGGTCGCGGCAGCGCCAGGCGCGCGAGGCACGCTCCTCGCCGAGCCGGCGGGACCAGTTGTCGGTGTGGTCGGCGCGGGTGAAGTCGCAGCAGTGGGTGGGCTGTACGGAGGCGATGACGCCGAGCTCGGCGAAGCGGCGCAGGGTGTCGTCGGGGACGGTTTCGATGTGCTCGACGCGATGGCGCACCGCGGACCCGGAGCGGGAGCCGGCTCCGGGCCCGGCCAGGGGCTCGGCCCCGCACCCGCGCCCGTCGGAGGCCTGGGCCTTCTCGATGGCGTCGAGCACGTGCCGTACGGCGGCGTCACCGATCGCGTGGGTGGCGACGGGCACGCCGGCCCGATGGAACTCGCCGACGATCCTCGTGTAGACCTCGGGGTCGGGCCAGAAGGCGTGCGTGGACTCGCCGTTGCGGTCCGGCTGTTCCAGCCAGGCGGTGCCGTTGTCGATCGTGCCGTCCATGAAGATCTTCACGCCTTCGGTGCGCCAGAGCGTGCCGCCGACGCCCTGCCCGGCGATGAGCGCGCGCACGGCGTCGGGGTCGGCGCCGGGCTGGCACCAAGGCGCGACGCGTAGGCGCAGCGGCAGTTGACCGGCCTCGTCGAGTTCGGCGTAGAAGGCGAGGCTGTCCCCGTTCGCATCCATCGCGTGGCCGCCGGTCAGCCCGGCGGCGGCCATCTCGCGCAGCGCGGCGGCCAGCCGGTCGCGGCGCTCCTCGCGGGTGGGCTGCGGGGCGACGCGTTCGACGAGTTCGCAGGCGGCGTCCTCCAGGAGCAGGCCGGTGGGGCGGCCCTCGGCATCGCAGACCACTTCGGCGGAGGCCTGGTCGAAGGACCGCGGCCCGTCCACGCCCGCGAGTTCGAGGGCGCGCCGGCTGGCCAGCATGGAGTGCGCGTCGAAGAGCAGGAGGGTGGCGGGGACGCCGTCGAGTACGGAGTCGAAGGGGGCGGTCCCGACGGGGCGGTCCCCGAAGGCGTTCGGGTCCAGGCCCCACCCGGTCAACCAGGCGCCACGGGCGAGCCCGCGCACACCGGCGGCGAGTGTCTCGCGGAGTTGTTCCAGGTCGGTGCAGCCCGACAGGTCGAGTCCGTGGGTCAGTTCGGCGCCGGAGACGGGATGGATGTGGCCGTCGACCAGGCCGGGGGTCACCACGGCCCCCTTGAGGTCCACCACCGTGGTCGAGGCGTCGGCGAGCGTACGGATGTGACGGTCGTCGCCGAGCGCCGTGATCCGTCCGCCGGCGGCGGCCAGGGCGGTGTCCGGCAGGAACCCGCCCGTGGCCGGGTCGAGCAGGCGGGCGTTGAGCAGGACGAGGGGGGTGCGCACGGAACCTCCAGCGGGGCGGGGTGGGGAGCGTCGGGCGGGGGTGAAGTGCGGGCGGGCGAAGCCGGCCGCGTGTGTCAGGCGTCGCGGGTGAGGGCGCCGTGCGGCAGGCCGAGTTCGCGTTCCGCGGTGGTGACCGCCATCCGGGTCACCGCCTCGGGACGGCCGCGGTCCTCGGTGTTGGCGTGGGCGCCGAGGCCGTCGAGGACGACGAGGATCTGAATCGCCGTCACGTGCGGTTCCTCCGTACGGAACTCGCCGCACTCGACGCCCTCGCGGATCACCTCCTCCAGCCGGCCCCGCCAGGCGGCCTCCTGCTCGGCGACCCGGTCGCGCAGGGGCGGGCGGTAGCGGCTGAGGTGGCGGGCGTTGATCCAGAGCCGACTGATGCCGTCGTAGTCCTCTCCGGAGGTGCGGGCGAAGAACCGCGCCAGCCGCCCGGTCGGGGTCGACGCGCCCGCGCCCGCCCCGACGGACCCTGCCGCCGATGTCGTCGCGGCGGGCGCGGCGGGCGCCTCCGCCACGGGCGGCAGCAGGACCTCCAGCTCGGCCCCGGCGGCCGTCCCGAACGCCTCGGCGACCAGGTCCTCCACCGAGGGGAAGTAGTGACTGATCAGCCCCGGCCGGACAGCGAGCTCGTCGGCGATCCGGCGCAGCGTGAGGCACTCCAACCCCTCGGCCAGGGCGACGACGGCGGCCGTCTCGACGATCTCGGCCCTGCGGGCCTCCGGGGACTTGCGGATTCGCTTGCGCTGGACGCTTGACGACATACCGAGGATGCTATTGAGTGTGCGACCAATAAGCAAGCGAGGCGGACACGCCCAGCACCCGGAGGTCCCCCATGGCGTCCCCGATCCCCGACCCGCCTCCCGGCTCGCCTCCCGGCTCGCACCCGGCCCCCGGAGCGCTCGGGCAGGCCGCACCGACCCAGGAGCGGGCCACCCGCATCGAGGCCCACGGCATCGACCACATCCCGGATTCCGAGCGCCACGGCCGCCCCCGCGACCTGTTCTCCGTCTGGGCCGCGGCGAACGTCAACTACCTCAGCCTGGTGATCGGCGGCGCACTGGTCCTCATGGGGCTGAGCCTGTGGCAGTCCGTCGCCGTGATCGTGATCGGCAATCTGTTCTGGCTGCTCACCGGCCTGCTCGCCACCTCCGGCCCGGCGGCCGGCGCACCCAGCGAGGTGATCACCCGGGCCATGTACGGGGTCATCGGCAACCGGGTGATGAACGCGGTCGGCGGCTGGCTGGTCTCCGTCTGCTACTTCGCCCTCAACCTGGCCGCCGCGGCGGCCGCGGCCTTCGCCCTCGTGGAACGGGCCGGCATCACGGCGAACACCGGGATCAAGGCCGTCGTCATCGTGACCATCGCCGCGTTCACCCTGGCCATCAGCGTCTACGGACACGCCATGATCATGAAGCTCTACCTTCCCATGACCGTGGTCCTGGCCGCCGCCTTCGCCGTCGTCGCCGTAGCCGTGCTCGGGCACACCGACTTCGCCTACCACCCCGCCCCGCCCCTGACCGGCGTCGACCTCTGGGCGGTGCTCCTGGCAGGCATCACGCTCATCGCCTCGGGCCCGCTCTCGTACACCACCAGCGCCGACTTCTCCCGGTACCTGCCGCGCTCGTCCTCGCGCAAGGCGATCATCGGCTGGACCGCCCTCGGAGCCTTCCTCCCCAGCGTCGCCGTGTGTTCCCTGGGCGCGTTCGCCGCGACCGCGGTCGACATGACCGACCCCCAGGCCGCGCTGCAACAGCTCCTGCCCGGGTGGTTCCACCCCGTCTTCCTGCTCGCCCTGATCCTCGGCACGATCTCCGTCAACGCCCTGACGGCCTACAGCGCCGGGCTCGCCCTGCAGGCGGTCGGGATCCGCATCCGACGCTCCGTCAGCGTCCTGTTCGACGGCGCCGTCGCGGTCGCCCTGACCCTGTACGGCCTGCTCGTCTCGAACCTCCTGGACACCGTCAGCAACTCCCTCCAACTGATCGTCGTCCTGATCGGCCCGGTCATGGCGATCTACGCGACCGACATCCTGCTGCGCCGGTGCCGCTACGACGGGCGGGCGTTGGCCGACGAGACTCCCGGCAGCCCCTTCTGGTACACCGGCGGCGTCCGTCTCGCGGGTGCCCTCGCGCTCACGGCCGGGGTGGGCGCGGCCGCCCTGTGCGTCAACACGCTCTACACCGGGCCGATCGCCTCGGCCCTGGGCGGCGTCGACCTCTCCCTGCCCGTCGGCATGACCGTCTCCGCCGCCCTCTACGCGACCCTCCACACGGCCTCCACGCAGACCCTTAGGCCTGTGGAGTGATCGGTAACCAGCCCTTCTCCGAGGCACCCCCGACCCCTCGCGGAACGGGGCCGCCTTCGGCCGCACCACCCGTCCGGTCACTCTGTGCGATCACACGGAGCGGTTCCGGCCAATCGGTGACACAGCTCACGCAACGGCCCATGCACGGATGTGCCGATTCCCGCGTCTATCGGGTTGCCGGGCCCCACCCACAGCCCGGCAGCAGATCCGCCGCAAGGGAGTGAGCCTTGATCACTGTCATCGAGCAGGCCGCACAGGCCCGTCTGGTCGCCACCGCGCCGAAGGTCGAGACCGTGCCCGTCACCCTCTGCTACGACCGTGCGGATCCATTCGCCGTGCGCATGGCCTTCCCCGCCCCCGCCACGCTGGAGGGCGTCGAGGTCTCGTGGACCTTCTCGCGCGAGCTTCTGGAGTCCGGGCTGGACCGCCCGTCGGGCTACGGCGACGTACGGGTGCGCCCGTACGACGGCGACCGGACGACCATCGAGTTCCACGCGACGGAGGGCGTCGCGATCGTTCTGATGCTGACGGCCGAGCTGCACCGCTTCCTGGAGCGGGCGGCGACCGTGGTGCCGCCCGGCCTCGAACACCTCTACCTGGACATGGACCACAGCCTGGCCGAGCTGATGAGAGACACCTGCTGAGTAATTCGATTGCGGGCGGCCACGGCCGCCCGTAGCTTCGAAGACGGCCCATCCCCGTCGAAACGGAGCAGGACATTGCTCGTCTGAGGTTCGAGACACCGACCACCACGCCCTGCGGCTGAACCGTCGGCTGTCTCCCCGCGTTGCACGCACCATTCACGCAACCTGGAGGCCTCCATGAGTCACGCCCCTGCTTTCATCACCTGCTCCACCCTGTCCTTCGACTGGCCCGACGGCACTCCTGTCTTCGACGGCTTCCAACTCGCCGTGGGCCCCGGCCGCACCGGCCTGATCGGGCTCAACGGCTGCGGGAAGTCCACCCTGCTGAAATTGATCGCCGGCGAACTGACCCCGACCGAGGGCCAGTCCTCCGTCGCCGGCTCGGTCGGCCACCTCCCGCAGAACATCACCCTCGACACCGCGCTGCGCGTGGACGAGGCGCTCGGCATCCACACCACACGCGCCGCGCTCCACGCCATCGAGGCGGGCGAGGCCACCGAGGCGAATTTCGCGGCCGTCGGCGACGACTGGGACGTGGAGGAGCGGGCCCTGGCCACGCTCGACCAACTCGGTCTCGCCCGGATCGGCCTGGACCGCACCGTCGGCGAGCTCTCCGGCGGCGAGTCCGTACTGCTACGGCTGGCCGCCCTGCTGCTCGCCCGCCCCGACGTCCTGTTGCTGGACGAGCCCACCAACAACTTGGACCTGCGGGCCCGCAGCCGGTTGTACGCGGCCGTCGAGTCCTGGTCCGGAGTGATGCTCCTGGTCAGCCACGACCGGGAACTGCTGGAGCGGGTCGACCAGATCGCCGATCTGCGCGACGGCGAGGTGCGCTGGTACGGCGGCAACTTCACCGACTACGAGGAGATGCTCGCCGCCGAGCAGGAGTCCGCCGAGCGGATGGTCCGGGTCGCGGAGGCCGACGTACAGCGGCAGAAGCGCGAACTGGTCGACGCACAGATCAAATTGGCGCGGCGCAAGCGGTACGGACAGAAGATGTTCGAGAACAAGCGCGAGCCGAAGATCGTGATGGGTGCGCGCAAGCGCGCGGCACAGGAGTCGGCCGGCAAGCACCGGATCATGCACACCGAGAAGCTGGCGCAGGCGAAGGAACGTCTGGACCAGGCGGTGGACGCGGTGCGCGACGACGACGAGATCCGGATCCAACTGCCCGCCACCGTCGTCCCGCCGGGACGACAGGTGCTGACGCTGAGCGATCTGCGCCTGGTCCACGGGGCCGCCGTACCCGGCGAGTGGGAACTGCGGGGGCCGGAGCGCATCGCCCTGGTCGGCCGCAACGGCTCGGGCAAGACCACCCTGCTGCGCACCATCGCGGGGCAGCTCGCGCCGGAGTCCGGGGCGGTGGTGGCGCATGTGACCACACGGTTCCTGCCGCAGCGGCTCGACGTGCTGGACGAGAGCCGTTCGGTGGTGGAGAACGTGGCGCGGTTCGCCCCGCAGGCCACGAACAACCTGATCCGGGCCCGGCTCGCGCACTTCCTGTTCCGGGGCGCCCGGGCGGACCGTCCGGCGGGCACGCTGTCGGGCGGCGAGCGCTTCCGGGCGGCGCTGGCGGCCCTGCTGCTGGCGGAGCCGGCTCCACAGCTGCTCATGCTGGACGAGCCGACGAACAACCTGGACCTGTCGAGCGTGCGGCAGCTGACCGACGCGCTGGAGTCGTACGAGGGCGCACTCGTGGTGGCGAGCCACGACGTGCCGTTCCTGGAGTCGATCGGCATCACGCGATGGCTCCTGCTGGACGGCGATCTGCGGCCGACCACGGCCGAGGAGGTCCGGGACACGCTGTGGTCGGGTGAGTGAGAGCCCGGCGGCTTCGCCGGGCGGGGCCGGAACCGGTCCCGCCCGGCGAAGCGGAACCGAATTTTTTGCGTCGGAACGGGGCTCGCGCACCACCTGCCGGCGTGTTTTTGCCCCCTCGAACCCCGCTCGGACCGGCCGTAAACTGCATAGATAACTGGACGCAACCGGACATTTACCTACCGGGGGGTTGGCTGGCCTTGATGTCACGCTTAACCTACGACTCCGTAGGCTACGGAACCGTAGGTAGTTCGCTTTCCCCCCAGGAGTACCCGTGACGATCACCTCTCCCCACCTCGGCAGCTCGGCGGCGTGGACGGACGCCAAGCTGCTGTTCGCGCTGGAAGAAGTGGTCGAAAAGGAACTCAACCGGCACCTGAAGGTCACCAAGGACTGGATGCCCCACGAGTACGTCCCGTGGAGCGACGGCCGGAACTTCCCCGGCTTCTTCGAGGACGGCGAGGCCTGGGACCCGCAGCAGTCCAAGGTCACCGACATCGGCAAGATCGCGCTGGTCGTGAACCTGCTGACCGAGGACAACCTCCCCAGCTACCACCACGAGATCGCGACGCTCTTCGGCCGCAACGGCGCCTGGGGCACCTGGGTGCACCGCTGGACCGCCGAGGAGGGCCGCCACGGCATCGTGATGCGCGACTACCTGCTGGCCTCGCGCGCCGTGGACCCGGACAAGCTGGAAGCCTTCCGCATGCAGCACATGTCGGAGGGGTTCGAGTCCGACAACCGCCACTCGATGCTGCACTCGGTGGCCTACGTGGCCTTCCAGGAGCTCGCGACCCGCATCTCGCACCGCAACACCGGCCACCAGTCCGGTGACCCGGTCTGCGACCGGATGCTGGCCCGCATCGCGCAGGACGAGAACCTGCACATGGTCTTCTACCGCAACCTGCTGGGCGCGGCCTTCGAGCTCGCCCCGGACCTCACCATGGAGGCCGTGCGCGACGTGGTCGTCAACTTCCGGATGCCCGGACACGGCATGCCCGGCTTCGAGCGGATGGCCGCGCAGATGGCCATCGGCGGGGTCTACAACCTGCGGATCCACCACGACGACGTACTGAGCCCCGTGATCCGCTTCCTCAAGATCATGGACATCGACGGTCTGGGCCCCGAGGGCCAGAAGGCCCAGGAGGAGCTCGGGCTGTTCATGAACGGCCTGGACTCCGAGGCCAAGAAGTTCGACGAGAAGCTGGCCGCCCGCGCCGCACGTCTCGCCGCCCGCAAGGGCTGACCGATTTCCGCTCGCTCGGGCGAGTGACGCCGATTGCCCTGGCAGAGCCCCGCTCTGCCAGGGTTTCGCGTCATGACCTCGCTCCAGGTGGACATCGACCAGCTGACCCGTCTGACGCGCGCCCTGGACTCCTCGCTGGTCTCCCTTCGGGAGGCCCGGCGCGCCCTGGACCACGTACGGCCCGATCAGCTGGGCACGGCGGACCTCGACGCGGCGTGCGACGGCTTCCAGGAACGCTGGGCCCACGGCACGCGCGAGCTGACCGAACGCGTCAAGGACCTCCGGGAGGGCGTGGACCGGAGCGCCGCGGAGTACGCGGAGCTGGATCAGGCCGTGCGTGCGGCCTTCCTCCGGGCGGCGGCCGCGCGTGGCTGAGTACGCGGCGCTGGGCTTCGACCCGGCCCCCGGGGACCCCGCGACCGTCCTGGCCCTGGCCAAGAAGCTCACCGCCTCGGCCACCTCCCTCGGCGAGGCCTCCCGGGTGATGAAGGACCTGGTCGCGCACAGCTCGGCCTGGCAGGGCGAGGCCGCCACGGCCTTCCGCGCCTCCCTGTCGAAGGACCTCCCCCGCTACCTCGGCGCGGCCCACACCTCCCTCGCGGAGGCGTCCCGCCGGCTCACGGGGTGGCACGACACCCTGGTCGCCCACCGCACGCTGGCCGGCCAGTACGAGGCCCGCGCCGCGGCGGCGAAGACGGAGGAGGCCCTCACCGACACCCGCCGCCTGGCCCGCGAACTCGCCTCCGAGCACGGCGCGGCCGCCCGCCGGGTGGCGCAGAGCCTGAACGCGGCGACGGACCGACTGGCCCCGAAGGAACCGGGCCTCCTGGCCTCGATCTGGAACAAGATCGTCGAGGATCCGGCGGACGCGTTGTCGAACGCGTCGGCGATGCTCGGTTTCGTCGGAGCTCTGGTGGCTCTGGCCTGCCCGCCGGCGGGGCTCGCACTCATGCTCGTCGGAAGCGGCCTCTCGCTGGCTGCCCTGGCGATGCACACCTCGGACCCGAAGTTCCGGAAATCCCTGACGGACGGCTTCACCAAGGGCCAGTTCGACGCGGACTTCTGGAAGAGCAGTGTGACCCTCTTGGGAGACACCGCCGGCGCGGTCCCGGGCGTGGCAGCGGTCGCCTCCGGCGCCAAGGCCGGCACGGCAGCCGCCCGAGCGGCCATGGCCGCCGCTCCGGAAGGTAGCGCGTTGACGGGACTCGCCCCCGGGGCCACCGCATTCAGGCAAACGGCGTGGAGCACTTCTGAGGAGCTGCGGCAGATGGACAGCCCTCTCACCGGATGGGCCATGCGGTCGTCGACTCAAGAAGCCAGAGACCGGATGGGTGTGGCGGTGGCGGGTACTGGTGCTCTGACTGCTGGCATGGATTACGGATCCGACAGCGAAACGATCGAACACGGCTCAACGGCCGCGGACGGCACCCGCGGGGTCCTGGACGACGCGCCTTCCGCGATCAGGAAATCAGGCCATGTCTGGTCGGTGCTGCGGCCGTGACCCAGCAGAGCAGCAGCCCATCGGTCTGGTTTCGCCTTCCACCGGGGTTCCATGACATCGGTCCTGGCGACGCGGCATCCCTGGACGCATTCGCAGAAGCCTTGGGTAGCCCAGCCGCCCAAGAGGACCTGTCCCGACTCGTGGATGGCCTTGAGGGACTCGCAGCGCACGACGTCGTACACACCGCTCTCGGCTTTCATCCCGAGGCGCCGGTCGGGGTCACCACTTCTTTGTTCTCCCTCGCGATCCGACCGATCGGGCAGCCCAACCCCCAGCTTGCCGTGGCTCGTACGGCTCTGGCGATCGCCCGCTCAACACTGTGGACCAGCTCCGTCAGCAAGTTCATCGAGGTGCCGTCAGCTCTACCCTGTTGTCTGGTCGCCGGGACCATTTCCGTACCAGGTATCGAGCATCACCTGTTTCAGGCCAGGGTCGCGACCGTACATCCCAACGGCAGCCATCTACTGATCCTCGACCTGACCAGTGCGTCCACCCAATACGCCGACGCCTACACAGACATCATCGAAGCGGTCGCGCACACCCTCGCCTTCGCCGACCCCGAGGCGAGCGCACCGACGGCAGCAGGGTCTTCACGCATCCTGGAGGCACTCCTATGAGCGTCACGCTCACCAAGGCGGCCTGGGACCATCCTCCAACCGTGGTCGGCTACAAACGGTTGGCTGCACGACGCCTTGGGTGGGTGCTCAGTCTCGGCGGCCCGCCGCTGACAGCCCTGGCCTGCATTGACCTGGTCCCGCACGCGGGATTGGCCTTCGCGCTCATGACCATGCTGGCAGCGCCGTTGTTCCCCTGGGTAACCATCGCCTATTTCCGGCGACGTCGCGTCGCCCTCGTACTGAGGTCGTACCCCTGGCGCGAGTGGCAGTGTCGGCACCCGCGCCGGCCGCCCGGAAGCCCCTCGACCATCGCCATCCCGTTCGAGGGGGACTTCACGGCCACGTTCAGGATCATCCCGCTCCCCGTCCCGCTCGCCACGCTGGAGGATGACCACCCGGACCGGATCTGGTTCGCCGGGGACCCGCGGTTCGGTGGGGTCGTGTCGCCCGTCGGGGGGCATTACCCCGTGCGCGTCGTACCCCACACACCTCGCCGGGAGGAGTGTGGGGGCGAGGGGTTCGAACTCGCGCGGCGGGTGGGGCTGGTGCGGGCCAGTGGGAAGGCCACCCGCACCTGATCAGCGGCGGCGCGGGCGCAGGGCCTGGCGCTCGGATTCCGAGAGGCCGCCCCAGACTCCGAAGCGCTCGTCATTGGCCAGGGCGTACTCCAGGCACGCGGCCCGACCTTCGCAGGCACCGCACAGGCGCTTCGCGTCGCGCAGTGAGGAGCCGGGCTCCGGGAAGAAGAAGCCGGGGCCCGTCTGGGCGCACAGGGCGAGGTCGTACCAAGCGGTGTCAGTGGTTGCGGCAGTGGTATTGATCGACATGCCGGTGATACTTATCTCTGCGGATGGACGTCCGATCAACGACTGATCAACACCACGTCATGACGCGGGCGCCGGCACTCCACACATCGGGACGCTGCCGGTCCCCGGTCCGAGCGGGCCGGGTCGCGGTGTCGGCGGTGGGCGGGGCGTGGACCGCGTCCCTCCCCCGCCTATGGCCCTCTCGACCCAGGGTGATGGCGCCCGTCAGTCCTCGTGCTTGGCCCGGCTGGGCTGGACGCGCTTGGGCTCGCCCGGCATCTTCGGGTAGTCCGGGGGGTAGGGCATGTCCCCCAGGCCGTGATCGTGTTCGTCGCGGGCCGCGAGTTCCAGTACGGCGTCCAGGGCGAAGGCGTGCTCGTCCATGTCGGCATGCAGGTCGCCCAGTTCGGCGAAGCGGGCCGGCATCGTCACGATGTCGAAGTCGCCGGGTTCCGCGTCGTCCACCTCGTCCCAGCGCAGCGGCGCCGATACCGGGGCGTGCGGGCGGGGGCGGACGGAGTAGGCGGAGGCGATCGTGCGGTCGCGTGCCGTCTGGTTGTAGTCGACGAAGATCCGCTCGCCGCGCTCCTCCTTCCACCAGGCCGTCGTGACCTTGCCCGGCATTCGGCGCTCCAGTTCCCGGCCGAGGGCGATGGCGCACCGGCGGACCTCGGTGAAGGTCCAGCGCGGCTCGATCGGCACGAAGACGTGCAGCCCCCTGCCGCCCGAGGTCTTGGGCCAGCCCCGTAGGCCGAGCTCCTCCAGCAAGGCACGCAGTTCGTGGGCGGCCGCCACCGCGTGGTGATAGTCGGTGCCCGGCTGCGGGTCCAGATCGATCCGGAGCTCGTCGGGGCGGTCGGTGTCCTCACGCCGTACCGGCCAGGGATGGAAGGTGAGGCAGCCCAGGTTGGCCGCCCACAGGACGGCGGCCGGTTCGGTCGGGCAGATCTCGTCGGCGGTGCGGCCGCTCGGAAAGGCGATGTGGGCGGTGGGGATCCAGTCGGGCAGGTTCTTCGGTGCCCGCTTCTGGAAGAAGGACTCGCCGTCCACCCCGTCCGGGAAGCGTTCCAGGGTCGTCGGCCGGTCGCGCAGGGCGCGCGTGATGCCGGGTGCCACCGCCAGGTAGTACTCGGCCACGTCCCTCTTGGTGAGGCCGCGCTCCGGGAAGTACACCTTGTCCGGGCTGGACAGTCGTACCGTCCGTCCGCCCGCGTCGAGCTCGATCGCATTACCGGCAGCACCCATGAGCGCCACGGTAGGCGGGCCCGGTCCTGCGCGCATACCGGGCGGGTCCGGACGTACCACCGCAGAATCGGAGGCATGGATCTGCCAGTGATGCCGCCCGTGAAGCCGATGCTCGCCAAGTCCGTGGCGAAGATCCCGCCCGGGATGCAGTACGAGGCCAAGTGGGACGGCTTCCGGGCCATCGTGTTTCGCGACGGCGACGAGATCGAGCTCGGCAGCCGCACGGGCAAGTCCCTGACCAGGTATTTTCCCGAGCTGGTGGAGGCCCTGAAGGAAAGTCTGCCGAGCCGCTGCGTCATGGACGGCGAGATCGTCATCGTTCATGGCGGGCGCCTCGATTTCGACCGGCTGACCGAACGCATCCATCCCGCGCAGTCCCGCGTCGCCCTGCTGGCCGAGACCACACCCGCCGGTTTCGTCGCCTTCGACCTGCTCGCCCTCGGCGACGACTCCCTGCTCGACAGCCCGCTCGCCGACCGCCGCGCCGCCCTCGTCCGTTCCCTCTCCACCGCTCGGCCCCCCGTTCATCTCGCGCCCGCGACCACCGATCCCGCGCTGGCGCAGGAGTGGTTCGAGCGATTCGAGGGCGCCGGGCTCGACGGGGTGATCGCCAAACCGCTCGATCTCCGCTACCGGCCCGATGCCCGCCTCATGTTCAAGGTCAAACACCAACGTACGGCCGACGTCGTCGTCGCGGGTTTCCGTTTCCACAAGAGCGGTCCGATTGTCGGATCGCTGCTGCTCGGCCTGTACGACGCCCACGGCGCCCTCCAGCACGTGGGCGTGTGCGCCGCCTTCCCCATGAAGCGCCGCGCCGAGCTGGTGGAGGAACTCGAACCCCTGCGGATGCCCGATCCGACCGGCCACCCGTGGGCCGCCTGGGCCGAGGAGTCCGCCCACGAGAGCGCTCGGCTGCCCGGCGCGCAGAGTCGCTGGACCGGCAAGAAGGACCTGTCCTGGGTGCCGCTGCGACCCGAGCGGGTCGTCGAGGTGAAGTACGACCACATGGAAGGCGACCGCTTCCGCCACACCGCCCAGTTCCACCGCTGGCGGACCGACCGGACGCCCGAGAGCTGTACCTACGCCCAGTTGGAGGAGGTCGTCGGCTACGACCTCGCCGAGGTCCTCGGCCACACCCCCGACCCCGCCGCCGGCCCGACCCCCGACACCACCGCCGACCCCACCCCCGGCTGAGCGGCTCCCGACCGCCTCGCCTCAGCCCGCCGTCAGCTTCTCCCACTCCTCCCGGTCCGGCCCCGCCACGTTCGGCGCGTAGTGCGGCCGAGCCGCCAGCCAGCGCGTCACTCGGGCGCGGATCTCCGGATCCGCGTACGCCCGCTCCGGCGGCTCCACCAGGTGCCGGACCCGCGCCCGTGCGCGCATCACCAGCGGATCCTCCAGCGCGCAGTCGAACAGCGCGGACACCTCGCGTGCCGTCCCCCCGCGCACCGCCCGGGTCGCGAAGCGCTCGCCGATCGCCGCGTCCGCGACGACCTGGAAGTCGAACCACGGTTTCAGGGTGCGTTCCGTCCAGGCGTGGTGATCGGTGGCGTACCGCGCCGATCCCGGGTCCCGGTGTGCCGTTCGGGCCACCCTGCGCGCGGCCCACAACGCGAGCGAGGTGCCCTGCCCGAGGGTCGGGTTGGTGTGCGTGATCGAGTCCCCGACCGGCACCAGCCCGGTCACCACCGGGCCCGCCTCGTCGACCAGCGCGCTCCACCGGTTGTCCAGGCTCGCCGTGGCCAGGACGCCCGACAGCGGTTCGGCGCCCAGTGCCAGCCAGGCCGCGCCGGGCGGGAAGGCGCGTGCCGCCGCCTCGAACACGGCGGGGTCGCGCAGTGCCGAGCGCGTGGTGTCCGTGGTGTGCACGAACAGCGTCACGGCGAACACCCGGTTGTCGGCCGGGAAGACGGCGCACCCGGCGAAGGGCCCTCCGGTCACCGCCCATGGCCGGCGCGGCCCCTCGTCCATGCCGTCGGGCAGCCGGTACCAGCGGCAGAAGTACGCGAGCCCGGTGCGATGCCGTTCCACCACGGGTGGCCGGCAGCCGGCCTCGGCCAGCCTGCGCTCGGTGCCGCCGCGCCGCCCGCCGGCGTCCACGACGAGGTCCCCCGGGTAGCTCCCGGTCTCGGTGGTCACTCCCATCACCTGGATCCCGGCGCCCTCGGACGGGCCCGGAGCCGTGATCAGCCCGTTGACCGGCTCCCCGTACCGGACGACGACGCCCGGTTCCGCGCGAAGGGCCGTGGCCAGCGCACTCTCCAGGACGATGCGCCGGGCCTGCAGCATCACGAGGTCCTCGTCGCCGGGCAGCGCGGGCGGGCGTACGTCGAACCAGTCCAGCTCGTGCCGTTCGCGGGCGCCGAGCCGCAGCATCTCCGCGTGGACGTCGGGCAGATCGCCGCGCAGGACGTTGCGGGCGGCCCCGAGCAGCACGTGCGGCTGGGCCGCCTGCGGTACGGTCGGCCGCCGCCAGCCGAAGAAGTCACGGTCGAGCGCCGTGCCCGGGGCCCGCGTGTCGCGTTCGAAGACCTCCGCCGTGTGTCCGCGCCGCGCCACGAGCAGGGCGGTGGCGGCCCCCGCGACACCTCCGCCGATGACCAGCACATGTGCCATGGAGCGTCCCCCCGAGCCGTTGGACCGTATGACGATCACACCGTTCAGAGCCTGCGCGAACGGGAGCCGACCGAAACCCGCACAGATGTCCGAGAATCGGCGAACGGTCATCACCTCGCCCCGCGCCGCCCTCACACACACCCCGCACGCCCCTCACACGACGGCGCCGGCCCGGTGGACCTCCAGGGCCCGCCGGGCCTCCGCCTCGACGAGCTCGGTGTTGATGGCCACCGCCGCCCGCACCCCCTGGGCGGCCGCGCCCGGGACCTTCTCCAGCGGGGCGGTCACATTGCCCGCGACCCAGACCCCGTGCAGGGCCGTGGCTCCGGTGTCCGGGTCGGACTCGACGCAGGTGCCGACGGGCAGGCCGTCCCGCTCCACCACGACGGTCGGCAGGCCGAGGCTGCTCAGGACACCCGAGCGGGCGGTGAACCGCGGGGCGACCACCAGGGCCTCGCACTCCACCACGGCGCCGCCCGCCAAGGTCACCCCGGTCAGCCGGTCGTCCTGGACCCCGAGGCCGGTCACCTCGCCCTCCACGACCCGGATCCCGAGGGCGGCCGACAGTTCCCGGTCCTCGGCGGTGAGCCGCCAGGTGTGCGCGAGCAGGGTGATCCGCTCGCTCCACTGCCGCCAGAGCTGGGCCTGGTGCACGGCGAGGGGCCCGTCGGCCAGCACCGCGACGGGCCGGTCCCGGACCTCCCAGCCGTGGCAGTACGGGCAGTGCAGCACGTCCCGCCCCCAGCGCGCCCCGAGGCCGGGCACGGCGGGCAGCTCGTCCACCAGGCCGGTGGCGACCAGCAACCGGCGGGCCCGGACGCTCGTACCGTCCCCGCGACGCACCAGGAAGCCGCCGTCGGGCAGCCGGTCCGCGGCCACGGCCGTGCCCGGCCGGATCTCCCCGCCGTAGCCGGCCACCTCCGCCCGCCCCTTGGCCAACAGCGCGGCGGGGCTCTCCCCGTCCTGCCCGAGGTATCCGTGCATGTGCGCGGCCGGGGCGTTGCGCGGGCTGCCGGAGTCGATGACCAGTACCGAACGGCGGGCCCGGACCAGGGTCAGTGCCCCGGCCAGGCCGGCGGCCCCGCCGCCCACGACCACCACGTCGAAGGAGTTGTCGCTTGCGTTGTCCATACCTGTGAGGGTCCGCCCACGGCGGCCCGCTTGACAAATGTTCTTGCCGAAGTGGCAAATGGATCCATGGCCACCGAGGAACAGGACGAGGAACTCGCCGACGTGCTCACCGCCGTGGGCCCGCGGCTGCGCGCCCTACGCCGACAGCGCGGCACCACCCTGGCCCAGCTCAGCGAGACCACCGGGATCTCGCTCTCGACCCTTTCCCGGCTGGAGTCCGGACAGCGCAGGCCGACGCTGGAGCTGCTGCTTCCGCTGGCCAGGGCGCACCGGGTGGCGCTCGACGAGTTGGTCGGCGCCCCGGAGACCGGGGACCCCCGGATCCGCCCGCGCCCGTTCGTCCGGCACGGCAGCACCTATGTGCCGCTGACCCGGAAGTTCAGCGGCGTGCACGCCTTCAAGCAGATCCTCCCGCCCCTCGACGGTCCGCCGCCCGAGCCCGAGCTGCAGGTCCACGAGGGCTACGAGTGGCTGTACGTGCTCGCCGGACGCATCCGGCTGCTGCTCGGCGGGCACGACCTCGTCCTCGGTCCGGGCGAGGCCGCCGAGTTCGACACGCGCACCCCGCACGCCTTCTTCAACGCGGGTCCGCAGCCGGCGGAGTTCCTGAGCCTCTTCGGCCCCCAGGGCGAGCGGATCCATGTCCGGGCCCGGCCCACCCCTCCATCGGAAGGACGTCCATGACCACCACCGGCGAACGCCCCGAGCGCGCCACGCCGCGGCCTCACGCCGTCGTCGGCGTCGGACTGGTCGTCCTGGCTGCGGACGGCCGCGTGCTGCTCGGCCAGGCCCACGACGGCCGCTGGGAGCTGCCCGGCGGAAAGGTCGACCCCGGGGAGGGCTTCGAGCGCGCCGCCGCCCGGGAACTCGCCGAGGAGACGGCACTGCGGGCGGACCCCGCGGCGATCCGGATCCTGTCCGTGCAGATCGACGCGCAGGCCGGAGTGACCAGGCTGACGGCCGCCGCCGTCACCACCGCGGCGGAGGGCGTCCCGGCCGTCACCGAGCCGGACAAGATCGTCCGCTGGCAGTGGTTCGCCCCCGCCGAGATCCCCTCGGCCCTCTACGTCCCGTCGGCGAGCGTGCTGCGCGCCTGGCGCCCGGATCTCACCACGCCGCCGCCCGTCCCCTCGTACGACTACCCGGTCTCGGGCCCGGCTCCGAGCGTCTGAGCGGCCGCACCACCCGCCGGAGGGCACCCGCCGGAGAACGCCCGTCGGAGGGCGCCCGCCTTGAGGACGCCCAGGTGGCCCGCTAGGAGGTGGCCGTCAGGACCGTCACGACGGACACCGCCACCATCGCGGCCTGCATGTCGCGGATGGCGGCCCGGACGCTCTCGGCCGCCCACCGGCCGGCGGCTATCTCTTCCATCCGGGCGGACACCTCCTGGGGCTGCCGGCCGGGGAAGACGAGCCGGTGCAGCTTGGCCGAGTGGATCAGGGCGATGAGCCCGGCCGTGCGCTCGTCCGGCTCGGCGCCGTCGAGGACGACCGCGCGGAGCCGCTCGCGCAGGGCGCTCTCGACGGTACCGTCGGCCTCCGGGTAGCGGCGCTGCGGGAACACCCCGAACACCTTGTGGACCTGGGCCACCACCAGTCCACGCGCACCCAGCCTCTCCAGGGTGGCGCCGACCGCCTTGGGTTGGTCCTTCGTCAGCCAGTCCGTCACCCGGCGCTTGTCACGCCCTCGCAGCCAGGCCTCCAGCAACCGGATCCGGCCGTCGAGCAGTTCCTCCCCCGTGGGTTCGGTGCTGCGGAGCTCCAGGTACTTGCCCGACACCGACACCCGCTCCGCCATGACCAGTTCGAGCAGGAGCGCGCCCGCCACGGCCCAACCCGCCGACTGGCGCTGTCGCGCCGCCCCGGACTCGTCGTCGAGGGACAGCAGCATGATCTCCTCGGCCAGTGTGATCCTCACGAGCGCCCCCGTCGTCCTCGTCCGTCGTCCGTGGTCCGCCGTCCGGCTGCCGGTCCGGCTGTCCGAACGCTTCGAAAGGGATGACGATCGCCGACGCCACCGGGTTCCGCTCCGGGCCCCGTTCTACCGCCGCACCACCACCTTTGGCGCGAAGTTGCCCTCCCCCAGGTCCTCCGCGAGCAACCGCTTGGCGATGGCGTCCGCCGCGACCCGCAGTTCGGCGCTCCGCGGCCGCCCCCGGTCCTTCTCCAGCTGGTCCTTGAGCCACTCGCCCCACGCCTTCGAGATGACGTCGGCCTCCCGCTGCCCGGCCGCCGTGAGGGTCACGAAGCCGTCCTCGCGGCTGACGAAGCCCTCGTCCGCCATCCGCTCGTAGACGGGGATCAGCACTTCCGGCGGCAGGGACCGGCGGCCGGCGATCAGTCCGAGGCTCGCGTGGCCGATGGTCCGCGTCATCACGTCCACCTGCATCACCGCCCAGGCGCCCGCGATGTCCAGCCGGGTGTCGGAGCCTTCGACGATCCCCCGCGCCGTGTCCGCGCCCATGTTCCGTACGAGTTTGCCGACGGCCAGCTCCAGCAGCTTGGCCGAGTCGCCCGAGGCCGTGGCCGGCGAGCCGAACCCGTCGCCCATGTCCGTGGACCCGGCCCGGGCGCTGTCGCGCAGCCGCACCTGCTTGAGGAAGAGCGCCACGACGAAGCCGAACGCGGCGACCGGAACGGTGTACAGGAACACCGTCTGCAGGGCCTGCGCGTACGCGTCGATCACCGGCGCGGCGGCCTCCGGGGCGAGCCGGTGCACCCCGCCCGGGGTGGACGCCGCCCTGGCCAGTTGCTCCGGATCCTGTCCGGTGAGCCGCGCCGCCTCCCCGTAGGCGGCCTCCAGTTCGGGCCCCAGGTGGTTCGCGTAGATGGTCCCGAAGACCGCCGTGCCGAAGGCGCTGCCGAGCGTACGGAAGAAGGTGACGCCGGAGGTGGCGGTGCCGAGATCGGCGTAGTCGACGGTGTTCTGCACGGCGATGGTCAGCACCTGCATGGACAGGCCGATGCCCGTGCCCAGCACGAACATGTACAGCGATTCCAGCAGGGTGCTGGTCCCGGGTCCCATCACCGACAGCAGGTAGAGGCCGACGCCCATGACCGCGTTCCCGACGATCGGGAAGATCCGGTACCGGCCGGTCCGGCTCACCACGTTGCCGCTGAAGACGGAGGCGATCAGCAGGCCGATGACCATGGGCAGGGTCCGGACGCCCGAGATCGTGGCCGAGTCCCCGTCGACGTACTGGAGGTAGGTCGGCAGGAAGGTCATCGCGCCGAGCATCGCGAAGCCGACGACGAAGCTCAGGATGGAGCACACGGCGAAGACCGGATTGTGGAAGAGCCGCATCGGCAGCATCGGTTCCGCGGCGCGTGTCTCGGCCAGGCAGAACAACGCCAGCGCGACCGCGCCGCCCGCGAACAGGCCGATGATGACCGGCGAGGTCCAGGCGTACTCGTTCCCGCCCCAACTGGTGGCCAGGATGAGCGCACTGGCGCCGATGGCGACCAGCGCGATGCCCAGGTAGTCGATGACCGGCCGGCCCGAGGACCGGACCGCCGGAATCGTTTTCGCGGCCGCGATGACGACGAGGATCGCGATCGGGACATTGACGTAGAAGCACCACCGCCAGGTCAACTGGTCGGTGAAGAAGCCTCCGAGCAGCGGTCCGATGACGGTGGCGACCCCGAAGACGGCGCCGATCATGCCCTGGTACTTGCCGCGTTCTCGCAGGGGCACCACATCGGCGATCAGTGCCATCGCGGTGACCATCAGGCCGCCGGCCCCGATGCCCTGGACGCCGCGCCACACGATCAGGAAGGTCATGTTGCCGGACAGGCCGCACAGGAAGGAACCGCTGATGAAGACGATGGCGGAGATCTGGAAGATCAGTTTCCGGCCGAAGAGGTCACCGAATTTACCGACCAGGACCGTCGCCACGGTCTCGGCCAGCAGGTACGAGGTCACCACCCACGACATGTGGTCGCCGCCGCCCAGATCACCCACGATCGTGGGCAGCGCGGTCCCGACGATGGTCTGGTCGAGTGCCGCGAGCAGCACACCGAGCATGATCGTGCCGAAGATGACGTTGCGCCGCCGCCGGTCGATCACAGGGGGCGCGGCGGCTTCGGCCGGGGCAGTGGTCACCCTCGCACTGTCACAGCGCGCCCGCCGCGGCGCATGCGGCGCTGCGCCGTACGGGGGACGCCCGCGCCAGGGCGGGGCGGCGGATCAGCGCAGGTAGGCGAGGCCCGGGTGCTCCGCCGCGTACCCGTCCAGCAGCCGCCGGGCCACGCCCACCGAGTCGACGAGCGGATGGAGCGCGAAGGCCTTGACCGCGTCCGCCCGCGAACCGCTCGCGGCCGCTGCCAGGATCTCCCGTTCGACGGCCTTGACCGCCGTCACCAGCCCCACCGCGTGCAGGGGAAGCTGCGCGACGCCCACCGGGTGGGCGCCGTTCGCGTCGACCAGGCAGGGCACCTCGATGACGGCCTCGGCGTCGAGGACGGACAGCGTCGAGCCGTTGCGGACGTTCAGGATCAGTGTGGCCCGCTCGTCCCGGGCGATGGCCCGCATCAACGCGAGCGCGACCTTCTCGTAACCACCGGATTCGAGGTCGCTCTCCTCGCGCTCCGGGGCACCCGCCGCCTCACGGTTCTCGGCCATGTACGTGGCCTCGCGCTCGGCCCGGGTACGGTCCCAGGCGGCCAGCGCCGCCCCGGCCGGGGCCTCGGCCCGGCCGGCCTCGGCGTAGAAGCCGCGCTGCTGGTCGCGCAGGAAGGCCCCGCGGGTCTGCTTCGCCTCCTGGTACGCCCGTACCGTGTCCCGGTTGAAGTAGTAGTAGTGCAGGTACTCGTTGGGGATCGCGCCGAGCGAGCGCAGCCATGCCGCCCCGAAGAGCCGGCCCTCCTCGAAGGACTCCAGGGCCTCGGTGTCGGCCAGCAGCCGGGGCAGCTCGTCGCGACCGCCGATGCGCAGCCCGCGTACCCAGCCCAGGTGGTTGAGGCCGACGTAGTCGATCCAGGCGTCCTGCGGGCGGGCGCCGAGCAGCCGGGCGATGCGCCGGCCGAGGCCCACGGGGGAATCGCAGATGCCGATCACCCGCTCGCCGAGCTCCTCGGCCATGGCCTCGGTGACCAGCCCGGCCGGGTTGGTGAAGTTGATGACCCACGCGGCGGGGGCGCGGCGGGCGATCCTGCGGGCGATCTCGCGCGCCACCGGCACGGTGCGCAGGCCGTAGGCGATCCCGCCCGCGCCCACCGTCTCCTGGCCGAGGACCCCCTCGGCGAGGGCGATCCGCTCGTCCGCGGCGCGCCCTTCCAAGCCACCGACGCGGATCGCGGAGAAGACGAAATCGGCCCCACGCAGGGCCTCGTCGAGGTCTTCGGTGACGGTCAGGGTCGGGGCGTGCACCGCCGGGTCGGCCGCCGACGCGGCCGCGGCCTGGTCTCGGAGCACCCGGGCCATGGCGATGAGCCGCACCGGGTCCTCGTCGTAGAGCGTCACATGGGTCACCCGGCCCTCGACGTGGTCGCCGAGCAGTGCTCCGTGGACGAGCGGGACCCGGAAGCCGCCCCCACCGAGGATCGTCAACCGCATGCCCCTACCGCCTCTCACCCGTGCAGATCCCGACGCCGGCGCCGCCGCCGTGCCGGCCGCCGCCCGACCCGATGCCACGATCGGCGACATGGCGGATGGCCCGACCGGTGGCACGGAAGCCACGGCGCACACCTACGGGCACCAGTCTGCCCCGATCGGTCACTCCACCGGCGACGGCACGGCGCGCAGCCTGGCGCCCTGCTGCTGCGTGAAGCCGCCGCCGCGGACGGGGCCGCTCGGTGCGCCCGTGGGCGTCGACAGGATCAGGGTGATCCGGGTCAGCCCCATCTCGCCCAGCATCCGACTGGTCTCGGCCACCATCCGGCACCGCACCAGCCCCCACCTCGGGTCGGGGTGGCGCACGGTGCGCACCGCCCCGTCGAGCTCGGCGGCGTCGGTCCCGTGGGTGCTCAGCCAGTGCGGCACGCCGTACCGGTAGGCCGCTTCCATGAACGGGTCACGGGCCACCTCCTGGCGGATGCTGCGCAGCCCCTCGTCCTCGGGGTCGCCGGCCAGCGCGGTCGCGAACTGGGCCAGCAGCGGTACGCACCAGGCCGGTTCGTGGTCCTCCAGTACGGCGGCCGCGTCCGGGTGGAACAGCACAAAGCGCAGGAAGTTGTCGTCCGGCAGGGCCGTCGGGTGCGGTCTCACGGACCGGAAGAGCTGGTCGAAGGCCGAGTTGGTCAGAGCCACGTCCCAGCGGTGGTCCACCAGGAAGCTCGGGTACGGCACGGACTCCATGAGGGCCGCGTAGTCGCACAGGTAGTCACGCTGCGCCGGGTCGTCGGGCAGCCGGTTCTCCTCGGCGGCCCGCCACGTGGGCGGCGGGTCGCGGTCCACCATGACGCGGAACAGCCAGAAACACTGCCGCTCGCTCATCTCCAAGGCCTCGGCCAGGGCGAGCAGTTTGCGGTCCGTCCATTCCTTGACCAGACCTCTTTCCCAGTTCCCGTACGCGCGCACGCTGATGCGCAGTCGAGCGGCGAGGTCCTCCTGGCTCAGGCCCAGCTCCTCGCGGCGCTGGCGCAAAATCTCCTTGCGTCGCTCCGACCGCACGGCGCCGCGGGCGGGTTCCTCGCCCGTCAAGCGCTCTTCAACGGCTCGGGCGAGTCCATCGGACGGGCCCACCGCTGCGAGATGTGGCACTGAGAGCTCCCCCTCCTCCGGTCTGGATCTTCATTTCCGTGTGGCGATCCTGCTACCGACTTCATTCGAGTGTCAACTATTGTGGCAATTCCAGCCTCTTGACAGCTCATTCCCGCCACAGCTGTGGCACGTTCTAGCCCTTCTGGGCGAGAGCGGCTAGATTCCAGAAGCCGACCATGTGCCCATACCGACTTCGCGCGATCTAGGAGAACCACTGGTGACAGACGGCTTCCCGGCTCCCGTCGCGGTGGCCGACGCACCCCTGGCAGCCACCATCACGCGTGTCGCCGAACTCGCGGGCAAGATGGGCCGCGACCGCAACCAGGTCTTCGACCTGCGGCGTCTCTCCGAGGCCTCCGGCGTACCCACGGACGTGGTCAGGACCCTGCTCGACGGCAGGCCGGCCGGCGAACCCGATCTGCAGACCCGTTTCCTCCAGCGCCTCGACCTGCTGCGGCGGACACGTGTCAAGCCGAACGGGCGCCGCTACACCCAGCAGGAGATCGCGGACGGCGCCGGCATGTCGCGGCAGCAGGCCGGAGCACTGATCAACGGCGACCGGCGCCCCACCATGGAACATTGCGACGCGATCCAGCGGTTCTTCGGCGTGCACGCCGGGTTCCTCACGGCGCACGACGCCGACGCCCTCACCGACGCGCTCCAGCGGACGGAGCAACAGTTGCTCCAGGACTTCGCGGGGCGGGCGCGGGAAACCGTACCGGCCTCGGCCGCATCGGCGGGCGATCCGCTGGCAAGACTCCTCCAGAACCACGGTGTACGGGGCATCGCCTGGCGCGCGGCCCAACTGCCCAGCGACAAGCACCGGGACAAGGTGACCGAATGGCTGGACATGCTCCTCGAAAGCGTCAAACCGAACGAATCCTGACCCAGTCGAAAGTCTGGGTCTGATCCTTGAGTCCTGATCCGGATCCGCGCCGACGGGGAGAACGGTGAGCATAGGCAGAGAGCAGCGGCGGTTGTGCGGGGAGTTGGTGGCCGGGATCCGGCTCACCGCCCCCGTGGAGCCCGTGGACCTCTACGCTGCCCTCTGCGAGGGCATGAGCAGACACCGCGGCCGCCGGGTGGACTTCCGGATGGCCTCGTTCCCACCACGGACGGCCAGCGGCCTGTGGCTCGACATGGCGGACCGCGATCTCGTGGTCATCGAGGAACGCACCGCCCCGGACCACCAACTGGTGATCCTGGGCCACGAGCTGTGGCACATGAAGGCCGGCCACTGCAGTCACCACGTCGACGGCGCCGCCGTCGCCGCGCGGCTGCTGACCGACGAGGCCGACATCGGCGAAACCGTACGCCGCGTCGCCGCGCGCACCCGCGCCGACGTCCAGGAGGAGACCGAGGCCGAAACCTTCGGCTTACTGCTGGGTAGTCGGTGTCGGAACTGGCTGGCCGGATCGGCGAGCCACCGCGCTCCGGTCCAGCGCGATCAATTGGCGGGCCGGATCGAGGCTTCGCTGGGCTACCGGGGGCACAGGAACGAGCGTTGAACGGCAAGGACTACTACATACCGGCGGCCGCGATGGCGGTCTCACTCGCCTTCAAGCTGCCGGCCCTGCGGCACAACTGGCGCGACCCGCTCCTGCGGTCGGTGGTCGCCCTGCTGACCCTGGCCGGAGCGGTGTTCACCTTCGCCGCCCCGCCCACCATCGCGGCGGTCAACCGCTGGACCGGGATCGTCAACGTCTCGGCCCCCCTCGTCTACTGCCTGATCACCGCTTTCAGCGCCTCCTGCCTGGTCCTGATGGTCAACTGGCGGGGCGGACCGGCCGAACGGACCCAAGGTGTTTCGCGCCGCTGGATCCTGGGCTACAGCGTGGTGGTCGCCGCCCTGGTCGTGCTCTTCGCCCTCGGGGAGACCCCGGTCGAGCGCCTGCGCGACTTCGACACCTACTACGCGAACACGCCCTACATCGGCCACATGATCGCCCTCTACCTGCTGGCCCACTTCGTGGCCGCGGTGGTGATGATGGTCCTGTGCTGGCGCTGGTCGCTCCAGGTCCGCGGCTGGCTGCGGATCGGCCTGGTGATCATCGTCATCGGCTACATCTTCAACCTCGCCTACGACGCCACCAAGATGACCGCGGTCGGCGCCCGTTGGACCGGTCACGACCTCGACGGCCTCAGCACCTACGCCGCTCCGCCGCTCGCCTCCCTCGGGGCACTGATCAGCGCGATGGGCTTCGTGGTCCCGCTCGTCTGCCAGCGGCTGTCGGACCACTGGGAGAGTTGGGCCACGTACCGCGGGCTCGGACCGCTCTGGCACGAGGTGCAGATCTCCGCGCCCAGCGGCACGCCCTCCGTACAGATGGCCTGGTGGTCGGCGGCGGAACTGCGGGTGATCCAACGCGAGTCGGACATCCACGACGGCTTCCTGCACCTCGGGCCGTACTTCGACAAGGGGCTGCGCGACGGCGCCTACGACAGCGCCGTCGCCGAGGGGGCCGACGAGGAGACGGCCCGCGCCGTCGCCGAGGCCGCGATGGTCGCGGCCGCCGTACGGGCCCGCTCCGCCGACCCCGACGGAAAGATCATCGGAGAGGACGAGGAGACCGTCGTCGACACCGCCGACGGTCCGCGCGACCTGCTACGTATCTCCCAGGCACTGCGGCACTCGCCGGTGGTGCAGGCGGTCCGGCGGCGCGAGGTGAGCGTGTAGCGGTGAAGAGACGGCCGCCGTGGCCGCTCAGCGGGCGGCCACCGCCGCCGTCGCCGTGGCCGGGAACAGGTCCTGGAACGGCCCCGCCGAGTCGATCCCCTCCCGCCCGTACGGCGCGTCGAAGCTCCACACCATGAAGAGCAGGAACACGATCAGCGCGCTGAACAGTCCGGCGAGCAGCAGCTCCCGCCCGGAGCGGCGGATCTGCAGGGTGAAGATCAGCCCGACCGTGACCAGCCCGCCGACCAGCAGCCCGAACCACACCACCCCCGGCAGGGTGGACTCGGAGCTCTGCGTCCGCGAGTGCCGGGCGTCGTCGGCGGCCGCGATGTGGTCCAGCAGCGGCTGGTAGGCCTGCGCCTGGAGCTCGTCGGCCGGGGTCTGGTGCGTGACGTCGGTGCGCAGCTTGCCGAGCAACGCGGCGCCCTCGGTCGAGGCGCCGTCGCCGGAGGTCAGCAGCGGCCAGTCCACGGCGACGGTGTGGGAGACGTACGCGTCCACCTCACCCCGGATCCGGTCGCGGACGGCCGCCGGGTAGACGTCGGCGCGCTGGGTGACCTCGTACAGGGCCTGGGCCTCACGGCGCACGCTGTCCTCGGCGGCGCCGCGCGCCTCCCAGACGCCCGCGATGGCCAGGCCCAGCACGATCGCGTAGACCACCCCCACCATCATCGTCATGTACTCGATGACATCGGGGGTTTCGCTGGTGTCCTCGTCGTCGGCGGCCCGGCGGTGCCGGATCGCGGTGATGGCGAGGACGAGGGCGCAGACGAGCGCCATGGCGATGGCCAGGACCAGCCATTCGGACACGTGGATTCTCCCGGTGTGGGTCGGTGGATGAACTGGGTGAGGTGGGTGAGGTGGGTGAGGTGGATGAACTGGGTGAAGTGGGTGAAGTGGGTGAGGGGAACGAAGGGGGCGAAGGGGAGCTGCGGCGACGGGGTCAGCCGCGGCTCTTGGAGCGGGGGCGCAGGGCGGCGGCGGCGAGTACGGCCGGGGTGGTGACGACGACCATGAGCGTCACGGTGGACATCCCGCCCGGGCCGCGCCGCTCCAGGGCCACCGAGCGGTACGGACGCACGTGGAAGGCGCTCACCCGTGCGGCGGCGGCCCTGGCCGCGGGCGGGGCGGGTGCGTCGGCCGACGCCGGCGCGGACGGCTCCTCGGGACCCGCCGCGGGTTCCGGCGGCTCCGACCCCCCGGCCTCGGCCTCCGCGGAAGGCTTCACCTTCGCCCCCGGCGGGCTCGGCGGCGCGGGCTCGACCGGCCGCACGGGTCTGGTGGGCTGCGCGGGCCGCCCCGGGTGACGCACGGTCGGCCGCTCGGCTCCGGGCACGACCACCCGTACCGAGGGCTGCCCGGACGGCGGCCGGAAGACCGGCCGCTCCGGCTGCCCCGCCGGCACGCACAGGTCGACGCGAGCACCGTAGCCGTCGCCGTCGTCCTCGCCCGCGACGGCCACATGGCCCTGCAACGGACAGAGCGCCGCCACCAGGCCCGCCCCGGCGAAGTACTGCCAAGCGGTCACCGCACGCCTCCCGAAATCCGCAGCAGAAGTAAGGGCTACCCGTGAAAAAACGATCAAGTGGCGGCTACGACACGCCGCGAACGGGTGCTCATCGCGGATGCGGCATGATGTCGCCATGGGGACCGAGGGGGCGAACGCCCGGCTGATCGCAGGGCGCTACCGGTTGGACGCCAAGCTCGGACGCGGTGGCATGGGCATCGTGTGGCGCGCCACCGACCAGTTGCTCGGCCGGAACGTCGCCGTCAAGGAGGTCGCGCTCGACCCGGCGCTGTCCGAGGAAGAGGCCCGGCACCAGCGTGAGCGCACGCTCCGCGAGGCACGGGCGGCCGCGCAGCTCAAGCACCCCCACATCATCGTGGTGCACGACATCGTCGAGGACGGCGAACTCCCGTACATCGTCATGGAACTGGTCGAGGGCGGTTCCCTGGCCGACCGGCTCTCCCGGACCGGCCCCGTGGACGTCGCCGAGGCGGCCCGGATCGGGATCGCGCTGGTGGGCGCGCTGCGCACCGCGCACGCGGCCGGGGTGCTGCACCGCGACATCAAGCCGGCGAACGTCCTTCTGGAGGCTCCGGGCGGGCGGCCGGTGCTCACCGACTTCGGTATCGCGCAGGTGTCGGGGGCCACGACGCTGACCACCACCGGGTCCTTCGTCGGTTCCCCCGAATACACCGCGCCCGAGCGGATGTCGGGGCAGACGCCGGCCGGTCCCGAGGCCGATCTGTGGTCGCTGGGCGCGCTGCTCTGCGCGGCCCTCAGCGGTACCTCGCCCTTCCGGCGGGACTCCCTCGGCGGGATCCTGCACGCGGTGGTCTTCGACGAGATCCGGCCGCCCGAGGCGTGCGGTCCGCTCCTGCCGCTGGTACGGGGACTGCTGGAGCGCGATCCCGCCGGGCGACTCGGCTCGGATCGGGCCGAGCAGATGCTGCGGGACTGCGCGGAGGCGGCCGCGGCGCCGTACTCCCCGACGTGGTCCGCCCCGGCCGCGCCGCACCCCGCCCCGCGGACCCCGGCCCCGCGGACCGCCGCGCCGCACCCCGCCCCGCTCACGCCGGTCCCGCACGCTCCGGTGCCGCACGCTCCCGTTCCGCACGGCCCGACGCACCCCGGCACGGCCCCGGTGTCCGGCCCGACGCCCGTCTCGGCCCCCGTGCCCGGGAGCGTACGCGCACCGGGGAAGCGGCGGCCGGGGGCCGCGCTGATCGCCGGTCTGCTGGTGGCCGCGATCGCCGGGGCGGGCGTGTCCGCCGCGCTGCTCATGAACGACGGCGAGCGCGGCGGGGGGACGTCCACGAGCGGGGCGGCCGGCCTGCCGTCCGCCGCCGCCTCCGCCACCCCCGGCGAACGGACCGACCCGGTCTCCCCCTCGTCCGACGACAAGCCCGCGCCCGCCGGCTACCACGTGGTCACCGACCCGGAGGGCTTCTCCCTCGCCGTGCCCCTCGGCTTCACCCGCAAGGTGGAAGGTCCACGGATCTTCTACATGTCACCCGGTGAGACCTTCCGCATCGGCATCAAGGTGGCGGAGCCCGCTTCGGGCGGCCCGCTCGCCGTCCACCAGCGCGCCCACGCCAACGGGCCCGGGACCAACCCCGGTTACCGGGACGCCGAGGTCGTGATCACCACGCGGAACGGCCGGCAGGCCGCCCTGTGGCTGTTCACCTGGGACGGCTTCTCCTCGGCCGAGGGCCCCCGGCACACCCGTGACCTGTGCTGGGAGGAGGACGGCCGGCTGTACGACGTGTGGGTGTCCTCGCCGGTCCGCCAGGGCGACGAGGCCCGCGGCTACTTCGACACCGCGGTGCGGACCTTCGTACGCACCGCGAGCTGACCGGCGCCCCGCGCCCGGTTCACCCGGCAGGCGCAGCCCACCTCGGCACCGGCCGCTCCCCCGCTCCATGATCGGAGAAGCGGACCGGCGACCGGCGGCGGGCGGCCGGCGGACCCTCTCAGGGATGGTGGCGGATGGAACCGGAACCGAACGGCCGAGGCACCCGTTGAGCACGGCTCCCCCGACACCCCCGGCGCCCCCTACCCCCGCCGATCCGGTCCCCTCCCCGGCTCCCGAGGGGCCCGCCGGCAAAGGGTTCGGCTTTCCGAGCGCGCTGACCGTCCTGGCCGTGGTCACGGTGGGAGTGTGGCTGCTGGCCTTCCTCGTGCCGGCGGGTACGTACGACCGCAACGACAACGGTGCCCCCATCTCCGGCACCTACCACCGGGTCCCGGACACCCAGAGCTTCGTCGACCGGCTGAACGACCTCTTCCTCGCCCCCGTGAACGGCCTCTACGGCATCCGGGACGCGAAGACCGGCGAGGTCGGCCCCACCTTCAGCGGCGAGCTGTACGGCAGCGCCGGCGTCTTCCTCTTCGTCCTCGCCATCGGCGCGTTCATCACCGTCGTCTTCGCCACCGGCGCCCTGGACCGCGGGATCGCCCGCCTCGCCCACCGGCTGCGCGACCGCGGCGCCCTGCTGATCGCCGCCGTGATGCTGGTGTTCTCCGTCCTCGGCACCGTGGAGGGCTTCGCCGAGGAGACCCTCGGCTTCTACGGTCTGCTGGTGCCGATGATGTTGGCCCTCGGCTACGACCGGATGGTCGCCGTCGGCACGGCCATCCTGGGCGCGGGCATCGGTGTCCTGTGCTCCACCGTGAACCCGTTCGCGACGGGCGTGGCCTCGGCGGCCGCCGACATCTCGCTGGGCGACGGCATCGCGCTGCGCTTCGTGATGTGGGTGGTCCTGACGGCCGTGACCATCCTCTACGTCGTCCGGTACGCGAAGCGCGTCGAGAAGGACCCGACCAGGTCCGTGTGCGGGTTCCTCCCCGGTGACCGCGAGCAGAAGGCCACCGGCGCCGAGGAAGTGGCCCCGGCACTGACCCGGCTGCACCAGCTGGTGCTGGTCCTGGTCACCGTGGTCTTCGGCTTCATGATCTTCTCGGTGGTCCCCTGGGCCGGCGCGCTCACCGGCGAGGCGGACGCGGCCCCGTACACCTGGGAGCTGGGCTGGTCCTTCCCGGAGCTCTCGGCGCTGTTCCTGTGCGCCGCGGTGCTGGTGGGACTGGTGGCACGGATGGGCGAGGCGAGGATCAGCGCCACGATCATCCAGGGTGCCGCCGACTTCATCTCTCCGGCCCTGGTCATCATGTTGGCGCGCGGGGTCACGGTCATCATGAACAACTCGAGGATCACCGACACCGTCCTGCACTCCATCGAGGGCGCGGTGCAGGGCACCTCGTCCGCGCTCTTCGCGGTGATCGTCTTCCTGGTCAACCTCCCGCTCGCCTTCCTGATCCCCTCCACCTCCGGCCACGCCACCCTCGTCATGCCCATCCTGGCCCCGCTCGCCGACTTCGCGGGCGTCTCCCGTGCGCTGGTGGTCACGGCCTGGCAGTCGGCGAGCGGCTGGATGAACCTGTGGGTCCCCACCTCGGCCGTGACCATCGGCGGTGTCGCCCTGGCCAAGGTCGGCTACGACAAGTACCTGCGCTTCGTCTGGCCCTTGCTGGCCATCCTCCTTGTACTGATCTGCGGCTTCCTGACGCTGGGCGCGATGATGTGACGACCCGTCGGCCGATCCCCCGGCCTGCGGAACACACCCGGTGCCGGCCTAGGCTGGGCGGACATGTCCCACTCGACCCCCCTCCCCGAACCACCGGCCGACGCCGTCCCGATCGCCGTCCTGGCCGCGCTGCGCCGGCCGCTGAGGTTCCTGGGCTCGTGGTGGCCCTGGCGATGCTGGGCGTACCTGGGCAGCGGGTTCCTCATCGGCTATCCCGTACTGGTCGTCCTCGTCCTGCTCGTCGGGCTCGGGGTGGCGCTGGCGCTGGTCGGGATCGGGCTGCTGCTCCTGCTGGGCGCCGTCGTCGCCGGGGTGCCGCTGGGGGCACTGGAGCGGTGGCGGCTGCGGTGCGTGGAGCCCGCGCGCGTGCCGGATCCGCACACCTCCCTGGCCGGGGCCGGGCCCGCCGCCTGGTTGCGGACGCGGCTGCGGGAGCGGGCCACCTGGCGGGAGTTCGCGTACGCGGCCCTGCTCGGGCCGGTGTTCGGGGCGGCCGGGTTCGCCGTGGTGACGCTGCTGGCTTTCTCCCTGATCCTTGTGGCGACCCCGGTGATCGTGTGGGCCATCGCCCCGGACACGGTGATGCTGATACCCGGCCGGGCGGTGTCCGGGCCACTGGAGGCCCTGGGCGGCACGGCCGTGGGACTGGTCGCGATGGCGGTGGCGGCATACGCGGGCGCCCTGCTCGCCGGGGCCCAGGTGAAGGCCGCCCGCCTGTTGCTCGGACCGCGGGTGGAGGCCGATCGGATCCTGGAGCTCACCCGCTCCCGGGTCCGCCTGGTCGACGCCTTCGAAGCCGAACGGCGCCGTATCGAGCGGGATCTGCACGACGGCGCGCAGCAGCAGCTGGTGGCCCTCAGCATGACCCTGGGCCTCGCCGAGCTGGAGCTGCGCGGCATCCCGCAGGCGGCCGGCGCCGCCGCCCTGGTGGCCCGCGGCCGCGGCGAGGCCAAGGTCGCGCTGGAGCAACTGCGCGACCTGGTACGGGGGATCCACCCCCAGGTGCTCACCGATCACGGGCTCGCGGCGGCCGTCGCGGAGGTGGCCCTGCGCCATCCCGTGCCGGTGACCGTGGACCTGGACGTGCCCCGGCTGGCCGAATCGGTGGAGATCACGGCGTACTTCACGGTCACCGAGGCCCTCACCAACGCGGCCAAGCACAGCGGCGCTTCGCGCGTCGCGGTCGTCGGTAAGGTCGAGGGTGACCGGCTCACTCTCACCGTCACCGACGACGGTCGCGGCGGCGCCGATCCGGGCGCGGGAGCGGGCCTGGCAGGACTGGCGGACAGGGTGGCGATGTTGAAGGGCAGGCTGGTGGTGTCCAGTCCGGTGGGCGGACCGACCCGACTCCGGGTGGAGGTCCCGTGCTCCGGCTGATCCTCGCCGAGGACTCCGTACTGTTGCGCGCCGGGTTGACGGAGCTCCTCACCCGTGGCGGGCACCAGGTCCTCGCCGCCGTCGGGAGCGCGGAGGAGCTGGTGCGGGCGGTGGGGGCGCAGCGGCCGGACGTCGTCGTGACCGATGTGCGGATGCCGCCGGGTTTCCGCGACGAGGGTCTGCGGGCCGCGCTCGAACTCCGCGCCCAGGATCCCTCGTTGCCCGTGCTCGTGCTGTCGCAGTACGTGGCCACGGCCTACGCCACCCAGCTGCTCACGGGCACCTCGGGGGGCGGGCTGGGCTACCTTCTCAAGGACCGGGTCGGCGAGGTGGCCGAGTTCCTCGACGCGCTCCAGCAGGTCGCCGAGGGCCGTACGGTCATCGACCCGGAGGTGGTGCGGGTGCTGCTCAGCCACCGGTCCGCGGACCGGCCGCTGGCCCGGCTGACCCCGCGCGAGCGTGAGGTGCTGACCCTGATGGCCTCGGGGCTCAACAACCAGGCCTTGGCGGGCCGGCTGTTCATCACCGAGGCCGCCGTCGTCAAGCACGCGTCCAGCATCTTCATGAAACTCGACCTGGACGCCACCGAGGGCAACCGCCGGGTCCTGGCGGTCCTGGCCCATCTCTCGGGCCAGGAGGCGTAGGGGAGCGCCCGGCGACGAGCTGTCATCGCAGGATGACGCTCACGCCCCTGCCCTCGAAGATCTCCAGGATCAGGTCGAACAGCGCGACCTCGTGATCGCCGGTGGGCACGCGCTCCACCAGTCGATTCCGGGCCGCGGCCGAGGAATCCCAGTACAAGGTGAACGGAGCGGTGGCGCCCCAGCGGCCCCCCAGGCAGTCGTCCAGAGCGTCCAGGTTCCAACCGAAGTAGCCACCCGGTCCGTTGATCGCCTCACCGATCGCGCAGAAGAAGCTGTCCCTGTCGACGATGTGCCGGCCGTCCAGGGTGAACGCATGGCCTGCCGGTGCATCAGGTCTTCCTCGGCGTCGGTACACGTGGGACCACAGGGCCACCGAAAGCCACGCGCGCCTGTCCTCGGGAGCGAGTGCGTGCCACATTCCGGTGCGGTTCAGGTGACCGGTGCGGACCAGATCCCATGCTCGTTCCGCTCCGGGCAAGGCGTCCTCGCACCACAGCGTCACCGTGAGGTCGACGAGGCCGAATCCACGGGCGGAGGGCTCGACGTCGACGACGGTGACCTCGCCGACGAAGTAGGAGCCCATGACGGCACCGTCGCCGTCGAGAACGTCGAACCAGGCGTTCCCTGCCATGGCGCGACGACTACCGACACGGTCCACGCTCTTCGCCAGACCACCCTGCGGGAGGCACCCTTCGAGGCGCACCCGGCGTGCGCCCTCCTCGTCGGGCACCGGCGTGAAGAGCCCCACGGCATCGTGAGCGGAGCCCCAGAAGTCGCTGTCGTCCTCGTCCGAGGTCAGCGCGTACTTGTGCCCCTCGCCGCTCCGCTCCGACGATGACCGGCCCGGCGACGGTATGCGGTCAGAGCGCCGGGCGGTCACTCGTGTCCCGCTGCGGGTGCCGGGCCCTGATCCGCAGGGCGGCCGGGACGGCCGCGAGGAGGAGGACGCCGACCGCGCACCAGAGGGTGGTGGTGTAGGAGTCCAGCAGCCGGGCGAACACGTCGGTGTCGTCCGAGATCTGGTGCATGCGGCTCACCAGGACGGTGCCGAGCACCGCCCCGCCGATCGACTGCCCCAGGTGGTGGGCCGCGCCGAGGGCCGCCGAGGCCGCGCCGGCGTGTTGCGGGGCCACCCCGGCGGTGGCGGTGGCGTAGAGCGGGGCGAGGGCCAGGCCCAGGCCGGCGCCGGTGAGCAGCATGCCGGGCAGCACCCCGGTCGCGTACGGGGTGGCGCCGCCCACGCCGGCCAGCAGGGCCGATCCGAGGGCCGTGACCACCAGGCCCGGCAGGACGAGGACGCGGGGCGCGACGCGGGGCAGCAGGCGGGCGGAGACCTGGGTGGCGACCACGAGGGCCGCGGCGACCAGGGGCAGGTGGGCCGTCCCGGACGCGGCCGGGCCTTCGCCGCGGATCTGCTGGGCGAAGACGCCCAGGGCCGGGAGGAGCGCGACCACGGCGACGCCGGCGCAGAGCAGGGCCACGAGGGAGGCGAGGCGGCTCCGGTCGGCGAGGACGTACGCCGGGAGCAGTGGGCCGGACGTTCGCCTCTGCCACCACAGGAACGCGGCGAGCAGGGCGACGCCGACGACGACGAGAATCAGGGTCTGGACGACGCCCCAGGCCTCGGCCTGGGCGAGAGCGCAGGTCAGGGCGGCGGATCCCGTGGTGCCGAGGAGGACGCCGAGTCCGTCGAAGCGGGCGCCGGTGCGGCCGGGACGGTCGGGCAGCAGGGTGAGCGCGCCGATCAGGGCGAGCACGGCGAGCGGAACGACGGACCACAGGGCCCAGCGCCACGCCAGGGTCTCGGCGAGCCACCCGCCCGTGCACAGGCCCAGCGCGCTGCCGCCCGCGGCGACCGCCGCGTAGACGCCGAAGGCCCGGCCGCGTTCCCGAGGGTCGGTGAATCCGGTGGCCACCAGGGACAGCGCGGCCGGGACCAGCAGGGCCGCGAAGGCCCCTTGCAGGGCGCGGGAGGCGATCAGCGGTCCGGAGCCGGAGGCCGCGCCGCTGAACACGGCGGCCGCCGCGAAACCGATCAGGCCGGCCACCAGCATCCGCCGGGCCCCGAGCAGGTCGGTGAGGTGCCCGCCGAGGAGCAGGAGTCCGCCGAGGGCGACCGGGTAGACGCTGAAGACCGGGTTCGAACCGGCGGCGCTGAGGCCGAGTTCGGCATGGATCTGCGGACCCAGCAGGGTGAACTGCGCCGCTTCGATCAACACCAGCAGCTGTGTCAGGGCGAGGACCGCGAGGCCCCACCAGCGCCTGGGGTGCGGGGGCGCGAGGGCGGCGGACGGGTCACCGGGAACGGGGCCCGGGGGCGGGCCGAAGCCGCCCGCGGGGCCGAAGCGTCCGGGGGGCGTGGGGGCGTACGCGGGCGGCGGGGGCGGGGTCCCGTACGGGGAGGCGTCCTGCCGGGACTGCGCGGGCACGAGGCGGGGGTCCGGCGGCGCGGCGGTCGTGTCCTCGGCCGGGGCCTCGCCACCGGCCGCGGCCCCGCCACCGGCTCCCACGGGGGACGCCGGGGCGTAGTCCAGCAGCCGCGCCGCGTGCCGGCCGAGCTCGGCCAGTACCGCGCCCGGCAGCCATTCCCCGGTGGTGTCCGCGGCCGTACGCCGCGACACCTCCTCGGGGGTGGGCCGTCGGGCCGGGTCCTTGTGCAGGCACGCGCCGACGAGCTCGACCAGGGGGTCCGGGACCCCGGTCAGGTCCGCCTCCTCCTCGGCGATCCGGAAGAGGTGGGCGTTGAGCCCGGTGTCCGTGGCGCCGAAGAGCATGCGTCCGGTGGCGGCGTACACCAGGACCGCGCCGAGGCAGAAGACGTCGCTGGCGGGGGTCAGTTCGAGGCCGCGGACCTGCTCCGGGGACATGAACCCCGGCGAGCCGATCAGCATGCCGGTGCGGGTGTGGAGGCTGTCCCCGGTCAGGCTGTCCATCGCCCGTGCGATGCCGAAGTCGATGACGCGGGGGCCGTCGACGGTGACGAGGACGTTGGACGGCTTGAGGTCGCGGTGGATCAGGCCCGCCTCGTGGACGGCCCGCAGGGCGAGGGCGAGCCGGTCGGCGAGGGTGCGCACCGAGTCCTCGGGCAGCGGCCCGAACTGCCGGGCGACCACGGTCTGCAGGTCGGGCCCCGGGATGTACTGCGTCGCCACCCAGGGCACGGCGGCCTCGGTGTCGGCGTCGAGCACCGCCGCCGTCCAACTGCCGCCCACCCGCCGCGCGGCGGCCACCTCGCGGGCGAACCTCCGGCGGAATTCGGGGTTCCCGGCGAACTCCGCCTGGACCACCTTCACGGCGACGGTACGGCCGCCCTCGGAGCGGCCCAGGTAGACCAGGCCCATCCCACCGGCGCCCAGCCGGGCGATCAGGCGGTACGGTCCGATACGGTTCGGGTCTTCGGCGGTCAGCTGATCCACGACCGGAAGGATAGTGCAACTATCCAACACGCGGGGGCCGTCAGGCGAAATGTCCTCCCGACCTCTCGCTCCGCTCCGGCCGCCGCCCGTCCGACGATCGGAGCCGGAACGAGCCCGTCACCACGCGCGAGACACCGGGCCCGGTCACCGAGCGGGCCCAGACCGACAGCAGGACCGGCAGCGCGAGGTAGCCGAAGCGGCCCGCCGGGGCCAGGAGGAAGGCCAGCGTCAGGCCGAGGGCGAGACGGTCGGCGGCGGCCACCACGGTACGCGGCGGCCGCACGACCAGGGAGACGGCCACCGCGACGCCTCCCGCCAGCAGCAGACCGACCGCCAGGTACCAACCCCAGGAGCCCAGTTCGGCGAGCAGGTGCCCGGGCAGTGGACTGCTCGCCGGGGTCGCCACCTCCGCGCGCCCGGTGGGGAAGGCGAACACCTGCCGCCACAGCTCCGCCGGCTGGAGCAGCACGGCCGGCAGCACCAGCAGGGCCGTGCCGCCGGCCGCCACCAGAGCGCCCCGCAGCGCCGGCCGCCCACCGCGGCGGACCGCGAGCAGGGCGACGGCCACGGCCACCGCGGGCAGCGCCGTCCACTTCAACGCGCACGCCCCGGCGAGGGCCGCTCCGGCCAGGACGGGCCGCCCGGTGGCGGCGGCCGCCAGCGCCAGGCAGCAGAGCCCGGCCAGCGGCAGGTCCACCCCGCTCACCGCCAACGGCAGGGCCACCACCGGCGAGGCCACCAGGAAGGGCAACAGCCCGCGGGCCGACCCACCACCCGACTCGCCGCCCGGCCCGCTACCCTGCCCGCAGCCCGGCCCGCCGCTCAGCAGCCGCCGGGCGGCCCACAGGCAGCCGTACAGTGCGGCCGCGCACCAGATGCGGGCGTCACCCAGCAGCCGCACCGCCCAGCCGTCCCCGCTGCCGTCGCCCCCGAGCAGCGCGCGCGGTACACCGAGCAGCGCCATGCCGGGCAGGTAGGGCGTGTACTCCTCGACGTGCGCGGGCCGGTCGACGTAGAGCCGGCCGGACTCCAGCAGGAGCCGCCCGGACCGTTCGATGACCGTCACCTCCGACTGGCCCCGGCCGGTCAGGACCAGCCACAGCAGGGGCAGGGCGACGGCGCCCAGCAGGGCGGCGGCGAGCGCCGCGCGGCGGCGGCCGACCGCGGTGGCCACGGCGGCCGCGAGGTAACCGACGGCGGCGCACCAGCCCCACAGCCGGTGCGGCGCCAACGAGGAGAACAGGGGGAAGGACAGCGCCCACGCGGCGGCCAGCAGCCAGCCGGTGGTCCACCGGGCGGTAGGGGAAAGGGTCATGGGCCCATTCCAGCCGCGCCGCCGCGCCCGGTCTGCACAGCCAGGTGGACGGTCCGCGGTGGGGTTTTCCCTACCTCCCCCCTCCCCGCGGGCACGCGAAAGGGGCACGACCCCGACGGGTCGTGCCCCTCACGTGGTTGTCGCCGGGGGGCCTCAGGCCTCCGGGTTGCCGCCGAACCGCTCGCGGTAGGACTCCAGGTCCTCCTCGGTGACCCGCGCGAACAGCACCGGCGGCACGGTGAACGGGGTACCGGCCGGCACCGCGTCCAGGGACCGGGCCCGCTCCGGGGTGATCCAGGTGGCCGTGTCGTCGGCGAGCGCGAACGAGGAGCGCATGACGCGCGCCGAGGCCGGGATGAACGGCTCGGAGACCACCGAGTAGAGGTGGATGAGGTTCATCGCCGTACGCAGGGTGAGCGCGGCGCCGTCCAGGTCGGTCTTGACCTCCGTCCAGGGGGCCTTCTCGTCCAGGTAGGCGTTTCCGGCCGACCACAGGGCGCGGAGCGCGGCCGCGGCCTTGCGGTACTGGAGGGCGTCCATGTGGCCCTCGTACTCGGCCAGCAGCTCGGCGATCTGCTCGCCCAGCTTGGCCTCGACCTCGCCGGCCGGGCTGCCGGCGGGGACCTCGTCGCCGAACTTCTTGCGGGAGAAGGTCAGGACGCGGTTGACGAAGTTGCCGAGGGTGCCGCCGAGGTCCTTGTTGACCGTGGCCTGGAAGTGCTCCCACGTGAAGGACGAGTCGTCGGACTCCGGCGCGTTGGCGATGAGGAAGTAGCGCCAGAAGTCGGCCGGGAGGATCTCCAGCGCCTGGTCGGTGAAGACGCCGCGCTTCTGCGAGGTGGAGAACTTGCCGCCGTAGTACGTCAGCCAGTTGAAGGCCTTGACGTAGTCGACCTTCTTCCACGGCTCGCGGGTGGCCAGCTCGGTGGCGGGGAACATCACCGTGTGGAACGGGACGTTGTCCTTGGCCATGAACTGGGTGTAGCGGACGTCCTCGGCCTCGTACCACCACGACGTGTAGTCGCGGTTCGCCGGGTCCAGGTCGGACCACTCCTTGGTCGCGCCGATGTACTCGATCGGGGCGTCGAACCAGACGTAGAAGACCTTGCCCTCGGCCGCGAGTTCGGGCCAGGTGTCGGCCGGGACCGGAACGCCCCAGTCGAGGTCACGGGTGATGGCACGGTCGTGCAGGCCCTCGGTCAGCCACTTGCGGGCGATGGAGGAGGCGAGCTGCGGCCACTCCTCCTCGTGCTCGGCGACCCAGGCCTCGACCTCGTGCTGGAGCGCGGACTGCAGGAGGAAGAGGTGCTTGGTCTCGCGGACCTCCAGCTCGGTGGAGCCGGAGATGGCCGAGCGGGGCTCGATCAGGTCCGTGGGGTCCAGGACTCGGGTGCAGTTCTCGCACTGGTCGCCGCGGGCCTTGTCGTAGCCGCAGTGCGGACAGGTGCCCTCGACGTAGCGGTCCGGGAGGAAGCGGCCGTCGACCGGCGAGTACACCTGCCGGATCGCACGCTCCTCGATGAACCCGTTCTCCTGGAGCTTGCGCGCGAAGTGCTGGGTGATCTCGCGGTTCTGCGCGGAGGAACTGCGGCCGAAGTAGTCGAAGGACAGCTCGAAGCCGTCGTAGACCGCCTTCTGGGCGTCGTGGGCCTGCGCGCAGAACTCGGCGACCGAGACGCCGGCCTCCTTGGCGGCGAGTTCGGCGGGGGTGCCGTGCTCGTCGGTGGCGCAGATGTAGAGGACGTCGTGGCCGCGCAGGCGGAGGTACCGGGAGTACACATCCGCCGGAAGCATCGACCCGACCATGTTGCCCAGGTGCTTGATCCCGTTGATGTACGGAAGCGCGCTGGTGATCAGGTGTCGAGCCATCCTCGGATGCTCCATTTCCTTTGTGCGGTACGACGTGACGTAACGGATGGTGAATGCGGTTCATCGTATCGAACCGCCGTGAGGCCACGCGCCGCAGTTGTTCATGGGTGGACTTAACGCAAAAGCGAGGGCAGTGACCTCTCCGTCACGGCCCTCGCGATCAGGCCCATGCTACAGCGGGACCGCGGCGCACCCGACCGGTGTCCAGGGGCCGGCAGCGGCGCCGGGCGAGGGATGGCCCGACGATGGCACCGGCAGCGGGCATATGCATACGTGCTGGCTGGAGCCGTGCGTGATCGGGATCGATCACGGGTCGATCATCCACGACGCATTGCTTCCAGGTTTCTTCTCTGCGCCCCCCGAGTGCGCCCGCGCTGCTTTTCTGTTCAGCGCACAGGGGATGAGGTGGAGCGGTGAACGATGGCGGACCGGAGGAGTCCGGTGGGGCCGTGGGACTACCGAGCCGGCGTCGGCGGCCGACTCCCATGAGTCAGTGGGATCCGACGGCGCGCCTTTCGTACTGGGCCTTCCACGCCAATCGGCGGCCCGCGTACATGCGCTTCGCGTATCTGCAGCTGGGCTCCGACGCCGCGGCGGAGGAGGCCGTGGACGCCACCTTCGACTCGATCATGGGTGAGTGGCTGCGGATGCTCCACATGGACCGTCTCGACGCCTACGCCTGGACCGTCCTCAAGCACTGCCTGATCCACCGGCAGCGCCGGCGCCATCCGTGGCAGCAGCGCCCCGAGCCGATGGACATCAGCGCCTTCGAGGCCGCCCTGGAGGAGGCCCACGCCGACCGGTACGAGGTGCTGACCGACACCATCCGCTTCTACTCCGCCGTCTCCCGGCTCGCCGAACGGCAACGCGACGCCGTACTCCTGCGGTACGGGCTCCAGTGCACCCCCGGTGAGGCCGCGGCCGTGATGGGCGTCGACGAGGCCACGATCCGCTCCCACCTCGGGCAGGCCCATCGGCGGCTCGCCCGCCTGCTCGCCACGTCCGCCGCGTCCCCCGACTCCGCCGCGTCCCCCGACTCCGCCGCGTCACCCGAATCAGCCGAGTCATGAGGCGCCACGAACGGCAGGAGCGGCCGGACGGCGAACCGATCCCCCGCACCCTGGCCGACCTCCTCGCCCGGGCGGGTGTCCGCGACCGCTACCGGCACTACGACCTCGGCGCCGCCGAGGCCCGACTGCTGCGCGCCACACCGCACCCGCCCTCCGGACACCGCGCCCGACGCCGGTCGGTGCACGGCTGGAGCGACCCCGCCCGGGACTGCCCCCTCGACGCGGAACGCGCCCGGCGCGACCTCAAGGCCGTCTGCCTCGCCTCCGCGTGCGCGCCCAAGGCCGGGGCGCGCCTCGACTCCTTCCTGACCGACGACCACACCGACCTGGCGGGGGCCGTCGTCTTCGGCTGCCTGCTGCACCTGGCCGGGCTGCGCGAAGGGGCCCGTTTCTGGTGGCAGTTCGCCGCCGGGTCCGGGAGCCCGCGGACCTCCGTGGCCGCATACTGCCTCTTCCTCGACCACTCCCGGCGCGGCGAGCACCACGACGCCCGGCACTGGGCGCGCGAGCTGGGCCGGCGCGGTTTCCGGCCGGGCGGCCGACGGGATCTGCGCGAGGTCCGGCTGTGCACGCAGGCGGCCGTGCTGCGCCACGTCGACCAGCGGGAGGATCCTGACCTCGGCCCGGTGCCGCTGCCGAGGCCCGGGCTGTCCGGGGTACTGGCCGCGTTCCTGCCGCAGCCCGTCACCGTGTCGGCCTCGGCGCCGCGGCCGGTGGTCCCGCTCCGCCCGGCCACCGGACCGCTGCGCCACCCGGCGCTGACGGCGGCGCACCGCGGGACCGCCGCCCGGGCGGAGACGAGCCAGGCGCTGACGGAGGCGCGCCGCGCGCTGGCCGTCGTACGCGTCCTGGAACGGCACCCGTTGGGGGTCCGGGCCGCCCAGCTCGCCCGGGAGTCCGGCCTCGCCGAGGGGGAACTGCGGCCGCTGCTCGCGATGCTGTGCGAGGAGGAGTACGCGGTGCGCCCGGCGCTCGGGGTGTACGGGCGCGGCCCCGCCCTGGACCGGCTCGCGGCGCCCGGCGGGCACGGCCTGCCCGGGCAGCTCCAGCGGACCTTGGCCCTGGCCCGGGACAGCGCGGGCGCCGCGGTCTACCTCGGCCGGTACGCCGAGGGCGAGGTCCGGATCACGCAGATGGCGGACGGGCCCGCGACCCCGCCGGTGCGGGAGTGGGTCGATTTCCGGGCCGCCGCGCACGCCAGCGCGGTCGGCAAGTGCCTGCTGACCCAGCTCGACCACGACGGGCGCGCCGACCACGTGGCCCGGCACCGGCCCGCGCGGCTCACCCCGCGGACGATCACCGACAGCGGGGTCCTGTTCAGCGCCCTGGACGCGGTGGCTCCGGGCGCGCCCGTGTTCGACCTGCGCGAGTACTCCCCCGGGGTCGTCTGCTCGGCGGTCCCGATCGCCACCGGGGTCGCCGCCGGGAGCCTCGCGCTCTCGCTGCCGGCGAGCCACGCCCACCGGCTGGGCGCGGCCACCGAGACCCTGCGCCGCAAGGCAGTCCCGGTACTCCTGGCGCTGCTCCTGACGGGCGCGATCCCCCCGGACGTCCCGGCCACTCCGGCGGCCTCGCCGGTTCCGGTCGACCGGCCCCGGCCGATGCGGGCCCCGGTCACCCCGGAGACCCTGCGCCACCTCCGCCGGCTCTTCCGCACCCCGCTCACCGGCGTCTCGGCCGCTCCGGGCGGCCCCCACCTGGTCAGCGACACCGCGGCGGCCGCGGCCTACCTCTTCGACCCCGTCCCGGACACCGACCGACCCCGCCTGTCGTTGCCCCACACCTTCACCTCGCTCCCCCCGGGCGGCCTGACCACCCCGACGGGCCTGGTGGTCCTGGGCCCGTGACCGACCCCGGGCTCCGGACCCTGGTTCCGGACCCCGGCCCCGGCCCCGGAACCAGGACAGGAAAAGCAGAAGAGCCCCACACGATGTGTGGGGCTCTTGCTTCTTGTGTCCGAGGGGGGACTTGAACCCCCACGCCCGATAAAGGGCACTAGCACCTCAAGCTAGCGCGTCTGCCATTCCGCCACCCGGACCAGGTGGTCGGCCCCGGTTTCCCGCGGCGACATGGACAACAATAGCAAAGGATCGGCGGGGCTCCGACCACTTATCCGGGCGGTGATCATCCGCCACGCCGGGCTGACCTGCACGCATGCACCGGCGAGCTTCGCGAGACGAGTCGTCTCGCCGCCGGATGTCGATACCGGCTGGACATCAGGGGTGGCCGGACGGTCGGATGGCTGCGCACACGTCCGGGGGGAGCCGCGCATGGAATCCGAGCACCGCGTCAGCACGCTGGAGCTGTTCTTCGACCTCGTTTTCGTCTTCACCATCACGCAGTTGACGGTGCTTCTGGCGGACGACCTGAGTCCGCGGGGCGCGGGTCAGGTCGTGCTGATCTTCACCGTCCTGTTCTGGATGTACGGGGGCTACGCGCACCTGACCAACCAGGTGCCGCCCGACCGGACCGTCCGGCGGGTGCTGCTGATGCTGGCCATGGGGGCGTTCCTGGTCTGCGCCCTGGCCGTACCGACCGCCTTCGGGGCCGGCGGTATCGCCTTCGGCCTCGGATACCTGCTGGTCGTCCTCGTGCACAGCGCCCTGTACACGCAGGCGCACGGGTTCGGAGTGCTCTGGTTCGCGCTCCCCAACGTGCTGTGCGCGCTGTCGGTACTGGTCGCCGGGTTCTTCGACGGGCCGCCCGCCTGGGGGCTGTGGATGCTCGCCCTGCTGATCCAGTTCGCCGTGCCTCAGCTGGTTCAGCGGGTGACCGCGAGCGGGACGGGGCCCGTCGAGGTCGAGACCGTGGTGACGACCGTCAGCGACCAGCTCGGTGGCATGAGCTCCGGGCACCTCGTGGAACGGCACGGGCTCCTGCTGATCATCGTCTTCGGCGAGTCCGTCATCGCGATCGGCATCGGGACCGGCTCACTGCCGCTGTCCGTGGGGATCGCCGGTGGCGCCTTCCTCGCGCTCGCCGTCGCGTCGGCGCTGTGGTGGATGTACTTCGTGCGCGACGAGGGCCGGGCCGAGGAGGTCTTCGCCGAGACACCGCCCGAGAGCCGTTTCAAGCTGGCGATGCTCGCCTACTACTACGCCTTCCTGCCCATGCTGCTCGGGATCGCCGCCTTCGCGGCCGGTGTCAAGAAGACCATCGGGCACCTGGGCGAGCACCTGCACACCGGCCCGGCGCTCGCCCTCGCGGGCGGAGTCGCCGTCTACCTCGCCGGTGACCTGGCGTTCCGGGCCGTGCTCGGCATCGGCCCGGCCCGGTTCCGCGCGGCGGCGCTGGTGCTCGTCCTGGCGACGGTCCCGGTCGGCACGGGCGCCTCCGGGCTCTGGCAGCTGGTGGCGCTCGTCGTCGTGCTGCTGGGGACGTTGGGCGCCGAGGTCCGCTGGACCCCGGGCTGCGCCGCGACGCCTACGGGCAGTGGATGACCTGGCCCGCGTAGGAGAGGTTGCCACCGAAGCCGAAGAGGAGGACCGGGGCGCCGGAGGGGATCTCGCCGCGCTGGACCAGCTTCGACAGGGCCATCGGGATGCTGGCCGCGGAGGTGTTGCCGGACTCGACGACATCGCGGGCGACGACGGCGTTGACGGCGCCGATCTTCGCGGCGAGCGGCTCGATGATGCGCAGGTTCGCCTGGTGGAGGACGACTGCGGCCAGTTCCTCCGGGGTGACTCCGGCCTTCTCGCACACCTTGCGGGCGAGCGGCGGGAGCTGGCTGGTGGTCCAGCGGTAGACGGACTGGCCCTCCTGGGCGAAGACCGGCGGCGAGCCCTCGATGCGGACCGCGTTGCCCATCTCCGGGACCGAGCCCCACAGGACGGGGCCGATGCCGGGCTCCTCGCAGGCCTCGACGACGGCCGCGCCCGCACCGTCGCCGGTGAGCACGCAGGTGGTGCGGTCGGTCCAGTCGGTGATCTCGGTCATCTTGTCGGCACCGATGACCAGGGCTCGGGTGGCGGAGCCGGCCCGGATGGCGTGGTCGGCGGTGGCCAGGGCGTGGGTGAAGCCCGAGCACACGACGTTGATGTCCATCACGGCGGGGCCGCCGCCCATGCCCAGCTTGGCGGCGACGCGCGCGGCCATGTTGGGCGAACGGTCGATCGCCGTCGACGTGGCGACCAGCACCAGGTCGATGTCGTCCGGGGTCAGGCCGGCGCCGGCCAGCGCCTTGCCCGCCGCCTGGTAGGCCAGCTCGTCCACCGGTTCGTCCGGGCCCGCCATGTGGCGCGTGCGGATACCGACGCGGGACCGGATCCACTCGTCGGTGGTGTCGACCATGGCCGAGAGGTCCTCGTTGGTGAGCACTTTCGCGGGCTGGTAGTGCCCTAGCGCCACCACGCGTGAACCGGTCATGGGCGGGGTCCCCCCTTGTACGGAAGTCAGGATCACCCAGCTTTGCCTGCTACTGGTGGGTACGTGTGCGTGTGACCCGACAGGATTCCGGCACCGGATTTTGGAGCTTCCCGAGGATCCACCTGCCGGGAGCGTCGTGGGAAGCGGAACCGCGACAATGAGCATGTCGGAAACCGGCGGGAACAGAAGGGGTGTGCTGATCACCATGGGACGGGTCACCGAGCGTCGACGCGTCGTCCGGATCCGGAACGGCGCGGTGGGTGTCCGGCCGGACACGCTGGTGGCCGAGGAGCCGCTGGAGATACGACTGAACGGCAAACCGCTGGCGATCACGATGCGCACGCCGGGCGACGACTTCGCCCTGGCGGTGGGCTTCCTGGTCAGCGAGGGGGTGCTGGGCTCCGCCTCGGACGTACAGGCCGTGACCTACTGCGAGGGGGCGACCCAGGACGGGTCGAACACCTACAACGTGGTGAACGTGCAGCTGGCCGCCGGGGTCCCGGTGCCCGACATCACGCTGGAGCGGAACGTCTACACCACCTCGTCCTGCGGCCTGTGCGGCAAGGCCAGCCTCGACGCGGTCCGTACGGCGACCCGTTTCCCGGGGATCGCCGCCGATCCGGTACGGGTCCCCGCGGAGGTCCTGAGCGCGATGCCGGACCGGCTGCGCGAGGCCCAGAAGGTCTTCGACCGTACGGGCGGCCTGCACGCGGCCGGACTGTTCACGGCGCGGGGCGAGCTGCTCGACCTGCGGGAGGACGTGGGCCGGCACAACGCGGTGGACAAGATCGTGGGCCGGGCGTACCGATCGGGGCGGCTCCCGCTGGCGGGCGCGGTCCTGCTGGTGTCGGGCCGGGCCTCCTTCGAGCTGGTGCAGAAGGCCGTGATGGCGGGCATCCCGGTGCTGGCGGCCGTCTCGGCGCCGTCCTCGCTGGCGGTGGACCTGGCGCTGGAGTCGGGCATGACGCTGGTGGGCTTCCTGCGGGGGCCGGACATGAACGTCTACGCGGGCGAAGAGCGGATCACGGTGTAGGGACCCTGCGGTAGGTCTCGAGGCGTCCGGGGCCGAGGAACCCGGCCCGCACGTCGCTGCCGTCTCCAAGGGTGCCGCTCTTCCCGGTGCCGGCGAGGGTGAAGTAGTCCCCGCAGTACGGCACCGCCGACGGTCCGTCGATCGTGAACTTGATCAGGATTCCCGGGTTCTCGTCGGAGTGCCGGCTGATGATCCAGGTGCCCTCGGCGGTGAGTGGGCCGGGCGCCCCGCTCGCGGTGCACTCCCAGCCCGAAGCGTCCGTGAGGCGGGCCCGGCCGTCGGCCAGCACCTCCAGTCGGGCTCCGTGGTCACCCTGCCAGGTGTCCGTGACGTCCTGCGCCGTCAGTGGTTCGGAGGGTTCGGTGGGCTCGACGGACAGGGCCACTTTCACGACGACCAGGACCAGCAGACCGAACAGCACGATCACCGCGCGGGCGAGGTTCTGCACGTCACCGCCCCCGGCGGGCGCGCCGGGAGGCGACGGAGGGCGAAGGCTCCTTCGGGGTCGGGGGGTCGATGCGGTGCAGGTCCAGGGTGGGCGGGACCGGGGTGGTGCCCGGGCCGCCGGATTCGGCCCAGGCGATGATCTCGTCGGTCGCGGTGTCGTCCAGGGCCCAGCCGAACCAGGCCGCGCGGGCGCCGCGGCGGCGGGCCTCGGTGGTGGGCTGGACCACGATGACGTTGGCCTGCGCGCAGGGGCCGAGGCACTCGCTCGTACGGACCGCCAGGCGGCCCCCGGACGCGGCGGCGGCCTCACGCAGCCGGGCGAGCTGACCGGCGTGGTCGGAGCCGGGGTTCTTGCGGGGGTCACCGCAACAGCAGCCACGGCAGACCACCAGCGTGCAGGGGCGTTCGGCGTGCGCGCCGAGCGGGCGTATCCAGGTCACCACCGAACGTTAACGGGCGCGGGGCGCGGGTCGTTCGAGCACGGGCGAGACGTCCGCCACACGGTCGGCGGCGAGTTCGGGCGTCGGATCCTGGGCACGACGCCGGGCGATGACCGCGCAGACCATCAACTGCATCTGGTGGAAGAGCATCAGCGGGAGCACGGCGAGGGCGGCGTGGGCCCCGAACAGCACGCTCGCCATGGGGAGTCCGGCGGCCAGGCTCTTCTTCGACCCGGCGAACTGGATGGCGATGCGGTCCGCGCGGCCGAAGCCGAGGCGGGCCGCTCCGTACCAGGTGGCGAGGAGCATGACGGCGAGCAGTACGGCCTCCACCAGCATCAGGGCGGCGAGCCTCTGGAGGCTGACCTGGTGCCAGATGCCCGCGACCACGCCCGCGCCGAAGGCGGCGTAGACGACGAGCAGGATCGAGCCGCGGTCGACGTGGCCGAGGACCCGCTTGTGGCGGACGAGGAAGCCGCCGACCCAGGGGCGCAGGGCCTGTCCGAGGAGGAAGGGGAGCAGGAGCTGGAGGGTGATCTTCAGGAGGGAGTCGAGGGAGAAGCCGCCCGCGTCGCCGCCGAGCAGGCCGGCGGCCAGGAGGGGGGTGAGGACGATGCCGGCCAGGCTGGAGAAGGAGCCGGCGCAGATCGCGGCGGGGACGTTGCCGCGGGCGATCGAGGTGAAGGCGATGGAGGACTGCACGGTCGAGGGGACCAGGCAGAGGAAGAGCAGGCCTCCGTAGAGGGGGGCGGTGAGCAGGCCGGGGACGAGGCCGCGGGCGGCGAGGCCGAGGAGCGGGAAGAGGACGAAGGTGGCGGCGAGCACGGTGAGGTGGAGCCGCCAGTGGCGCAGGCCGTCGAGGGCCTCGCGGGTGGAGAGCCGGGCGCCGTAGAGGAAGAAGAGCAGGGCCACCGCACCGGTGGAGGCGAGCTCGGCGCTGGTGGCCGCCGGGCCGCGAGCCGGCAGCAGGGCGGCGAGGCCCACGGTGGCGAGCAGGGCCAGGATGTACGGGTCCAGGGGCAGCCGGGCGGGGAGGTGCGGGCGGCGCATGCGGGGGTGCTCACTTGCTGTCGGGGCGGGGTGCTCCCTTCATGGTCGGCGGTGGTCGTTCATCGGGAAACCCGCACACCGCACTCACTGTCATCACGATCCATGATGATCGGCGCTAGCGTGGCCGGTATGTACGACCCGGTGCAGTTGCGTACGTTCCTCACGGTCGCCCAGACGCTCAGTTTCACGCAGGCCGCGGGGCGGCTGGGCGTGGGGCAGTCCACGGTGAGCCAGCACGTGCGGCGGCTGGAGGAGGCGACGGGGCGGCCGCTGTTCGTGCGGGACACGCACAGTGTGGGGTTGACGGAGGACGGGGAGGCGCTGCTCGGCTTCGCGCGGACGATCCTGGAGGCGAACGAGCGGGCGGCGGCCTTCTTCGCGGGGACCCGGCTGCGGGGGCGGCTGCGGTTCGGGGCCTCGGAGGACTTCGTGCTGACCCGGCTCCCGGAGATCCTCGAAGGGTTCCGGCACGAGCATCCCGAGGTGGATCTGGAGCTGTCGGTGGAGCTCTCCGGGACGCTGCACGAGCGGCTGGCCGCGGGGCGCCTGGACCTGGTGCTCGCGAAACGGCGGGGACCCGGAGACGAGCGGGGTCGGCTCGTCCGGCGGGACCGGCTGGTGTGGATCGGCGCGGAGGGGATGCGGGTGGACCCGGAGCGCCCCGTGCCGTTGATCGTCTTCCCGCCGCCGGGCATCACCCGGGCCCGGGCGCTGGAGGTGTTGGAACGGGAGGGCCGGGCCTGGCGGATCGTGTGCACGAGCGGCAGCCTGAGCGGCCTGATCGCGGCGGCCCGGGCGGGGCTCGGCGTGATGGCGCACGCCCGCGGGCTGATCCCGCCGGGGCTGGTGCGCGTGGGCGGGCTGCCGGAACTCGGGCCGGTGGAGTTCGCGCTGCTCCGCGGGCCGCGTCCGTCGGCGGCCGCCGAGGCGCTGGCCGGGGCCGTCCTCTTCGGCGCGGACCGGCTCAGTCGCACGTCAACGGCGTGAACACCGTGATCACTGGGGAGGTCTTGTGGAGGTGTGCGAAGGCCGGTGAACCCCTGTTGACCGTGCGGTACGTTCACCGCGGCGCGCGGAGAGGAGCGGGGCATTGCGCGAGATCACCGTCCCACCCGTCGTCACGGGCGCGCCCGTCGGCGGCCTGGCCGACATCGTCTTCCAGCACGCCCAGGAGGAACCGGACCGGGTGGTGCTCGGCCGGAAGGTCGACGGGGTCTGGCGGGACGTGACGTCCCGGGAGCTGGCCGCCGAGGTGGTGGCGCTCGCCCGGGGACTTCTGGCCCAGGGGGTGCGCTTCGGGGACCGGGTCGCGGTCATGTCCCGCACCCGGTACGAGTGGACCCTCTTCGACTTCGCCCTGTGGGCGATCGGCGCCCAACCCGTCCCGGTGTACCCGACGTCCTCCGCCGATCAGGTGCACTGGATCCTCTTCGACTCCGACTGCACGGCCTGCGTGGTCGAGGACGAGAACCAGGCCATGACGGTGGGGTCGGTCATCGATCGGCTCCCCCACCTGCGCCGGTTGTGGCAGCTCGACGCCGGGGCGGTGGACGGGCTCGTCGCCGACGGCCGCGGGGTGGCCGAGGGCGTGGTGCACCGACACCGGGGTGCCGTGACGCCCGATGCGACCGCCACCGTCATCTACACCTCCGGGACCACGGGCCGGCCGAAGGGGTGCGTGCTCACCCACGCCAACTTCATGTACGAGACCGACACCCTGGTCAGCCGGTGGGAGTCGGTCTTCCAGGCCCGACAGGGCGAGCAGCCGTCCACCCTGCTCTTCCTGCCGCTGGCCCACGTGTTCGGGCGGATGGTGGAGGTGGCCGCCGTTCGGGCGCGGGTCAAGCTGGGCCACCAACCGGTGCTGGCGGCGGCCGAGTTGCTGCCCGATCTGGCCGCCTTCCGGCCGACCTTCGTGCTGGGCGTCCCGTACGTCTTCGAGAAGATCTTCGCGGGCGCACGCCGCAAGGCGGAGGCGGAGGGGCGTACGGGTCCCTTCGACCGGGCGGTGGAGACGGCCGTGCGGTACGCGGAGGCGCGCGAGCGCAAGGCCTTCGGCATCGGGCCGGGGCCTTCGGCCGCGCTGCGCATGGAGCACCAGCTCTTCGACCGGCTCGTCTACGGGAAGGTCCGCGAGGCGATGGGTGGCCGGGTGCGGCACGCCATGTCGGGCGGGTCGGCGATGTCACGGCGCCTGGGGCTCTTCCTCGACGGGGCCGGGATCACGGTGTTCGAGGGGTACGGGCTCACCGAGTCGTGCGCCGCGGCCACCGCGAACCCGCCGGGGGCCACCAAGTACGGCACGGTGGGGCGGCCGATCCCGGGCAGCGCGGTGCACATCGCGGACGACGGCGAGGTCTGGCTGCACGGCAGCCACATCTTCTCCGGGTACCTGAACGACCCTCGCGCCACGGAGGCGGTGCTGCGCGGTGGCTGGCTGGCCACGGGGGATCTCGGCCGGTTGGACGCGGACGGGTACCTGACGATCACCGGGCGCAAGAAGGACATCCTGGTGACCTCCAACGGCAAGAGCGTCGCGCCCGCCGCGTTGGAGGAACGGGTCAGATCGCACCCGCTGGTGTCGCAGTGCGTGCTGGTGGGCAACGACCGGCCGTACATCGCGGCGCTGCTCACCCTCGACATGGACGGGATAGCGCACTGGCTGTCGATGCGCGGCCGGCCGCAGTTGCCGGCGCGGGAGCTGGTGGGGGACCCGGAGCTGACGGCGGAGGTCCGCCGGGCGGTGGTGGCCGCGAACACCCTGGTCTCGCAGGCGGAGGCGATCCGCACCTTCCGGGTGCTGGGTGAGCAGTTCACGGAGGAACGGGGGCTGCTGACGCCGTCGCTGAAGCTCAAGCGCCGGGCGATCGAGAAGGTGTACGCGAAGGAGGTCGCGGCCCTGTACTCCTCCTGAAACAGCGGCCCGGCACCGCAATCTGACGGATCGTCATTTCTCCTGGTCGACAATATTGACGATCCGTCAGGTCGCGCACAGAATGCGGGGATTCCGACCGGAGGGGATCCCCGACATGTTGCGACCGATCCGCACCCTGGCCGCCGCGGCGGCGGCCCTCGCACTCGTCTCCGCCTGCAACTCCGCCTCCACCGCCGGCAGCTCCCCCGGCACACCCGGCCAGGCGTCCGGCAACTCCCGCGGGGTGAGCGCCGACTCCGTCAAGGTCGGCGGGATCGTGTCGATGACCAGCGCCGGCGGCTACAGCAAGAAGGACACCGACCTCGGCGCCAAGGCCCGCTACCTCCGGGCCAACGCCGAGGGCGGGATCAACGGACGGAAGATCGACTACCTCGGCGCGGAGGACGACGGCCAGGACCCCGCCAAGAACCTGGCCGCCGCCCGCAAACTCGTCCAGCAGGACAAGGTCTTCGCCGTCGCCCCCATGAGCTCGGTGACCTTCTCCGGCGCGGACTTCCTGGAACAGGAGAAGGTCCCCACCTTCGGCTGGGGCACCCTGCCCGCCTTCTGCGGCCCGCGACACATCTACGGCTTCAACGGGTGCCTCGTCCCCGCCCCCGGCGGCACCATCAACCAGACCTGGCCCGAGGGCATCGGCCGGATCCTCGGCGGGGCCCAGGGCAGGTCGGTCGCGATCATCGCCAACGACAGCGACGCCGGCACCTTCGGCATCCGCACCTTCCAGCAGGGCTTCGCCGCCGCCGGCTTCAAGGTCTCCTACGCCAAGGCCTCCGTGCCCGCCACCGCCGTCCCGAGCGACTGGTCCGCGTACGTGAAGGAGATCCTCACCGCGAACGACGGCAAGGCCCCGGACGCCGTCGTCTCCGTCATGCAGACCCCGAACAACATCGGACTGTTCACCGCGCTCAAGCGCAGCGGGTACCAGGGGCTGCTCTCCGACCCGACCGACTACGACCCCGGGCTGCTCGCCAAGGACGCCACCAAGCAGGCCCTCGACGGGGTGCACGTGCTGTTGCAGTTCCAGCCGTTCGAGTCGACGGATCCCCGAATGGCACAGTTCAAGGCCGACATCAAGGCGGCCGCGGGCGGCCAGGACATCCCGCTGAACATGCACATGTTGACCGGATACATGTCGGCCGACCTCTTCCTCGCCATCGCGCAGAAGGCCGGCAAGGACCTCACCGTCGAGTCCTTCCAGGCCGCCGCGCAGGGCTTCTCCGACACCGGCACGCTCGTCGGCGACCGGGCGGAACCCAAGGGGCAGAAGGACAGCTTCGGCTGCGGGGCGCTCGTACAGCTGAAGAACGGCGCGTACGAGGTCTCCGTACCGTTCACGTGCTACGAACCGATCCCCTTCAAGTAGGGCAGCGGCATGGGGGATCTGCTCGTCTTCGTCCTGAGCGGTCTGGTCTCCGGCGCCCTGTACGCACTGCTCGCCACCGGGCTGGTGCTGTCGTACTCGGCGTCCGGACTGTTCAACTTCGCGCACGGGGCCACCGCCTACCTGTGCGCGCTCACCTTCTACGAGCTGCACTCGGGCCTCGGCTGGCCCGCCGTCCCGGCCGCCCTGCTGGTGGTGTGCGTCCTGGCCCCCGGTCTCGGCTGGGGGCTGGACCGGCTGATGTTCCGGCGGCTCGCCCGGGTCGGGGAGACCGCGCAGATCGTGGCCACCATCGGGCTGCTGGTGGCGCTGCCGGCCGCCGGGCTGTGGGTGGTGGAGCTGCTGGCGGACGCCGGCGCGCCGGTGCAGCCGGCGGAGAACCAGTTCGGGCTGCCGGGAGTGGGCCCCAGCCCGGCGAAGTCCTGGCAGCTCGCGGACGGCGTCGGCATCGACTCCGACCAGTTGATCACCTGGGTGGTGACGGCTCTGGTGGCGGTGGCCCTGTGGGTGCTGATGCGGCACACGCGGCTCGGGCTGCGGCTGCGGGCCGCGGTCGACAACCGCTCGCTGACCGAGCTGCGCGGCATCAGCGCCGACCGGCTGTCGTCGGTGGCCTGGATGATCGCGTCGGGGCTCGCCGGGCTGGCGGGTGTGCTGGCGACCCCGCTGCTGGGGCTGTCGGCACACGACTTCACGCTGTTCCTCTTCGTCTCGGCCACGGCGGCGGTCATCGGACGGTTCGCGTCCGTGCCGCTCGCCTTCGCGGGCGGACTCGGGCTCGGGGTGCTGCAGAACCTGGTGGCCGGGTACGCGTCCTTCGCCGAGTCCGTCACCGGCTTCCGTACGGCCGTGCCCTTCCTGATCCTCTTCGGCGGCCTGCTGGTGCTGACCCGTCGGGCGCGCGCGGCAGGGGTCGCGGCCGTGGACCCGCCGCCGGTCGACCATCTGGCCGGGGCCTCGTGGTCGCGCCGGTGGGGGGTGTGGGCGGCGGGCGCGGCGCTGCTGTGCGTGGCGTTCTACACCGTGACCACGCCCTTCTGGAGCGGACTGTTGGCGCAGGGACTGGCCGTCGCGCTCGTGTTCATGTCCTTCACGGTGGTGACCGGGCTCGGGGCGATGGTCTCGCTGGCGCAGGGCACCTTCGTGACCGGCGCGGCACTCGTGGCGGGACTGCTCATGAGCCGGGGCTGGCCCTTCGTGGCCGCGCTGGCGGTGGGCACGTGCGTGGCCGCCCTGCTGGGCGCGCTCGTCGCACTGCCGGCGCTGCGGCTGGGGGGCAGGTCCTTGGCCCTGGCCACGCTGGCGCTGGCCTTCCTCGCCGATCAGGTGCTGTTCCAGCTGCGGTGGCTGCGCAACGGCGACGCCGGGTGGTCGATCCCGCGGCCGGTGTTCGGTCCGGTCGACCTCTCCGACGACCGAGCGCTGGGGGTGGCCCTGGTGGTTCTGGTCGCGCTGGTCGCGGCCGGGCTGACCGCGCTGCGCGACTCCCCGTCGGGGCGGGCGATGCTGGCGGTCCGGTCGGCCCCGGCGGCAGCGGTCGCCTCGGGGGTCTCCGTACTCCGCACGAAACTGCTGCTGTTCACCCTGTCGGCGGGGCTCGCCGGGTTCGGGGGCGTGCTGTACGCCTCGTACAACACCCGGATCACGGCGACGGACTTCACGGCGATGACCGGGCTGGTGTGGCTGGCGGTGGTCGTGGCGGCGGGGGTGCGCAGGCCGCAGTACGCGGTGGTGGCGGGGCTGGTGTTCGCCGTCGCTCCGCGGGTGCTGTCCGACTACGTGACCGGGTCCGCGCACCTGCCGGTGATCCTGTTCGGGCTGGCGGGGCTGGCCCTGGCCAACGACCCGGACGGGTACTGCGCGGCGGTTCCGGTGCGGCTCGCACGGCGGCGCGCCGCCGCCTCTTCCCGGCGCTCCGCCCCGGACCCGTCGGGGGCTGCGCCTCCGAGCCCCCGCGCCTCGACCTCCCCCGGCTACCTGAAGGAGGGGCCCCCTGGCGGGGCTGATGTCGCCCTGGAGTTGCGCGAGGTGACCGCCGGGTACGACGGGGGGCTCGTGCTGCACGGGGTGGACCTCGTCGTCCGCTCGGGCGAGATCCTCGCCGTGCTGGGGCCCAACGGGGCCGGCAAGAGCACCGCCTGCCGCGTCGCCGCCGGGCTGCTGCCGGTCGGGGCCGGGGCGGTGTACGTGGGCGGGCGGGACGCGACCCGGGACGGGGCCGTACGCCGGTCGCGGGCCGGGGTGCTGCTCGCTCCCGAAGGGCGCGGGATCTTCCCCGCGCTCACCATCGAGGAGAACCTCGCCCTGTACCTGGAGGACGCCGAAGCCCGGGCCGCCGTCTACGCGCGCTTCCCGCGGCTGGCCGAGCGGCGCCGGATCCCCGCCGGGGCGCTCTCGGGCGGGGAGCAGCAGATGCTGGCCCTGGCGCCGCTGCTCCAGCGGCCTCCGGCGGTGCTGATCGCCGACGAACCCTCGCTCGGGCTCGCCCCGCGCGTGGTGGAGGAGGTGTACGCGCTGCTCACCGAGCTGCGGGAGGCCGGGACGGCACTGCTCCTGGTGGAGGAGAGGGCGGCCGAGATCCTCGGGATCGCCGACACCGTGGCCTACCTCTCCCAGGGCCGGGTGTCCTGGTGCGGCCCGCGGGCCGAAGTGGAGGCCGACCGACTCACCGAGGCCTACCTGGGGACGGCGACATGAGCGAGGGCGGGTACGTACTGGAGGCCTGCGGGGTCGGCGTGCGCTTCGGCGGCGTGCGGGCGCTGACCGGGGTGGATCTCGGGGTCCGCGCGGGCGAGGTGTGCGGGCTGATCGGGCCGAACGGCGCCGGGAAGACCACGCTGTTCGACGTGCTGTCCGGGATCCGCCGCCCCGACCGGGGGCGGATGTTGCTGGACGGGGCGGACGTCACCCGCCGCTCCCCGGTCTGGCGGGCCCGGCACGGGATACGCCGGACCTTCCAGCGGCAGCAGTTGTTCGGGCAGCTCAGCGTGGCCGACAACGTGCTGGTGGCGCAGGAGTGGCGGGGCGGCGGGGGCGGACCGGCCGCCGATCTGCTCGCCCTGCCGACCCGGCGGGCCCGGGAGCGCGAGCGCCGGGCCCGCGGCGAACGGGTGCTGGCCGACTGCGGGATCGGGTCGCTCGGAGCCTCGTACGCCGGCGGACTGCCCGTCGGACAGGCCCGGATGGTGGAGCTGGCCCGGGCGGTGGCCGACCCGCCGCGGGTGCTGCTGCTGGACGAGCCCGCGTCGGGCATGTCCGCGCCCGAGCGGGAACGGCTCGCGGAGGTCGTACGACGGCTGGCGGAGCGGGAGGGCTGCGCGGTGCTGCTGGTCGAGCACGACGTGGGCTTCGTGATGGGGCTGTGCGCGCGGGTCGTCGTGCTGGACCTCGGGTCCGTACTGGCCGAGGGCACCGCGGCCGAGGTGCGGGCGAACCCGCTGGTCCGGGAGGCGTACCTCGGGACGGCCTGAGGGCGCGCCCGCACGAAGCGGACGGCGGGAATACGCCGTACGAGTGGCTGGTTGTCGCCCCTCGTACGACGCTCCATCCAGCCGCACCACCACACCGACGTGAGGGAACGACCAGACGTGAACCAGGTCCCCGCCATCAAGCTCAACAACGGCACGCTCATGCCCCAGCTCGGCTACGGCGTCTGGCAGGTGCCGGACGCGGACGCGGAGCGCGCGGTCGGGACCGCCCTGGAGGCCGGTTACCGCAGCATCGACACGGCGGCCATCTACGGCAACGAGGCGGGTACCGGCAAGGCCGTGGCCGCTTCCGGGCTGGCGCGCGAGGATCTGTTCGTCACCACCAAGCTGTGGAACGGCCCGAAGCAGACGTGGGGCCGGGACCAGGTGCTGCGCGCCTTCGACGACTCCCTGGCCAAGCTGCGCCTCGACCACGTCGACCTGTACCTGATCCACTGGCCGCGTCCGATGCGGGACGACTTCGTCGCCATCTGGAAGACCTTCGAGGAGATCGCGGCGAGCGGGCGCGCCAAGGCGGTCGGCGTGTCGAACTTCCGCCCGGCCGACCTGGCGCGCATCGCCGCCGAGAGCGAGCTGGTCCCGGCCGTGAACCAGGTCGAACTGCACCCGCTCTTCCCGCAGGCCGAGCTGCGCGCCGTGCACGCCGAGCGCGGGATCGTCACCGAGGCCTGGTCCCCGCTGGGCCAGGGCAAGGAGCTGCTGACGCTCCCGGCCGTGACCGCGATCGCCGCCGCGTACGGCCGGAGCGCCGCGCAGGTGGTGCTGCGCTGGCACCTGCAGCACGGGAACGTCGTGATCCCGAAGTCGGTGACCCCCGCGCGCATCCGGGAGAACCTGGACGTGTTCGGCTTCGAGCTGGCGGCCGCCGACATGGCCGTGCTGGACGCCCTGGGCGCGGGCGCGGCGGGCCGCCGGATCGGTCCGGACCCGGCCGAGTTCGACGTGTGACGTGGTTCCGGCCCGGCGCGGGGTCGGCTCCCGGGGTCGGCTCCGAGCCCGGAGCCCGGTCCGGCTCCGGGCGGGCCCGCTCGCGGGTCAGACGCGTACGAAGCTCCGTATGCGGTACGTCGGCTCCGCGCGCGGGACGTCCTGGTCCGGCAGCAGCTCCAGCCGGGCCGCCAGTTCCCGCGCGGTGATGCCGCGCGGGACGATGCGGGAGGCGTACCGGCCCGCGAGCAGGTCCTCGGCGGAACCGCGCGGGGTACGGCCCTGGCCGTGGCCGGTGAACCGGGCCTCGCCGACCGCGAGGAGCCCCGCCCGGGCGGCGTAGGCCTCGACCTCCCCGGAGGCGTCCGAGGGGGTCGGGGTCAGGTGCGCGGCGAAGACGGTGTCGATGTCGCTGCCGACGTCGTGCGCCGAGTCCTTGTCCACGGTGGCGAGGAGGACCCCGCCGGGCCGCAGGACCCGGGCGGCCTCGGCGATCACCGCCGGGACCAGGCCCGGCTCGCGCAGGAGGTGCAGCAGCCAGACCGCGCTCACCGCGTCCAGGGATCGCGATCGGACCGGGAGCCGGGCCGCGTCGGCGAGGACCACCGGGACGCCGCGCCGCACGGCCGTCGCGGCCATGCCGGGCGAGGCGTCGGCGCCCAGGACCTGCAGGGCGGGGCGTCTGAGCCGGCTGGTGACGATGCCGGTGCCGCAGCCGAGGTCGAGGAGGGTGTGCGCGTCCGCGGGGAGCAGCCCGAGGACGGCGGCGGCCGCCGCCTCGGCGCGCGGGACCCCGCCGCGGGTGGCGTCGTAGGCCTCGGCCTCGGCGTCGTAGTCGAGCAGGGATCTCACGGACGGTATGTGCGTGGTCATCAGCTCGCGCCGTGGGCCGGGGCCAGGGCTTCGACGCGTTCGGCGAGGGCGAAGTCGGACTCCGTCACCACATCGCCGGCGTCGTGGCTGTTCACGGAGAGCCGGACCGTGTTGTAGCCCAGGGTCAGGTCGGAGTGGTGGTTCAACTCCTCCTGGACGCTCGCGATATGGGCGACGAGGGCGCTGGCGGCGAAGTGGCCGCCCAGCCGGTAGGTGCGGAAGATCCGGTCGTCCTCGAAGGCCCAGCCGGGGAGCTCCCGCAACCGGTCCTCGATCTCCTTCTGTGACAGCGGCTCACTCGGCATGCACCGGCTCCTTTTCCCCGTGACGTGTAGTCAAGGTTCCCACAGTGCACGGTGGAACAATCCTTTCGCGCCATAGTGCGCTCGGGTACTTCTACGCCTTCCAGGTCCGCCGCACCCCCCATATGCTCCTGCGCCGAACGGACTGTTACCAGCGGTAACGAGGGGGCATTCGCCATGGCGGGCACAGGAAGTTCCAGACGTACGTTCATCGTGGGCGCGGGCGCGGCGGCCGCCGCCGGCGCGGTCCTGACCGGGGTCGGAGCCGCGCCCGCGGCGGCGGCCGGGGCCCTACCGGCTCCCGACGGACGGCGTGTCGCGGTGCTCGGCGGCGGGGTGGCGGGCCTGACGGCGGCGCACGAACTCGCCGAGCGCGGCTACGCCGTGACCGTGTACGAGCGCCGGGCCCTCGGCGGCAAGGCGCGCAGCATGGACGTACCCGGCAGTGCCCGCGGCGGGCGCCGGCCGCTGCCCGCCGAGCACGGCTTCCGCTTCATCCCCGGCATCTACCACAACCTGCCCGACACCCTGCGCCGCATCCCCTTCCCCGGGAACGCGGCCGGGGTGTGGGACAACCTCGTCGCCCCGCGCGAGATGATGTTCGCCCGGGCGGCCGGGCGCGAGGACCTGCGCGGACCCATCCCCTGGCCGGGGCACTCCCCCGCCGAGCTGACGCCCGAGGAGATCCGGCGCGCCCTCACCGGCATCCTGCAGACCCTGGTCCGACTCCCGCCGCACGAGACGGCGTACTTCGTCGACCGCGTGCTGGTCTTCCTCACCAGCTGCGACGAACGGCGCGAGGAGGTCTGGGAACGGACGCCGTGGTGGGACTTCGTGCGCGCGGAGCGGATGTCGAACGAGTACCGGCGCATCCTCGCCGTCGGCATCACCCGCAACATCGTGGCGACCAAGGCCGAGGAGGCCTCCACCCGCACGGTCGGCACCCTCGGCGAGGGCTTCGTCCTCAACCTGCTGGGGCGCGGGGCCGACGGCCCGCCCGACCGGATCCTCAACCTGCCGACCAACGAAGCCTGGATCGACCCCTGGGAGGCCCATCTGCGCTCCCTCGGCGTGGAGTTCAGGATCGGCTGGACCGTCCGGGAGGTGCGGTACGCGGACGGCCGGGTGAGCGGGGTCGCCGTCGAGGGACCGGACGGCGCCGGGCATACCGTCACCGCCGACCACTACGTGAGCGCGCTGCCCGTCGAGCACGCCCGCCGCACGTGGAGCGCGGCGCTGCGGGCCGCCGATCCGATGCTGGGACGCTGCGACCGGCTGGAGACGGACTGGATGACCGGCATCCAGTTCTATCTGACCGAACGGGCCGAGCTGGTGCACGGCCACCTCAACTGCATCGACTCCCCCTGGTCGTTGACGGCGATCCAGCAGGCCGAGCACTGGCCGGCCCGCGACTTCCCGGCCGACTACGGCGACGGCACGGCGGTCGACTGCCTGTCGGTGGACATCTCCGAATGGGACAAGCCGGGGATCCTGTACGGCAAGACGGCCAAGCAGTGCACCCGTCAGGAGGTGGCGCGGGAGGTGTGGGCGCAGCTGAAGGCCTCCCTCAACGACACCGGGAAGACCCTGCTGACCGACAGCACGCTGCACTCGTGGTTCCTGGACCCGGGTGTGGACGGGCTCGGCACCCCACACCCCACCAACCAGGACGAGCTGCTCATCCACCCGGTCGGCACCCTGTACAACCGGCCGAGCGCGGGCACCCGTGTCCCGAACTTCTTCCTCAGCGGGGACTACGTGGCCGTGGACATCGACCTGGCGACGATGGAGGGGGCCAACGCCTCGGCGCGTGCGGCCGTCAACTCCCTGCTGGATCGTGACGGTTCCACTGCCGCGCGGTGCACGGTCCACCGGATGTACCGGGCGCCGGAGCTGGAGGCCGTCAAACGGCACGACCGGTGGCGGTACCGGCTGGGCCTGCGGAACCTCTTCGACCTGGGCTGAGGCACCGGCCCCTCCTCGGCTACCGTCGTGCGCATGACGACGACGGGTCCGACGACGAGTGTGGGCACCTTGCTGCGCGCCTGGCGGGAGCGGCGCGGCCTCAGCCAGCTGGAGCTGGCCGGCCGCGCCGATTCCTCGTCCCGGCACATCAGCTTCATCGAAACGGGTCGGTCCCGGCCGAGCGAGGAGATGGTGCTGCGGCTCGCCGATCATCTCGACGTACCGATGCGGGATCGCAACTCCCTCCTGCTGGCCGCCGGCTACGCCCCTCGTTACGCGCACACCGCGCTGGACGACCCGGCGATGGAGACGCTGCGCGAGGGCATCGCCCGCCTGCTGACGGGGTACGAGCCCTATCCGGCGCTGGTCGTGGACGCGGTGTACGACGTCGTCGCCGCCAACCAGGGCATCGTCATGCTGCTGGACGGGCTGCCGGAGCACCTGCTGACCCCGCCGCTGAACGCCATGCGGATCACCTTGCACCCCGAGGGCCTGGCCCCGCGGATCCACAACCTCAAGGAGTGGCGCGGGCACCTGCTGGCGCAGATGGAGCGGCAGATCGCGCTGGCCCGCTCGGAGCCGCTGCGCGCCCTGTACGAGGAGGTGTCGGCCTATCCGGTCGCCGACCGGGCGGGCGACAGCGCCCCGCAGGAGCCGACCGCGTACATCGCGCTGCCGCTCGTCATCGAGCACGACGGGCACCTGCTGTCCTTCGTGTCGTCCATCGCGACCTTCAACACCCCGATGGACGTGACCGTCGCCGAGCTGGCCATCGAGACGATGCTCCCGGCCGATCCGGCGACGGTGAAGTACCTCCGCTCACTGGGAGGTTGATCCCGCGCGCAGGGCGAGCTGCTGGATCACGGCGAAGCCGGCCACGGTGAGGGCCTGCATCGGGATCCACAGCACGCCCGCGGTGGTGGGCTCGAACCAGAGCGCGAGCGAGACCAGGCTGAGGGCGGCCCAGGCGTAGTTCGTCTCGATGACGAGCTTCACCGGGAGGACGGGCGGCTGTCGCCGCGAGGCGAGCCATCCGACGCCGGCCCCGTAGACGACGAGCAGGATCCCGAGTGCCGACAGCAGCCCCTGCCCGACCCCGAGCAGCCGGCCGAGCGGGGCGGAGAAGGCGACGTACGCGAGCCCGTTGACGGTGGTGACGACGGAGTCGAGGGCGAGGAAGCGGCGCAGCGCGGTCTGCGGGACGCGGTTGCGGGCGAAGCCGGCGAGCGGGGTCGCGGACATGGGAAATCAGCCTCCATCGAGATCGAACGGCCAGGTGGGACACGGATCCCGGGACCGAGTGCGCGGCCCCGGAACCCGATGCGTCCACTGTGCCGGGGGCCGCGGGGAGGGTCGATTACCTCCGAGGTAACGAGCGCCTCCGGTGCCCCCCGTCCCTGCCGCGGCGCGGAACCCGTCCGACGGCTCCTCCGGGGAGGGCGCAGGCCGTCAGGGGTGGTCGCGGAACGCCGCGTGAGCCCGCTCGATCTCGCCCAGGTACTGATCGAGGCGGAAGCGCACCTCCTCGACGGTGGTGCCGTCGGGGCCCGCGTACATGAGATCGGACCAGATGACCGTTTCGCCGAGGAGGCGGACCCGGACGGTCAGTCGGTCCGGGCCCGGGTCGGGACCTGCCTCGGCCGCCACCTCCGCCAGGCGCGGCGCGTCCGTCGGGTGGAGCGGACCGCCCGGGCGGAGCAGGCGCGAGGGGGCGAGGCCGGCCATCCGGTTGTCGCTGCGCGCCACCACGTCGAGGCCGTCGACGAAGAGGTAGGTGTGGACGGCGGTACACACCGGCGGCCCGGGGCACGCACCGATGAGCAGCTCGCTCCTCCCGTGGTCGTTCCGCCTGTGGGGCGCGGTGGCCCGCAGTGCGCGCGGGGGTCTACGCGGCATCCGCCCGAGGTGAGGTCATGGGCCGATCGTAGCGGCCGCGCCGTACCGGTTCCCACTCCGTTTCCCCGTCCAACACCTGTTGTGCGGGCGGAGCTTGTCGTGCCGTATCGGCGCCGGGAGGATGCCAACCCTTTTTGAGCCGCACGGCAGGAAACGTTGGGGTTCCCCTGGTTCGGCCAGGGGTGGGGGGCTAGGCTTCACCGCGTCAGAATCACTCGAACGCCTTGTCGACATATGGAGAATCCGCCGGTGCGAGCCGCCGCCCGACCCGATCTCGCCGCGATCTGGCGTCGTACCCGGGCGCTGGCGCAGGAGCACGGGCAGGATCCGGCCGAGGTGCTCGCGGTGGAGCGACTGAGTCATCTGTCGGGGGTCGCACCCGGGCGCATTCCGCAGGTGGTGGCGGGTACCGCCGTGGAGGCGCCGCTGGAGCGGCGGGTGCACGAACGCTTCCTGCGGCTGCGCGCGACCCGACGCGACAAGCACGGCCGGGAGTGGCCACTGGCCGCCATCGCCGACGACTTCGACGCCCCCGGCGCCTCCCTCGGGCCGCTCAACGCCGGTACCGGGCTGCCTCGGATGGGTCACGCGGCCGGTGTACAGCGGTTCTTCGGCGTTCACGCCGGCTTCCTGCTGGCCGACAGCAAGAGCGCGGTGGAACGGGCCCTCGCCCTGTCCTCCACCACCGTCCCGGACGGCCGGGACGACCTGGAGCACCTGTCGTACCTCACCGGCATGACCCCGCAGGCCATCCGGCTGACCCTGGACGGGCGGCCGCCCCGGCTTCCGCTCAAGGAGCAGGTGCACCTGCGGTTCGAGCACCTGCGCCGCACCCGGGTACGGGAGGACGGCCAGCCCCACTCGTTGGCGGCCGTCGCCAAGTCCTTCGACGCGTCGGGACAGTCGCTGACCCGCCTGGCCCGGGGTGAGGGCCTGCCGAACCTGGCCGCGGCCGCCGGGATCCAGCGTTTCTACGGTGTCGAGGGCGGATTCCTGCTGGCCGAGGACTCCGAGGCGCTCGCCGGTGCCCTCGCCCTGGTCGAGGGCGAGTTGGAGTCGGCGGTACGGGACCGGGAGAACCCGATGCTGGCGGTGCTGCGCGCACACGACGTACGCAGCATCGTCACCCGGGCCGGGCGGCTGTCGCCCCGGGGCTGGAAGTCGCTGGCCGACCACTTGGACGACCTCCTCGCGCGCGAGGGACAGCTCGGAGCCCCGGGCACGAGGGGCGGGTCGCCGATCGAGGGCGTCGCCGCCGAGGGAGAAGCACCATGAGGACCACACGGGCCATGCGCAAGCTGGCCTCCGAACTGTTGGAGGGCGCACACCTGACGCCACCGGCCGAAGCCGGGGAGATCATCGGGGCGCTGTGCACCGCCTACGCCCTCCGGCGCGGCGGAGAGCGGAAGGTCGATGTCCATTTCACCTCCTTCCCGCCCGACACCGCGAGCGGGCTGTGGCTGGAGCTGGACGACGTCGACCTGATCGTCGTCGAGCAGCACACCCGGCCCGAGCACCAACTCGTCATCGCGTGCCACGAGCTGTGGCATCTGGACGAGGGGACCGGCGAAAGCGTCGGTCCGGGCATGCTGGCGGCCGCCCGGCTGGCGGGACACCCCGGCCGCCTCGCCGAACTGCTGTCCTCCGGACCCGGACTGGAGGCGGTGGTCCGACAGGTCGCCGCCCGCGCCGACCAGGGGGATCCGACGGAGATCCGGGCCGAGACCTTCGGCCTGCACCTCGGCAACGCCCTGCGCTCCTACCTGCCGTCACCCCGGGAGCAGCAGCTCCCCGAAGCCATCGAGCGCATCAAGTCCTCACTCGGTTGGGGAAGCCCCGTGCCACGCCGTGACCCGCACCGGCCGGTCGCCGCATCCTTCACGCCGATGCCCTCGGCACGGCCCTGACAGAGAGCACGCCACGATGAACCAGTGCACCCCGCCCCGCCACGCGATCGTCATAGGCGGCAGTCTGGCCGGCCTCCTCGCGGCCGCCGTCCTCGCCGAGCACGCGACGGTCACCGTCATCGAAGCAGACCCGCTGCCCGAGGCTCCCGCCCCGCGTCGTGGACTCCCGCAAGGCCGGCACACCCACCTGCTGTGGTCGGGCGGTGCGCGGGCCATCGAGCGGATCCTGCCGGGCATCACCGACGACTGGACGAAGGCGGGTGCCCTCCGCCGTAGCCTGCCCACCGATCTGGTCACCATGACGGCCCAGGGCTGGATCCCGCGCTGCGCGGAGAAGCAGTTCAACATCTCCTGCAGCCGCGACCTCCTCGACTCGGTGGTCCGTGCCCGGGTGACCGGTCTGCCGGGGGTCTCCACGCTCCGGCGGAGCCGGGTGCGCGCCCTGGAGGGCACGGCGTCCCGGGTCACCGGCGTCCTGGTCGACACCCCCGAGGAAACGGGCAGGCCGCTGAGCGCCGACCTCGTGGTCGACGCGAGCGGTCGGGGCTCGCGCGCCCGGACCTGGCTCCAGGCGCTCGGCGTCACGGGCATCCGACAGGCCGAGGTCGACTCGGGGCTCGTCTACGCGACGAGGATCTTCGAAGCCCCGGCCGGGGCCCACGCGATGGGCTTCCCCATCGTCAACGTCCAGTCCGACCCCCGGGTCCGCGTGCCCGGGCGGACGGCCACGATCGTCCCGATCGAGAACGGCCGGTGGCAGGTCACCCTCTCCGGGACCCGCGGCGGCCAGCCGACCGGCGACCCCGACGCCTTCATCCCGTTCGCCAAGTCGGTCCGGCACCCGATCGTCGGTGAGCTCCTGGAGGGCCGCAGACCCCTGACGGACGTCGCCGTCACCCAGGGCACCGCCAACCGCCGGATCTACTTCGAGAAGGCCGAGCTGCCCGACGGCTTCTTCGCCGTCGGCGACTCCGTCGCCACCTTCAACCCGCTCTACGGCCAGGGCATGACCGTCGCTGCGCAGGGCCTCCTGGCCGTACGCACCCTGCTGCGGGCGAAGGGCCTGGAGCATCCCGGGATCGGGCGCGAGGCACAACGGGTCATCGCGCCCCAGGTCGGCACCGCCTGGGAGCTCGCCACGTCGCAGGACATCCTGTATCCGGGGGCCACCGGGATGAAGCCGCGCGCCGGCACCGGTCTGCTCAACGGGTACGTCAACCGGCTGATGACGGGGGCCACCACCGACGAGGCGCTCACCGCCGCCCTGTTCAAGGTCCTCACGATGAGCATCGCGCCCACCCACTGGCTCCGGCCGTCGCTGGTCTGGCACGTCGCGCGGGCTTCGGACCGGGGAGCGCTGAAGGCGCCGCCGCTCACCGCCGCGGAACGGGCCGTCGCCGGACTCGACCGGGCGCCCGGCCCGACGGAGGACCCGGTCGGCCCCGCCGACGCCGTCGGACAGGCCCGATGAGCGGCGGGATCCTGCCGCTCCTGCCCGCTTCCCTGATGATCCTGGCGCTGCTGATCAAGGTACCGAAGCTGCGCCGGGACCGGGACCGGCCGTTGAACCGGACGGCGTGCGCGCTCCTCGCCGTCGGGGCACCCATCAACTTCCTCGCGACGCCGTCGACCATCGCCGCGGTCAACCGCCTCACCGGCGTGGTCAACTTCTCGGCGCCGCTGGTGTTCGGCCTGTGCACCGTGTTCTCCGGGCTGTGCGTCGTCCTGGTCCTGCAGTGGCGCGGCGGGCCGCCCGCGGCCGTACGCCGGGCCACCCGGCTGACCACGGCCCTGTTCGGCGCGGCGACCGTGGCCATCGTCGTCCTGTTCGTCATCGGCGACGCACCGGTGGAACGGCTCGAGGACCTGGACACGTACTACGCGACGACGCCCTGGATCCGCGAGATGATCGTCTGCTTCCTCCTGGCGCACACCATGGGCACCTCGGGGCTGACCTGGCTGTGCGGCAAGTGGCTGACGCGTGCGGACCGCGCACTGCGCCCGCTGCGCACGGGACTGGCCCTGATCGTCGTCGCCGGGCTGATGGACCTGGCCTACCTGGCCGCCAAGTGGGCCTCGGTCGTGGCCCGCTGGACCGGCCACGACCTGGTGTTCCTGTCCACGGACGTGGCGCCGCCCCTGGCCGGGGCCGCCGGGCTGCTGCTCGGCGCCGGATTCCTCGTGCCGCTGGTCGGCGGGTCGGCGACCTGGGTGGCCCTCGGCCAGTACCGGCGGCTGCGCCCGCTGTGGAAGGCGTTGCGCGGATTCGCGGCGACCCAGGGACGGACCGTTCCGCTGACCTGGTGGTCCCCGGTGGGGATCCGGCTCATCCACCGCGAGTCGGTCATCGACGACGGCATCCTGGCGCTGGCCGGCTGGTTCGACCCCCGGGTGCGCGGCGCCGCGTACGAGGCGGCCCGGGACCGCGGCATGAGCGAGGCGCGGGCCGCCACGGTCGCGGACGCTGCCGTCCTGGCGGCCGCGTGCCGGCTCAAGGCCGCCGCCGCCGGCGGACCCGGGCCGGGGCCGGCGGCGATCCCGCAGCCGTACCGCCTGGGCCGGCTGCCCCTGACCGCGCTGGCCCACGCGTTCCGTACCTCCGACATCGTCGCCGCGGCCCGTGATGCGGCCACGGCCGGCCCGCCGGACGTGACCCCCGACCCGGTCGGCGCCTGAGGGGAACGAGCCACGGCCCTCCGGCCGGGTTCCCGCGACAGCACGACGCCCCGGAACGAGGGTCCGGGGCGTGCGTCGGCGCGAGCGTCCCCACGCGGGGTCGGCGCGCGGTGCGGTCAGAGCTCCGCGAGGTCCAGTCCGGCCTGCGCGGCGGCCGCCTGCACGGTCTGCTCCAGCAGCACGGCGATGGTCATCGGGCCGACACCGCCCGGCACCGGGGTGATCAGCGAGGCGCGGGCGGCGGCCGACTCGAAGTGCACGTCGCCGACGTTGCCCTCGTTGTAGCCGGCGTCCAGGACCACCGCGCCCGGCTTGATGTCCTCGCCCCGGATGAACTCGGCCTTGCCGACGGCGGCGACCAGCACGTCCGCCTGGCGCACGATCGAGGGCAGGTCCTGGGTGCGCGAGTGGCAGTAGGTGACGGTGGCGTTCTGCTCCAGCAGCAGCATCCCGGCAGGCTTGCCCAGGATCGCGCTGCGGCCGACGACGACGGCGTGCTTGCCGGTCAGGTCCACGTCGTAGGCGGCGAGCAGCCGCATGATGCCGCCGGGGGTGCAGGAGACGAAGCCCGGCAGGCCGAAGCCCATGGCGGCGAAGGAGTGCATGGTGACCCCGTCGACGTCCTTGCCGGGGGCGATGGCCTCGAAGGCGGCGCGCTCGTCGATGTGGTGCGGGACGGGGTGCTGCAGCAGGATGCCGCTGATCTGCGGGTCCTCGGAGAGCGCGGTGAGGGTGGCCACCAGCTCCTCGGTGGTGGTCCCGGCCGGCAGCTCGACGTGGCGGGAGGTGATCCCCGCCTTGGCACAGCGGTTCTGCTTCATGCGGACGTAGGTCACGGAGGCCGGGTCCTCGCCGACCAGCACGGTCGCGAGGCAGGGCGCGGTGCCGGTGCGCTCGGTGATCTTCGCCGCGTAGGCGGCGGTCTGCTCCGAGATGCGGCGGGCGAGGGCCGTGCCGTCCATCAGCCGGGCGGAGCCGGAGTCAGTGGCGGGGGCAGTCTGGGCAGTCGTCACGGGGTCTCCTGAACGTCGCTGCGGATCGCGGTTCGCCCAGGCGCGCGGCAGTCGACGTACCGGAGGTCCACAGGTACGCCGGGCCGCTCCCCGGTGGTGATCCACCCGAACGCCAGTCACGGCCCGCCGACCACTGTAGTCGACATATCCGGTGGTTGTCGGGCGTCCGACCTGGGACGATCAATGCATGACGCGTACTTTCGACCATCTTGTCGCCGAGGCCGAGTCCGTCTCCGTGGACGGCTGGGACTTCTCCTGGCTCGACGGCCGGGCCACCGAGCAGCGCCCCTCCTGGGGCTACCAGCGGCTGATGAGCGAGCGGCTGGCCCAGGTGCGGTCCGCGCTGGACATCCAGACCGGTGGCGGCGAGGTGCTGGCCGGATGCGCTCCGCTGCCGCCGCTGACGGTCGCCACCGAATCCTGGCCGCCCAACATCGAGAGGGCGACGCGGCTGCTGCACCCGCTGGGCGCCGTGGTGGTCGCCGACGCCGACGAGCCGCCGCTGCCCTTCGGCGACGCGGCCTTCGAGCTGGTGACCAGCCGGCACCCGGTGTCGATCTGGTGGGACGAGATCGCGCGGGTGCTGGCACCGGGCGGCAGCTACCTCTCGCAGCAGGTCGGTCCGGCGAGCGTCTTCGAGCTCGTCGAGTACTTCCTCGGCCCGCAGCCGGAGGAGGTCCGGCGCGGCAGGCACCCCGACGACGCGGTCGCCGACGCCACCGCCGCCGGCCTCGAAGTCCTCGATCTGCGCTCCGAACGTCTGCGCACGGAGTTCCACGACATCGGAGCCGTGATCTACTTTCTACGGAAGGTGATCTGGATGGTGCCCGGCTTCACGGTCGGGCGGTACCGGGACCGGTTGCGTGAGCTCCACGAACAGATCGAGAAGGAAGGTCCGTTCGTCGCTCACACCGCCCGCTTCCTCATCGAAGCCCGCAAAACGGGCTGATCTGAAGGGCGGACGGATCTACGCGGTTCCGGGTTGCGTGGCCACAGCGTGGCGCAGGTCACTCAATTCAGCGCGTAACGAATCGACTCGGGCATGCGATGAACCGACAGGTGTCCTCGCGCGGCCCGGAATACAGACCCCCCTCGGGTCTGTTTCCCGAGTTCGCGCGATGATGTCCCGCCCACCATTTATCTGTTCGCAACGAGAGGCTCCTTGTGTCGCTCAGCCCGTCCCGTACGTTCCCTCCGGAGATCGCCGAATCCGAGGCCCTCGTCGCGCTCGTCGAGCGCGGCCGCGAGCAGGGTCACATCAACGGTGACGACGTGCGCCAGGCCTTCGAGGCCGGCCGCATCCCGGTGGACCAGTGGAAGCGGGTCCTGCGCAGCCTGAACCAGGTCCTGGACGAGGAGGGTGTCGCCCTCCACGTCAGCGCGGCCCCCGCCACCAAGGCTGCCGCGAAGAAGCCCCGCAAGGCTGCCGCCGCCCCGGCCCGCACCGTGGCCAAGAAGGCCACCGCCGCGCCGCGCCCCATCGGCGCCCGTAAGACCGCGGCCACCGCCGCGGCCACGGCCGCCACCACCGCCACGGCGATATCCGCTTCGTCGGCCGCCGCCATCGAGGACGAGACGTCGGCCGAGGCCGCCGCCGAGCCGAAGAAGCGCACGGTCAAGAAGACCGCCACCAAGAAGACCGCCGTGAAGAAGACCGCGGCGAAGAAGACCAGCGCCAAGGACGCCGACGAGGGCGAGACCCCCGTCGTCGAGGGTGAGGACTGGGCTGCCGAGGACCTCGCCGACGAGGCCGAGGAGGAGGCGCCCAAGACGGGCGGCACCCAGGGCTTCGTCCTGTCCGACGACGACGAGGACGACGCTCCGGCGCAGACGGTCATGGTGGCCGGTGCCACCGCCGACCCCGTCAAGGACTACCTCAAGCTCATCGGCAAGGTGCCGCTCCTCAACGCCGAGCAGGAGGTGGAGCTCGCCAAGCGCATCGAGGCCGGTCTCTTCTCCGAGTACAAGCTCGAAGAGGAGGAGGACCACAAGCCCGCCTTCAAGCGCGAGCTGGAGATCCTGGTCGAGGACGGCCGCCGCGCGAAGAACCACCTGCTGGAGGCCAACCTCCGCCTCGTGGTCTCCCTCGCCAAGCGCTACACCGGCCGCGGCATGCTCTTCCTGGACCTGATCCAGGAGGGCAACGTCGGCCTGATCCGCGCCGTGGAGAAGTTCGACTACACCAAGGGCTTCAAGTTCTCCACGTATGCGACCTGGTGGATCCGGCAGGCGATCACGCGTGCCATGGCCGACCAGTCGCGCACCATCCGCATCCCCGTGCACATGGTCGAGATCATCAACAAGCTCGCCCGTGTGCAGCGCCAGATGCTCCAGGACCTGGGCCGCGAGCCCACCCCGGAGGAGCTGGGCAAGGAACTCGACATGACCCCCGAGAAGGTCATCGAGGTCCAGAAGTACGGCCGCGAGCCGATCTCCCTGCACACCCCCCTGGGTGAGGAGGGCGACAGCGAGTTCGGTGACCTCATCGAGGACTCCGAGGCGGTCGTCCCGGCGGACGCGGTCTCCTTCACCTTCCTCCAGGAGCAGCTCCAGTCCATCCTGGGCACGCTCTCGGAGCGCGAGGCGGGCGTGGTGTCCATGCGTTACGGCCTCAACGACGGCCAGCCGAAGACCCTGGACGAGATCGGCCGCGTGTACGGGGTCACCCGTGAGCGCATCCGCCAGATCGAGTCCAAGACCATGTCGAAGCTGCGCCACCCGTCGCGTTCGCAGGTGCTGCGCGACTACCTCGACTGAGTCGATCTCCTCCAGAACGCCCCTGACCTGCGCATCCGCGGGTCGGGGGCGTTCTGCGTCGCGCCGTGCGATCAGGTCAGGCGGAAGACGGGGCCCTTCGGGGTGAACGGCAGGGAGGCGCCCTGCGGGATCAGGTAGGCGTGCTCGCGCCGGATCCGTAGGGTGTCGCACCAGCCGTCCGTGATCACCAGGACCGGGGCCCCGGGCGGGAAGTCCTCCGCCCGCTGGAGCAGGTCGACGCCCGGCTGCAGCTCGGTGCCCCCGCGGCCGCGGACCCGTACCCGGCCCGCGATCTCGGTCGGGGGCAGGTAGCCCGCGTCGTAGGGCGCCGCGTCGCAGAAGACGACGCGCGCCGCCGGTACGTCGCGGGCCTCCGCGTACGAGGCGATCGCGCCCAGCGCCTTGCCGAGCAGGGCGGCGTTCATCGAACCCGAGGTGTCGAGCACCACGCCGAAGGTGCAGCGGGCGATCTCCTCGGGCGGGAAGTGGCGGCCCGCGCGCGGGATGTCCGGGGTGGACGCCTGGCGCCGCGCCGGGCGCGCGAAGCTCCGTACCGGTTCCGGGCGCGGCACGTACGCGTCGAACCAGCGGGCGAGCCGGGCGTCCCAGGGCACGGGCGGGTGGGCCAGGGCCCGGATCTCCTGGATCAGTCCGGCGGGCAGCAGGCCTCGCTCCCCGTAGGTGTGCAGGTCGAAGCCTTGGACCAGGCCGCGCCGGTAGAACTCGTCCAGGTCGGTGTACGGTGCGCTGCCCGGGTGGGGCAGCGGCTCGCCCAGGATGTCCCCGCGGCCCTTGCCGCGCAGGGTGGCGAGGCGGCGCATCCGGCGCACGTCGGTGGTGATCCGGTCGTAGACCTCCTCGACGGAGAGGTCCTTCAGCTCCGGGTCGTGCAGCAGCCCGGACGGCATCGCGCCGACGCCCATCTCGACGAGCCAGCCGTTGACCACGTAGTCGGCGGCCACGTTGTGCAGGTACGGGTCCCGGGCGCCGCGGCGCTCGCCGTGACGCAGGGCCGCGTGCAGCATCTCGTGGGCCAGGATGAACCGCCATTCCTCGTCCTCGAAGGTGCGCAGCGGGTTGACGTAGATCTCCCCGGCGGTGGCGCTGACGGCGGCGATGTCGATGCCCTGGGCGCGGGCCAGCTCGACGTCGGCGACGATCTTCAGACCGCTGGCGAGGCCGCCGAGCAGCGGGTACGCGGAGACGAACCAGTTCAGGGCCCGCTCCCACGGCTGCGGTTCGCGGTCCTCGCGGCCGGCGGCGCGCTCCATGGTGACGGACACGGACCGGGTGAGGGCGTGGGCGAAGCCGGTCTGCCAGTCCGGGACGGCCTGCCAGTGGGTCCACACCTCCAGCAGCTGGTCGGGGGCGCCGGCCGGGCCCGTACCGCAGTCCTGGTAGGCGGCCGGGACGCCGCCCCGGCGCCAGGCGCGGGCGAGCTGTTCCTCGTCGCCGCCCGGGTACTGCTGGGGCAGGTGGTCGGGGGCGCGGCCGACGGGGAAGGTCTGCAGGAAGCGGTTGACGACGACGCAGCGGGCGGCCAGCTCGACGGGGTCGGGCCGGCGCCGGACCGGCTCCTTGGCGGCCGGTACGTGACCGAAACCGAGGTGGAGCAGGCAGTGGGCCAGCGCCCAGGCCCACTCGGCGTGGTCGGCCCGGCGGGTGGGGTGGGCGTGGATCACGCCGTTGGACGTGACCACGGCCGTCCCGGCCGCGTTGCAGGCGGCGCAGCGGGCGTCACGGCAGTGGGTGGCGGAGACGGCGTGCAGGGCCGGGTTCGCGCGGATCGCGGCCCGGCCGGCTTCGTAGGCGAGGGTGGCCGGGTCCTGCTCGTCCTGCTGGGCCTGCTTGCCCGGGCGCCCGGACCGGCGCGTCACCGGCGCGCCTCGACCAGGCGGGGCATGTCGCGGGCGGCCTCGATGAGGAACCAGGCGGGCAGCACCGGCAGCCCGTCGGCGTCGTCGGCGATGACGGTCTGGGCGACCTCGACGGAGATCTCGGCGAGCTGGACGAGCAGGGACTTGGCCCGGTAGGCGGTCTGCCGGACGGCGGGCGAGACGTGTTCCTTGCGGGCCGGGAGTTCCTTGACCAGGCGGCCCCGGAAGGCCTCGGCGAGGTAGTAGAGCAGGTCGCGGTCGCCGAGCCGGGCGGGCCAGGAGGCGTCGCCCTTGATGATCGCCTCGATGCCGAAGGTGTGGCGGACGATCTTGGCGTAGCCGCAGAAGGAGACGGCGTGCGCGGGGGTGAGGGTGCCGTGCGCGATCACCTTGAGGGTCTGCTCGTCCAGGTCCGGCCCGAAGGAGTGCAGGGCGTCCGAGAGCATGTGCCAGGAGCGCGGGGTGGAGAAGGGCTCCTCGGTCTTGGGCGGCTGCGACCAGAGGTGGTCGGGGCGGTCGGTGAGGTGATCGGTGATCCAGGGGTGGATGCCGTGCTCGCCCGCCCAGACCAGCCAGTCCTGGGCGGACGCCTGGAGGTGGACGTGGGTGAGGCGGTTCACCAGCGCGGAGGCGATCGGCCGGGCCAGCGCGTTGTCGGTGGCCCGATTGCCCGCGCCGATGACGATGGAGCCGGCCGGGAGTTCGTAGGAGCCGATCCGGCGGTCGAGGATCAGCGAGTAGAAGGCCTTCTGGACGTCCGGGCTCGCGGCGTTGAGCTCGTCGAGGAAGAGGCAGTACGGCTCGTCGCGGGCGATGGCCTCCGGCGGGCAGAACACGGACCGGCCGTCACGGATCTGCGGGACACCGATCAGGTCCTCGGGGGCGAGCTGGGTGCCGAGCAGGCTGACGCACTCCAGCCCGAGCGAGTCGGCGAACTTCCTGACGAGCGAGGACTTTCCGATGCCGGGAGCCCCCCAGAGGAACACGGGCCGGACGGTGGCGAGACCGAGCAGCAGTTCGGGGATCTGGGCGGGGGTGACGGTGACGGCAGCCTGCACGGGCGTGGATGTCCTCGGGGGTGTGGCGGGTGTGTGGTGCGGCCAGTGTCGCCGCACCGCACGGCCCGGGGCATCCGGTTTTCGCGCCCGGCCGCCGAGGCCTCCTCGGGATCAGGTCTCGAGGAGGTGCTTGAGCTTCTCCTCGCCCCGGGGCATCTCCTTGCGGACCATGGGCCGGACCACGAGGGGGACGAGGGCCCGGCCCACGCCGTGGCCCTCGAAGTCGACGTCCAGGGTGAGCCGGGAGCGGGCGCCGCCGTCGAGGGGTTCCACGGTGCCGCGCACGTCGGGTCGTACCGGTCCGTCGATCCCGTGCACGTGCCAGCTCCGCGGCGGGTCGAGTTCCACGAACTCCATGGTCGTGGGAACCCGCCGGCGGCCGATCTGCCGGGTGACGAGGATCCTCGAACCGACGTGCACGGGGAGATCGCCGATCGGGACGGCGGATACGGCGCTGTCCTGCCACTCCGGCAGGTGCGTGGGGTCCGTCAGGTACGCGTAGACGTCCTCGGGCCTGCGGTCGATGTCGATGCTCTTCCTCATCGCGGACATGATGGTTCCTTGGCGCCCCCTGGCCGGCCCCTTCTTCCACGCTACTCCGCGGGGGACGCGGCGGCGCGGTGCTTCCGGGCGGACATGGCCGCGTGGACGAGGACACCCGCGAAGAGGAAGAGCACGCCCTGGTAGACGGCCGCGTAGCCGGAGCCGGCGACCAGCCACATCGAGAAGCCGAAGGCGAGGGCGGCGAGGACTCCGTCGCGGGCCAGCCGGCCGGGGTGGACCCGCTCGCGCTGCCCGGAGAGCAGGAAGTGGATCTGCGCGGCGGTGGCCAGCAGGTAGGGCACCGTCGCCGTGAAGGTGGTGATCAGCACGAGGCTCTCGAAGACGCCTTGGCTGCCGGCCGTGTAGTTGTAGACGGTGAGGGCGGAGGCGAGGGCGACGGTGACGATCACGCCGACGACGGGGACGCCGCGCTTCTTCGTCTCGAAGGCCTTCGGGAAGAGCCCGTCCTTGGCGGCGGCGTACGGGGTCTGCGCGCTGAGCAGGGTCCAGCCGTTGAGGGCGCCGAGCATCGAGATCACGGCGGCGCAGGCGACCACGGTGCCGCCCCAGGTGCCGCCGGCCCCTCCGTCTGCGGAAAACATGGCGTTGACGGCGTCGGTGAAGGGGGCGGTGGAGGCGACCAGCCGGTCGTGGGCGACCAGGCCGAAGACGGCGACGGTACCGAGCAGGTACACGGTGGCGGCGCCGACCGTGCCGAGGACGGTGGCCCGGCCGACGTTGCGGGCCGGGTCGCGGACCTCGCCCGCGCTGACGGTGGCGGACTCGACGCCGAGGTAGCTGAAGAGCAGGATCGCCGCGGAGGCGGAGACGGCGCCGGCCGCGCTCTGGTCGGTGGCCCGGAAGGGGCCGAGGTTGGCGGGGTCGAAGAAGAACAGCCCGCCCACGGCGACCAGGAGCAGCGGGGCGAACTTCAGCACGGTGGCGACGACTTGGACCGCGCCGACGTAGCGGGTGCCCGCCAGGTTGGCGACGGCGGGGAGCCACTGGACGGCGAGGGCGGCCAGGCACATGGACCACTTGTGCTCGCCCACGGCGGGGAACAGCACCGTGAGGTAGCCGACGGCCGCCACGGCCAGGGCGGCGTTCGAGACCCAGGCGGTGATCCAGTAGCTCCAGGCGGCGAGGAAGCCGGCGAAGTCTCCGAAGGCGGCGCGGGCGTAGACGTAGGGGCCGCCGGTCCGCGGGTGACGTTCGGCGAGCCGGCCGAAGACCAGGGCGAGGGCGATCGCGCCGGCGGTGAGGACGGCGAAGGCGACGAGGCTGATGGTGCCGAAGGGGGCGACCGAGGCGGGGAGGAGAAAGATCCCGCCGCCGATGATGTTGCCCATGACCAGGCAGGTCGCCACGGGGAGGCCGAAGCGGCGTGCGTGGGGGTCGCGGCCGCGCCCGGGGGGTGCGGTGGCCTCGGCGGGCAGGGTTGCGGTGCTGGTCATCGGTGGTGCGCCTCTGGGTGTCTCACATGCTGGTCAGGTCAACACATGGTTGACCACCACGAATGCGGCACAAAATCAGCGGATTTCGTCCGGTGCGGGCACCCCTGCGGAAGGAAGGCCTCCGTCATTTCCGCCCCCGGGCGGGGTTTCCTCCATCGGCTGCCCCGCGGGCACGACCACCGTCTCCCCGGCCGCTCGGCCCACGGGTGCGGTCACCGCGTCGCCCGCCGGCGCGACCACCGGTACCTGCGGCCCGTCCGCCTCCCGCAACCAGCGCCGCAGCACGGCGTGCACCGCCTCCGCTCCGGCCGGCTCCGCGCCCGGGTCGGACAGTTCCGTGGGCCACATCAGGAACGGGTGCCCCTGCTCCCCGCCCAGCCCGCCGTGCGAGCCGATCTGCTCCTCGAAGGCGTGCACCGTGCCCGTCCGCGGGTCGTACGCCGAGTTCACCATCACGTCCGCCACGTGCGGGAAGGTGTCGGTCCGACGGACGGCCCGCGCCGCGCCCGGTCCGAAAGGAGCCAGCAGCTCCTCGGCCTCCCCCGGTACGTCCAGCCGGGCCGCCCGTCCACCCCGGCCCAGCACCACCCCGTCCACCAGCAGGAATCCCACCCCGGGATGGTTCGCGAGGGTGGCGAGCAGGGCGGGGTGCGCACGCTCGACGTCGGCCCGCGACGCCCGACCGACGATGTCCGGGAAGGAGATCAGGGCGAGGTTGCCCGAGGCCAGGACCACCGGATCGGAGCCCGGCCCCGGATGCGCTGCCTCCCCCTCCTCCTCCACCGGCCGGTGGAGCGCCGCGAGCACGGCCGCCCGGGCCTCGGCCCCGCTGCGGGTCCGGCCGGCCCGGCGCGAGACCGGCAGTCCGCAGCCCGCCCGGACGAGGTCCTCGAGGGTCAGCCCGTACCGTCCGAGGAAGGTCTCCCCCGGGCTCTGGCCGTGATCGGAGAGCAGCACGATCCGGTACCGGCGCGGCGCGTGCTCGGCGACCCGGGTGATCAGCGCGAGGCTGCGGTCCAGGCGCCGCAACACCCGGTCGGTGTCCCGGCCGCGCGGGCCCGAGTGGTGCGCGACCTCGTCGTAGGCCACCAGGTCGGCGTAGACCGCGGAGCGCCCGGCGAGCATGTCGCCGATCACGGCCGCGACGACCACGTCCCGTTCGACCACGGTCGCGAAGGCCCGGATCAACGGGTACAGCCCGCCGCGCGACACTCGCGGCCGGTCCCCGCGGATCCGCGCCCGCAGCGACTGGGCGATCTCCCGGACCACCTCGGTCACGAAGGACCCGGCCGTACGGACGGCGTTGGCCGGATCGGAGAAGTACGCGAAGTAGCCCGCGCGGGACCGGTTGGCCCGGCCCCGCCGGGCCGAGACCGACAGCACCAGCGCCAGCTGATCGGCGCCGCCGCTGAACAGGTTGCCCCGGCTCGCCCCGTCCAGCGTGAGCAGTCCGCCGTCCCCGGTGCGCCCGATGGCCCGCCGTTGCAGCTCGGCGGCGCTGGTCGGCCGGTTGCAGACCATCACCTCGCCGGTGTCCTTCTCGTACCAGCGGAAGGCGGGCACGTCGAAGTTGGAGCCGTGCAGGATCCCGAGCTGGCTGGCACCGGTCTGGCTCGACCAGTCCGTACGCCAGGAGCGGGCCCGGTGGCTGCCGTCCAGCAGGCCGGCGACGGTGGGCATCAACCCGTCGGCGCACGCGCGGCGCAACTCCTCGTACCCCAGCCCGTCCAGCTGGAGCATCAGCAGGCCCGGCGGTGCCTCGGCGCCCCGGGCCGGGTCCGCCCGGCCCTGCCTGCGGCGGCGCCGGTCGGCGAGGCGGTACAGGCGCCGCCGGTAGGCCTCGTCGTCGCGCACGGCGAGCGCGGTGGAAGTCGCCGACGCCACCGCGGACATCACGGCGGCGACGACCACCGCGGTCTCGGGAGCCACCTCGCCGCGGCCGTCCGGGATCAGGCTGAGCGCTATCAACAGGAGCGAGCCGTTGAGGAAGAAGACGAGCAGCCCGAGCACCAGGGCCGGCACCAGCAGCAGGGCCCGGACGAGCACCGGCCAGACCAACGCGCTCAACAGACCGAAGGCCCCGGCGGCCCACGCGGCGGTCAGCCCGATCCGCGTGACGCTGTCGCCGTCGTCGGACTGCAGTCGGAAGTCCGGCAGGATGCCGGCCAGGGCGAGCATCGTGAGGGTGGACACGGCCCACACCAGGAGCACCCGCACCAGGGCACTGCCCGCGGTCCGCCACCGTTCTCGCCCCACGCCGCCACCTCCCGCGAGCCCGCTCCCGCCTTCCAGGCTCGCACAGCCCGGCGCGCCCGGTCGGGCGACGGGGACGGCGCACAGGGGTTCGGAGCGGGCGGGTCAGGCGCCGGAAGCCAGGTGCCGACTGCCAGGGTCGCAGGGGCTTGGTGTCGAAGGCCTGGTGCCGGAGGCCCGGTGTGACGCGTCCGCGGTCAGGTGCCGTCGTAGCCGGCGGTCGGCATGGACAGCCGGCGGTGCACCTCGGCCTTCATCGCCGAGGTGTACCGGGGCTCCTCACCGCCGGCCGTCTCCAGCCGTACGCCGCGCCGCTCACACTCGGCGGTGAACTCCTCGACGGAGCGCAGGGCGCGGGCCAGCACCCGGGGGTTGGCGGCGACGAAGAGGTCGATTTGCCCGGTGTCGACGTCGGACCAGAGCCCGCAGTGGTCGGCGCGCAGCCCGTAGACGAGCAACTGCTTCGTCACGACGTAGCCCCGGTCGGCGGCCCAGCGCGCGCACATGGCGTGCTGGCCGCGGGTGTCCACGGCGAAGGGGTCGGCGTCGAGGTCTTCGAGCGGGGCCAGGCTGGTGATCGCGGCCACGCGCAACTCTTCCATGCCGCCGGACCCTACTCCGATACTCCCGCGTAGAGGAGGGGACGGCCGAGATCCGATTCCGAGCGGCCGCGCGGGGCAGACTCTAGGCTCGTGAACGAGGCGCGAGGGGCGCGAGGGAGGGAGGGCCGGGTGCCGGTGGAGATCACCTGGTGGGGTCATGCCACGTGCACCGTCGAGGACTCCGGGGTCCGGCTGCTCACGGACCCGCTGTTCGCCCGACGGCTCGCGCACCTGCGGCGGCGGCGCGGGGCGGTCCCCCCGCCCGAGGCGGCGGCGGCCGACGCGGTGTTGGTCTCCCATCTGCACGCCGACCACCTGCATCTGCCGTCGCTGGCGCGGCTCGCGCCCGGCACCCGGCTGCTCGTACCGCGCGGGGCGCGCCGGGCCGTGCCGGGGCTGGCGCGCGTCGCCGGGCTGCGCGGGCTGGCCGTGACGGAGCTGGTGCCGGGCGAGGAGGTACCCGTACGGGACGGCGTACGGGTCCGGGCGGTCGGCGCACGGCACGACGGGCGGCGGCTGCCGTTCGGGCCGCGCCTGTGCCCGGCGCTCGGGTACGTGGTGCGGGGCGCGGCGCGGACCTACTTCGCCGGGGACACCGGGCTGTTCGACACGATGGCCGAGGAGGTCGGACCGGTGGACGTGGCCCTGCTGCCGGTGGGCGGCTGGGGCCCCTACCTCGGCCCGGGGCACCTGGACGCGGGGCGGGCGGCGCAGGCGCTGGCCCGGCTGGCGCCCGCGGCGGCGGTTCCGGTGCACTACGGGACGTACTGGCCCGTCGGGATGGACGCGGTCCGACCGCACGAGTTCCACGCGCCGGGCGAGGAGTTCGAGCGGCTCGCGCGACTGCTGGCGCCCAAGGTGAACGTCCGGGTGCCGCGGCACGGCGAGCGGGTCCGGCTGCCGTGACCTGGCGCGAGCTCGCGGCGGCGGCCGGCCAGGTGCCGCCGGAGAGCACCCAGCAGGCAGTGGGATACCCGGCACTGTTCCTGCTGGTGGCGCTGGGTGCGCTGGTACCCGTTGTCCCGACGGGCGCACTGGTGAGTTCGGCGGCGGTGGTGGCCTTCCACCACCAGTCGCCGCCCTACGGGGTGCTGCTGGTGTTCGCCGTGTCGGCGGTGGCGGCGTTCACCGGGGACATGACCCTGTACTGGCTCGGGCAGCGCGGGGTGCGCTCACGGGGCGGCTCGCGCCGATCGGAGGCGCTGCGCCGCAGGGCCACGCCGGAGCGGCTGGAGCAGGCGCGGACGCGGCTCGACGAGCACGGGGTCCTGGTCCTGGTCCTGTCGCGGCTGGTCCCGGCGGGCCGGATCCCCGTGATGCTGGCCTGCCTCCTGGCGCAGATGCCGCTGCGCCGCTTCGCCCGCGGCGATGCCCCGGCGTGCCTGGCATGGGCGGCGACGTACGGCCTGATCGGCATCCTGGGCGGCACGCTCTTCGCGGAGCCCTGGAAGGGCGTGGCCCTGGCGGTCGGCCTGGCCCTCGCGATCAGCGCGGGGCCCCCGCTGTGGCGCCGGCTGTGGCCGAGGCCGTGAACCGACCCCGACCGACCCCGCCTGGCGCTACCCCTGCCCGCCGGCCCCGAGCGAGGCCCGCCGGGCGCTACCGGTCCGCGCCCGGTCCCGGTCGTGCGGCGGCCGGCGGGAAGGCGAGGCCCGTCGGCGTGTTGAGGCCCGTGAAGGGGAGCGTGGTCTGTCCGCCGCCCGTCTCGCGGACCCGTACCACCCGGTTGTTGAAGCCGTCGGCCACGTAGAGGCTGCCGGAGCCGTCGAGCGCGAGGCCGAGCGGGGAGTTGAGGCCGGTGACGGGCACGGTGCTCTGCGCGCCACCGCCCGCGGCCGACTTCACCACGCGGTTGTTGCCGCTGTCGGCGATGTAGAGGTCACCGGCGGCGTTCAGGGCCAGGCCGGTCGGCTGGGAGAGACCGGTGAGGGGGACGGTGCTCTGGCCGCTCCCGTCCACGGCCACCTTGACGACGCGGTCGTTGACGAAGTCGGAGACGTACAGTGTCCCGCCGGGCGCCCATGCCAGCCCCCAGGGGTGCAGCAGCCCGGTGGTGGGGACGGTCGTCCCGGGCCCGCCCCCGGCCGGCACCTTCACGATCCGGTCGTTGAAGCTGTCGGCGATGTAGAGGTTCCCGGCCGGGTCGACGGCGAGCCCCAGCGGGCGGGACAGGTCGACGGTGGGCACGACGGCCTGCTCACCGCCGTTCGGGGGCAGCACGAGGACGCGGTTGTTGCCGGTGTCGGAGACGTAGAGCCGGCCCGCGGCGTCCCAGGCCATGCCGGTGGGCCGCACCAGGCCGTCGAACGGGACGGTGTTCTGCTCGCCGCCGTCCAGGGGCAGGGACACCACCCGGTTGTTGCCGTAGTCGGACACGTACAGGGGCGGGCCCGCGGGTGACCGTACGTCGCCGGGCTGCGCGGCGCCCGCAGCGCCGGCGGGGAGCGCGCAGAGCATCAGCAGCGCCACCGCGGCGGCCAGCCGCCGGGGCCACCGCCGGGCGGTCGGCGCTGCTTGCGTTCCTGACTCGGCCGTCATGCGTTCCACGACTCACCCACCTGCTCCGGACGGTCGGCCGGCCCGGTGCCGACCCCCGCCGACCTTAGGAAGCGCCTGCTGCCGACGCGGGAGCCACGCCATGGGAACGGCCGTCGGCCACCCCGATGGCCCGGGAGGCGATCCGGAAGGGCGGGACGGGTTCCGCCGGGGCTGGACCTCAAGTGCGCTTGAGTTCATAGGGTCTTGTTCAACGCACCACATCGCACCGCATCGCATCACACCGCACAGCCGACGGGGAGTCGATCCGCCATGGAGTACTCGCACGACGACGCCGAACTGATCCGCCAGCCCATCGGCTACTGGAGCTGGGCCGCCTACGACGCGGTCGTGAACCGCACCCGAGCCGCCCTCGCCGAGCTCGGCACCACCCAGCCTCAGTGGTGGATCCTGGCCCGGGTCGCCCTGGCGGGCGACGAGATCAGGACCCGGGACGAGCTGACCGCGACCCTGCGGGGCTACCTCGCGGTGGGCGAGGAGGCCCTGTCCGAGGAGCTGGACACGACCATCGTCCGAGGCTGGATCACCCAGGACACCGAAGGACGCCTGGAACTGACCCCCGAGGGGCGGGAGTTCTACGACAAGGCCGCGACTCTGCAGGGTGACCTGTGGGACGAGCGGCACGCGGGGATCTCCGACGGGGAGTACCTGATCACCCTCAAGGTGCTCCAGCGCTTCGTCCACAACGTGGGCGGCCGGGCCTGGCACCACTGAGGCCCCGCACGGCGGACGGGGCGCACGGCGTACGCCGGACGGCGGCGGGGTGGTCAGGTCAGTCCGGCCAGGACCGCTTCGAGGCGGTCCAGGGAGTCGCGTACGTACGGCAGCGCGAGCGGATCACGGGCCGTGAGCGCCGCCAGTCGCTCCTGCGGGGTGGCGCCGAGCAACGGCCCCGTGGACAACCGCACGCGCAGCGCGCCCAGTTCGTCGGCGAAGCGCTGTCCGCCGGGCGTGGGCGCGCCGAGCCGGCCGCCGAGCCAGTCCTCCAACTCCATGGCGTCGGCCACTCCGTGCCGGGCGAGTCCCGCGCGCAGCGGGGTGAGGTCGGCGTACAGGTGCCGGCCGGCCTGCGGGGGCCGGGCCAGGGCCCCGGCCGCGAGCAGCCGTCGGTGCGCCTCGGCGGCGACCACGCCGTGCAGGGTGGCGGCGGCGTACGCGCGCCCGGCGACGGCGTCGGGTTCGTCAAGGGCGTGCGCGGCGGCCCCCGCGACGGGTCCGGCGACCATCGCTCCGGTGGCGGTGAGGACGTCGAGGGTACGGGCGCGGAGCCAGGTCCCGCGCGGGGTGTCGGGGAAGCGGGCGACGGCGGCCGGCCAACCGGCCGCCAGCATCGCCCCGGACAGGTCGACGAGGACGGCCGCCTGCTCGGGCAGCATCTCGGCGGGGCTCAGGACCAGGGTGTCGTGGGGGCGGTGGACGGTGTCGCGCCAGCTCTCGTCGCTGACGACGAACAGTCCGGCGGATTCGGCCGCCTCGCAGGCCTCGTGAACCATCTCGGGCGGCGGCACGGTCGCGGTGGGGTCGTCGGCGACGGACAGCAGCAGCACGCGCGGATCGCCGCCCTCGGCGCGCACCCGCCGTACCGTCTCCAGCAGGGCGTAGGGGTCGGGGACGCCGCCGCACTCGGCCGGGGTCGGCACGTGGTAGGCCCGCCGTCCCAGCAGCCGGACCTGCGGGGTCCACCAGGCGGGACAGGGCCGGGGCAGCATCACGTCTCCCCCGTACGCCCCGAGCAGGGCCAGGAGCAACGCGGGGGCTCCGGGTCCCGCGGCCACGCTCTCGGGGGAGGTCGGGAGCCCGCGCCGCCCCCAGTGCCGGCAGGCCGCCTCCCGTACGGCGTCGCCGCCGCCCGGGGGTTCGGGGGCGGCGCGTCCCGCGGCCGCGGCGAGGACGGAGACCAGTTCGGGGAGCACGGGCAGGCCGGGCTGGGGGGCGGGTGGGCCGTACCGGACCGGTCCGCGGCCCTCCGCCGCCGTGCGCTGTGTCCCCGCCACCGCGTACCGCCTTCCGCGCTCGCCCTGCCGGGCGCCCACCGGGCCCGACGCCCGGCGCCGTCTCACGACGCCCCGCCGGATCTGACCTTTATACGATCATTCGGGGCAGGGCGCCCGCTGTACGCCCGTCGTGCGCCTGTCGTGCGCCTGTGGTGCGCCTGTGGTGCGTCAGCCCTTGCGCCCGACCATCGCGAGGAGCCTGGTCTGCGCGTCCGCGCCCGCCGGGACCTCGACCGGCTCGGCGTAAGCACCACTGGCCGCGAGTCCGTCCGCGTACGGCATGATCTCCTTGATCGAGAACTCGACGAGACCGTCGGGCAACCGGTCCGCGGCACCGATCCCCCGGGCGAGGTCCCAGGTGTGCACCACACAGTCGGCGGTCAGCTCCGAGCAGTACGCGGATCCGAGCGCGGGTCCGTACGACAGCCGCACGCTCCGGTCCAGCGCGCCGGACGCGGCGAAGGCGGCGTGCGCGGCGGCCGAGGCCCGGTCCCAGGCCGCGACCGGGTCGTCGCCCAGCACGTCCCCGGCGAAACTGCCCGCCAGCTCCTCGACGGTCCGCCCGTCGGTGACCAGCGGGGGGATCCAGAGCTGCTCCGCGGTGACGTGATTGACCAGCTCCCGCACATTCCACTCCGCGCACGGGGTCGGTTCGCCCCACTGGTCGCCGCGGACGTCACGCACCCGTTCGCCGAAGAGCCTCAGCGCCTCGGCGTGCCGTTCGAGCAGCGTGTCCGTCATGACCCTCACCGCCCTCCGCCATGGAGATGTGTCCCCCTGCAGCCACTCTCCTCGCACCACCGGCGGCCTGCCACCGCCCCGCCCGGTCCCCATGGGACACGCACTCCCTGTCCACATGTCAAAACGGCTATCTCAGATGGCGAACTGATCGTCTACGGTGGGACCAACGCTTCGACGAGGAAACGAGGAGGGGGCCGGTCATGACCGCCGCCAGGGGAACCGCCGCCACGGAAGCCGCCGCCAAGGAGACCGCCGTGTACACGCACGGCCATCACGAGTCGGTGCTGCGCTCGCACCGCTGGCGCACCGCCGAGAACTCCGCCGCGTACCTGATCGGCGAGCTGCGCCCGGGGATGCGGGTGCTGGACGTCGGCTGCGGCCCGGGCACCATCACCGCGGACCTGGCGGAACGGGTCGCGCCGGGCGGCCGCGTCACCGCCGTCGACGCCGCCGAGGACGTCCTGGAACAGGCCCGCGCGCACGCCGCCGAACGCGGCCTGGGCGACGCCGTGTCCTTCGCCACCGCCGACGTCCACGCGCTGGACTTCCCGGACGACACCTTCGACGTGGTCCACGCCCACCAGGTGCTCCAGCACGTCGGTGACCCGGTGCGGGCGCTGCGCGAGATGCGGCGAGTGTGCCGGCCGGGCGGGATCGTGGCCGCGCGCGACGCCGACTACGCGGCGATGACCTGGTACCCGGCCGCGCCGGGCCTGGACGACTGGCTGGACCTGTACCGGCGGGTGGCCCGCGCCAACGGCGGCGAACCGGACGCGGGCCGCCACCTGCGGGCCTGGGCCCGGCAGGCCGGCTTCACGGACGTGACCTCCTCGGCGACCGCCTGGTGCTTCGCCACCCCGGAGGAGATCGCCTGGTGGTCGGCCCTGTGGGCGGACCGTACGCAGGCCTCCGCCTACGCGACCACCGCCACCGGGGGCGGACACGCGACGGCCGCGGAACTGGCGGCGCTCGCCGGGGCCTGGCGCGCCTGGGGCACGGAACCCGACGCGTGGTTCTCGGTCCTGAACGCCGAGATCCTGTGCCGGGTCTGACGCGGCAGGGGCTCGGCTGTGGAAGTGTCGGTGGCTTGATATAGCGTGCGCACGTCAATGAACGCGTCACGCACATCGGGGGACACACCCATGACCCAACCGCCGCAGCCGGGCACCAACCCGTACGCCCAGCCCGGACAGCCCGGCCCCTACGGACAGCCCGGCCCGTACGGTCAGCAGCCGCCGCAGGGACAGCAGCCCCAGCAGTGGTCCGCCCCGCAGCCGACCCAGCCGGCCCGCCGCGGAGGCATGGGCTTCCTGAAGATCCTCAAGATCATCGGTGTCGTGGCCGTCCTCATCGCCGTCGGCGTGGGCTACTTCCTGAGCCAGGACGACGCCGACCACGCCAAGGCCGGCGACTGCCTGAAGAACAACGGGACCCAGATCTCGCCCGACCTCCAGGTGGTCGAGTGCGGCGGCGCCACCGCCGAGTACAAGGTGGTCCAGGTGCACCAGGACACGCTGGACACCGCCAAGTGCGAGAACGTCTCCGACATCGGCTACCAGGAGCAGACCAGGGGCGGCCGGCGCTCTTCGGGCAAGCAGTTCGTGCTCTGCATCGACAAGATCAAGAAGTAGGCGGCCGCATCCGGAAGTCGTAGCGCGCGGGCAGCGGGCAGTCGGTGAGGCCGGCCCAGACCTCGGCGAGGGTCTCCTCACCCTCCCGTAGGTCCGGGAGTTCGAATCCGTCCTCGAAGACCCGACGGGCCGCCCGTACATGGCCCTCGGCCGCGAGGAGCCGGGCCGCGAGGAGCCGGAAGCGGCCCTGCTCACGCAGGGCGGGCCGCAGCCGGTCCCAGACGGCGCGGGCCTCGGGCAGCCGGCCCGCCGCGAGGAGGGCGGCCATCGCCTCCTGGCCGAGCGCCGACTCCGCGGCCGTCCACGGCTCGCCGCCGCGACTCTCCACGGCCAGGTCCTCGAAGGCCGCCGCGAACCCGTCGGCCGCCCGCGCCACGTCACCCGCCAGGGCGTCCGCCATCGCCAGGCAGCGCAGCAGCGGCCACCGCGAGGGGGCGAGCGCCAGCCCGCGCTCCCAGCTGCGTACCGCCTGGGCCACGTCCCCGGCATGCCACTGGGCCACGCCCAGGTGGTACTCCGTCAGCGGATCCGCCGGGGCCGTCTCCAGCATGTCCCGCCAGTGCGCGGCGACCAGGCTCGGCCCCGGCGGGACCACCCGGCGCGGGGCCGGCAGGACGCCCGTGCGCCAGAGCTGGAGCCACGGCTCCTGCTCCTCCCCGAGCAGCTCCTCCCCGAAGGGGGTGCCCGGCAGCTCGAAGCGCCCGCACAGCAGCTCCAGCGCGCCCCAGCCCGAGCCCTGGGCCAGCCGCTCCCCCGGCTCGGTGTCGGCGCTGCCGCGCCACGCCTCGTACGCCGCCTCCACCCGCTCCCGTGGCAGTACGGCGTCCAGCGCGCCCTCGGCCGCGCCGCGGGCCGCCGACCAGTCCGCGCCGTGCACCTGCGCCGGCTCCGCCGACAGCGGCCCGTACGCCTCCAGCCAGCTGAACTCCGCCCCGCCCTCCAGCCGTACGTGCTCCAGCTGGGTCCGGGCCAGCCCCGCCTGGATCTCCGCGTAACCGCCGGTGCCCGGCTCGGTCAGCCACTCCTGCCAGCGCCGGCCGCCACCGCCCGCGCCCCACACGAACAGCTTGCGCCCGCGCAGCCGCGCGGTGGAGGTCTGCACGAGACCGTGCCCGGCGGCGTCCAGGGCCGCGATCCAGGGCCGGGCCCCGGCCTGGACCTCGTAGAAGAAGTCGGCCGGGTACTCGCCGCGCAGCGGGTACGTACGGTCCGCTCCCTCCCACTCCGGTACGGGGATGCGGCGCAGCGCGCGCTCGTAGCCGAAGTGCCAGGCCTCGTCGGCGGGGGCGAGCACGCGGGTGCCCTCGTCCTCCGGGACGGCGATGTTGGACCACCAGTAGACGGGTGCGGGCCGCTCGTGCGGGTTGCGGACGCGGACGCCGACGTAGAGGAACTCCGAGTCCTCCGGCAGCCACAGGTCCACCTGGAAGGGCAGGTCGCGCAGGCGCTCCCATTCCCACAGCCGGACCATCACGCCCCCGTCGGGGGCGGGGACGAGCGCGGCGTGCACCGGGGCGCAGGACAGGGTGGTGTGCCCGGTCGCTCCGGTGTTCCACTCGATGCCGCCGGAGAACCAGGCGCCGTTGAGGGCGAAGTTGGCGGGCTGGAACACCGGGTTGCGGTAGAGGAGTTCGCGGCCGGTCGGCAGGTGCACGAGGGAGTGGACGCGCCCGCCGAGGCCCGGGAGCACGGTCACCCGCAGGTGGTCGTTCTCGATGACGATCGACTCGAACTCCCGCTCCGCGCGCTGCCGTCCGTACCCGTCGCGGATCCGTACGGGCAGCAGGGAACGCAGTGGCTCGTAGCCGATCTGCCGCGCCATGTCGCGCGGCATCCCTTCGCGCGCACGCTCGTCCAGGGTGTGCGCCTCGTCGGGCGCGCGCAGGGCGGGCAGCGGGTTGTCCGAGCCCAACGGGGCTGCGGGAAGGGTCAGTACGGCGCGGCGGACGGTGGTGGCCATGAAGGAAATGGAACACGCCACGGCGGCCGGTGCACAGGGGTTCCGCGGATCACCACCGGTCAGGATTACGCAAAGGCGCCCGCGACCAGGTCGGCGAGGAGCGCGCCCGCACGCCCGTCCGGGTCCAGGTCCGGGTCGTAGATCGTGACGTTGAGCCCGGCGCAGCGCGGGGAGCCCACCAAGACGGCGAGCAGTTCGGCGAGTTCGTCGGGGAGCAGGCCTCCGGGGTCGGGGCTGTCCACCGCCGGCATGACGCTCGGGTCCAGGACATCGGCGTCCAGGTGCACCCAGAACCCGGCGGTGTCCGGCGGGTGCAGTCCGTCGAGCGCCGCCCTGGCCACCGGCCCGGCGCCGCGTCGGCGGATCTCCCCGACGGTGGCCACCGAGATCCGGGCCGCGTGCAGCTCGCCGAGGCCCGGGTCGCCGTCGCGGAGCCCGAAGAGCCGTACGTCCTCGTCACGCAGGTAGGGGCCGCGCCCCTCCAGGTCGGCGAGATCGGCCTGGCCGCGGCCGGTGGAGAGGGCCAGCTCCTCGCCGCCGGCGGCACCGACGGGCCCGTTCACGGCCTCGTTGCCGGGGTGGCGGAAGTCGGCGGAGCCGTCGATCGCGGCCAGTCCGTAGCGCCCGAGGCGGCGCATGGCGAGGGCGGCGCCGAGCTGGATCGAACAGTCGCCGCCGAGCACGACGGGGAACTGCCCGGCCCGTAGATGCCGTTCGATCCGGTCGGCGAGGGTGACGGTGTACGCGGCGAGGGCCTCGGCGTGGAACACGCCGTCGCCCTCCCGCCAGTCCCCGCGGTCGTAGCGCGGCGGCACCACGACCCCACCCTCGACGGCCCCGAGCCGGGCCTGCAGTCCCTGATCGCGCAAGGCCCCGGCGAGCTTGTAGACGCCCGGTACGGTGCCGGGCGCGGGCGGCCGCAGCCCGAGGTTGGAGGGCGCGTCGAGAAGCACGAGGGTTCGCATGCCTTCATCCTGGCGTACACCCCGCCCGTCCCGCCGTGTCACCGACCGGCATAGTCCTCCGCCGGGTCACCGATCAGCGCCGGCAGCGCGTCGACCCGGTGCCGGTCCTCGCGCTGCGCCCGCAGGTCCGCGTGGACGGCCCGCAGCCGCGCCAGAGCGGCCGGCCCCCGGTCCGTCACCTCGTCGACCGGCGGCACGGTGACCAGGTCCAGGCACTCGGTGAACAGGCGCCGGGTGGCGGGCGCGGGAGCACACGGATCGGGTGCGGGAGCGATCCCGATGCGGGCCTCCAGCGGCTCGTCGAGCACGTCGAGGTCACGCAGACAGGTCAGCACGGCATCCCCGGGGCCGCGGCACAGCTCGGTGGTCGCCTCCAGACGGAAGTCCCGGACCTCGTCGGCCCGAAGACCACCCGGACGAACAGCCGGCACGACCGGAACCCGGTCGGCGTCCGCGCCATCCGCCACGAAGGAGGTCAGCCGGCGCTCGGCGCCGACGCGCCCCTGGCCGACCGGATCGAACCGAACCTCGTCGGGCGTGTCCCACAGCCACTCCCCGCTGCCGAACGTGTCCGACCGGGACCGGTCGCGCTCTCTCACATCCGCGTACGTCGCGATGCGCACGCAGAAGTCCCGGAAGTCGAACGCGGCGCGATGTCCAGGGGGTCCCCCGTCACCGTCGCGGTCCAGCCGCCGTGGAACGTCAGCTTCATGGTCACAGTCGCTCCATCCGATCCGCCTCGTCCCGCCAGGGCCGTCAGCCAAGTGTCAGCACCACACACCGAGATCGCTCAACGTGAGTTCTGCGACTGCCGCGTCCTGGACGTTCTCGATGTCCCGTATGTAGGGCGCGGCGTTCGGGTGGTGCGTGCAGAAGGTGACGGTGGCCGTCAGGAGGTCGTCATCCACCCCGCCGAGGGAAAGGACGAGGTACGACCGGACGTCCTGATCCCCGAACTCCCGTTCCGCCTCGACGAGACAGGCGAACGCGTAGGCGAGGCATCGTCTGAGGAGAGGGCCGGTCCGTTCGGACTCCGGCACCGGAAGATCGTAGTCGGTCATGCCTCGACCGTTGATCGACGTCTCCTCCTGGAGCACGTCGAAGTACGAACCGGTGGACTCGGGCACGAGGCCGTTCAGCACCCGAGCGCCATTGGGCGTGTACGACCAGCCCTGGGCCACCACCTCGCGGAACATGGGCGGGACGTCGTCGTCCGTGAGTTCCCCGGCAGGGAACTCCGCCAGCAGCCGGGCCATCTTGTCGTTGCGTTTCATGACCATCCCTCACCGAGAGCGGCGGGAACCTTCCTTGATTCGGCGATGAGCCCTTGATCGTCGCATGCGGCCTTCTCGATGACCTCTGCAGGGAACCACCCTGCAGCGACGGCTACGGAGCACGTCCCTGCACTCTCCACGGACGCCCTTGGCCCTCGTCACCAGTTCCCGTATTGCTCCGCCTTGTCGGCGATCAACGCGGTCAGGGCCTCGACACGGTGCCGGTCCTCGCGCTGGTGCATCAGGTTGTCCTGCAGCACCCGGAGCCTGGCCAGGGCGGCCGGATCCCGGTCCCGCAGGCTGTCGAACACCGGGGTGGTCATGATGTCCAGGCATTCGGTGAACAGGAGCCGGGTGGCCGGGGCCGGCGGAGCCGGGTCGGGGGCGTCGAAGCCGCTGGTCAGGTAGCGCACCGGGTCGGTGAGGCTCCAGCCGACCACGGCGCCCCGCTGGACGAGAACCGCCACATCGGGAGCGATGCCGATCCGGGCCTCCAGCGGCTCGTCCAGCACGTCCAGGTCACGCAGACAGGTCAGCACGGCGTCCCCGGGGGCGCGGCACAGCTCCGTGGTCGCCTCCAGGCGAAATCCCCGGGCCTCGTCGGCGCGGAGCCCGCCTGGCTGGGCCAAGGGTGTGGCCGGAACGCGGGCAGAGTCCTCGCGGTCGGCGGCCTCACCGACAATCTGGAACTCGGCGCCGACAAGTTCCCGGCTGGCCGGGTCGAACCGGAGCTCGTCAGGTGTATCCCAGAGCCACGCCGTACTGCCGAATGTATCCATGATGTACCGACCACGCTCGTCCGCGTTCGCGTACGGCACGATAGATACAGAGAAGTCCCTTAGGTTGAAACGGGGCGCAATGCTGAGCGGCTGGGGCGTCGTTACAGCGGTCCAGTCACCATCAAGAGAAGGTCTCATATCAAATGCCATCTCATCTAACCCGCTCTGCGGGAGGCTGAAAGCCGTTCTTGCCTGGAATCCTGCCTTCCACCACGTCTACGTGCGTGATCGGCCCACCGGGATCGGTAGGTGAGCCTCCCAGCGCCTCGGCCCCGGACGGACCCTTGATACCGGACGAGCCGTATGCCGTGATGACATTGCCTGCCCCCATGCGGTCAGCCCGGACCACGACAATGTCCTCGCCCTGCCGGAAGATCAGCTTTCCGGTGCCCGCCGGCGTGTAATACACCGCGTCCGGCTTCTTGAGGATCTGCATGACCTGTTCCTCAGTGAAGCCGTGATCGTCCGCGTGGTAGTTGTCGGCCCTCTTCATCTTGCCGCCCTGCGGAGCTCCGATATCGCCGCCCGCAGGCCGGACTGGATCGCCGCGACCGCCTGGGGGGAGACTTCGAGGTCGCCGTCGCCCGCCATCAGGCCACCGCCCCACGGCCGCCGTCGGCGTCCGGATCGACGTCCACGGCGAAGGCGTCCGGGACGATCCCGGCCACCGGCGGGAAGAGCATCGCCCCGTCGCCGTCCGCGACGTTCACGGCAACTCCGGCCGGCACGTCGGACATCGGCACGACCGCATCCAGCAGCCGAGCACCGAGCATCGCCAGGTACGGCCAGTCGCGACCGTCCTCACCGCGCGCGCGTGCAAACCGGGCGAGGGCCTCCTCGTCCGTGAAGGCGTACAACCAGCGGATCCCGCCCGACACCGCCGACATCAGACCACCGGCGGCGACAAGGGGACGTTGGGCGTCGCTATCGGCGTCGGTCGTGGTGAGCGGCACGATCAGGGTGGTACGGCGGAACTCCCCCACCAAGTGCGCCGGATCGCCACCGACTTCACCGAGACGGAATATCCGGTCGGTCAGCTCCATGGCACGGCCCCCTCCGTAAGATGCACACGCAAAGTGGACACAATATCCTGATCGCACAATCCGATCGACACCTTCGCCGAGTAGTGACACCATCACCGGCGTGATCATGGACGAGACGACGCGGATGACAGTGCTCCGTAGGGCCGCGCTCAACAACGCGCAGTGGTGCGACGCCGTTTGTCGTGCGCACGGGGTGTCGACGCACTACGACGGCGAGAGCCTCTGGGTCGGCGCGCGGCGGACTCCGCCGATGTATCCCGATGCCGTGACCCTGGAGCCGGGCGTGCCGGCCGGGAGCGTGGTCCGGGGTGTCGACATCGCCTCCCCCGGCTGCTCCGTCAAGGACAGCTTCGCCGATCTGGACCTGGCCGAGGACGGCTTCGAGGTCCTGTTCGAGGCACAGTGGATCCACCGGCCCGCCGCGGCGCCGATTCCCGAGCCGGAGGCCGAGGCGGCCGGGTTGGAGTGGTCCGAGGTAGCGGACGCCGAGGAACTGGCGGCCTGGGAGGCCGCCTTCGACAACGACGGGGATGACCGGCTGTTCCGGCCCGCCCTGCTCCGCGACGGGATCGTGTTCCTGGCCGGTCGGGCCGACGGCCGGATCGTCGCCGGGGCCGTCGCGAGCACCGGTGGGGGCGTCGTCGGCGTGTCCAACCTGTTCGGCGCCGCCTGGGCGGGTGTCCTCGGTGCGGTCTCCGACCGGTGGCCGGAGCTGGACGTGGTCGGCTACGAGCACGGGGAGGACCTGGAGGCGGCGGTCGGGGCCGGGTTCACGGCGATCGGGCCGCTGCGGGTATGGCTGCGTCCGAGCGGGACCGGCACCGTTTTGGCGGAGTGATCGACTTGCGGTGAGACTGACGCCGTGACATCGCATCAGACAGGCCGTCTCATCGGCGCCATATTCGGGCTCGTCTTCGTCGCGGCGAACGCCGGAGCCCTACCCACGGTCGCCGCCGTCCCGCTGCGCGTGCTCGCGGTCGTCTCGTTCGTCGCGTTGTTCATCGCACTGCGCCGGACACGGACGACCCCGGCCGCCGACGAGGGCACGGGCGCGGCCGCGGCCGCGCCGAAGCGGTTCGGGCGGAGCTATCGGCTCGTGGTGGCCGCCGAGGTGGTCGCCGCACTGGCCGGTTTCCTCGTCATCACCCGCGTACTGCACACCCCGCAAGCCTCGGTGGCCTGGCTCAGCCTGGTCGTCGGGCTGCACTTCTTCGGTCTCGCCGCCGTCTGGCGCATGCCGTCGCTCCGCCGGCTGGCGGCGGCGATGACCGGCTGCGGCGCCGCCGGTCTGGTCCTGGCCGCCTGCGGCGCCTCGCTCGCCGTCATTGCGACCGTCGCGGGCATCGCCCCCGGCGTCCTGCTCCTCGGCTCCGTCTGGTGGAGCCTGCGCACCCCTTAAGCCGTCCCCAGTTCCAGCCGCGCCACGTCGGTGCGTTCGATGCCGAAGACCTGCGCGTACAGCGACAGTTCGGCCTCCAACGCGCGGACCATGGTGTCCGCCCGGCGGAAGCCGTGGCCCTCGCCCTCGAAGGTCACGTACGCGTGCGGCACCGGTACCGGCCGCCCCCGCAACGCCTCGAGCAGCCGTTCCGCCTGGGCCGGCGGGCAGATCGGGTCCTCCAGCCCCTGGAGCAGGACGAACGGCGCCGTGATCCCGTCGGCGCGGGCCACCGGGGAACGCTCGCGGCTGAGTACGGACAGGGTCTGCGGCGGCCCGGCCAGACTCTCGACGTAACGGGATTCCAGGTCGTGCGTCTCCTCGGCGAACCCCTGCAGGTCCAACACCGGGTAGATGATCGCGGCGCACGCGTACAGGTCGGTGGCGGCCAGCGAGGCGGCGGCCGTCCAACCGCCCGCGCTGCCGCCGCGGATGGCGAGCCGGGCCGGGTCGGCGGTGCCCTCGGCGGCCAGCGCGCGGGCGACCGCCGCGCAGTCCTCCACGTCCACCACGCCCCACTGCTCGCGCAGCCGCTCGCGATAGGCCCGGCCGTAGCCGGTGGAACCGCCGTAGTTCACCTCGACCACGCCGATTCCGCGCGAGGTGAAGTAGGCGATCTGCAGGTCGAGTACGGGCGGCACGTGGTCGGTGGGCCCGCCGTGGGCCCACACCACGTACGGGGGCAGTTCGTCGGCGGCGGCCCGGCAGGCGGGGTGGTGCGGCGGGTAGACGTACGCGTGGATCTGGCGGTCGTCGGGGCCGAGGAAGGTACGGCTCTGCGGCTCCGGATAGTAGGCCGGGTCCACCGGGTCCGGGCGCTGCGCGCCGACCGCCCGGGCGTGCCCGGTGGCGGTGTCCAGCTCGACCACCTCGTACGCGCTGCGCGGGCTGGCGGCGACCCCGTAGACCCGGGTGCCGTGCACGGCGAGGGTGGGCTGCCAGGCGGTCCACGGCCCGGCGGCGTCCACCAGGTCGCCGCTCTCCGGGTCGAGGACGCCGAGCACCGAGGAGCCCTGTCCGTGCAGGACGGCGATGAGCCCGGCCCCCGAGCCCGCCGGGTGCGGGGTGTCGCCGGGGAGCGGCGCGAGCCAGCGCAGCCCCGGCTTCCACAGCGGGCCGCCGAACTCCTCCTCCCGCGGGCAGAGGTTGATGGCCCAGCCGGTCCGCGGATCCACGCTGTACGGGTTCCACCAGCCGCCGCGGTCACTGACCGCGAGGAGGGTGCCCTCGGCCGTCCACTCGACCTGGGCGACGGCCTCGTCGGGGCCGCCGAGCACGGTCCGGGCGTCGGCGAGTTCCCCACCCCCGGTGATCTCGGCGACCCGCAACTCGGTACCGTCCCACGGCATCCGGGGGTGGTCCCACACCAGCCAGGCGGCGTGCCGGCCGTCGGGGGAGAGCCGGGGCCCGGTGGTGAAGCGGTACCGGTCGTGCGTCAACTCCCGCACCGCGCCGCGGTTCCCGGCCGCCGAGCCGTCCAACGGTACGGCGGCCAGGACCCGGCGCACATCGGTGGGGCCGGGCCCGGTGAACTCCTCCAGCACGCACCACACCTCGCCGCCGCGTAGCACCGGGTCGGCCCAGCGCAGGCCGCCGCCGGTCCGGGAGAGCGGGGTGAGGGGCCGCGGCTCGGGGCTGCCGGGCGCGTCGGGCTCGTACGCGTACAGCCGCTGATCGGCGAAGTGGACGAACACCAACAGAGGTCCACCGGTGGGCCGTTCGGCGCCGGCCCAGGGAAGGCCGCCGTACTCGGTGACACGGCTGCGGACGTTCCACGGGGCGGGCAGTTCGGTGATCTCGGGTGTGCCGTCGGCGAGGCGGCGGCGCACCAGGGTGCGGCGGCCGGCCTCCTCGGGCCGGGGTTCGGTCCACCACACCTCGGGGCCGACCGTGCCGAGGTACTCGGGCCGCCCGTCGAGGGAGGCGGCGAGGCCCGCGTCGAGGGGTGAGGGCCAACTGCCGTAGGGCCGGGTCGTCGCCGCCATCACCGGGCCCCGTTCACAGGGTCCGCAGCGCGCGGTCGAGGACGCGGACGCCGAAGTGCAGGGCGTCGACGGGCACCCGCTCGTCGACGCCGTGGAAGAGCGCCCAGTAGTCGAAGCCGGGCGGCAGCTTCAGCGGGGAGAAGCCGTAGCCGGTGATGCCGAGGCGGGAGAACTGCTTGGCGTCGGTGCCGCCCGCCATGCAGAAGGGGATCACATGGCCGTCCGGGTCGAACCGCTCGACCGACTCACGCAGGATCCCGTACGTCCGCCCGTCCACGGGGGCCTGCAGGGCGACCTCGCGGTGGTGGAACTCCCACCGCACGTCGGGGCCGGTCAGGGCGTCGAGGGTGGCGGCGAACTCGGCCTCGCCGCCGGGCACGGTCCGGCCGTCGACGTAGCCGGTGGCGTGCTCGGGGATCACGTTGAGCTTGTAACCGGCGCTGAGGATGGTCGGGTTGGCGCTGTTGCGCACGGTGGCGCGGACCAGGGCGCCGGCCGGGCCGAGTGCGTCGAGGAGCTCGTCGACGTCGAGGCCCGGCCGCCGGGGGTCCACCGACAGGCCTTGCAGGGCGGCGAGTTCGGTGATGCAGGCGGTCACGGTGTCCGTGAGGCGGACCGGCCACTCGTACGCACCGATCCGCGCGACGGCGGCGGCGAGCCGGCTGACGGCGTTGGCCCGGTTGGGCTTGGAGCCGTGACCGGCGGTGCCGTGCGCGGTCAGCTTCAGCCAGGCGGTGCCCCGCTCCCCCGCCGCGATCGGGTAGAGGGCCCGGCCGTCGGGGCCGCCGTGCACGGTGAAGGCCCCGGACTCGCTGATGCCCTCCGTGCAGCCTTCGAAGAGCCGCGGGTGGTGGTCGGCGAGGAAGCCGGAGCCGTCGACCGCGCTGTCCTCCTCGTCGGCGGTGTAGGCGATCACGATGTCCCGGCGCGGCTTCACACCCGCGCGCGCCCAGGCCCGTACGACCGCGAGCACCATCGCGTCCATGTTCTTCATGTCGACGGCGCCGCGACCCCAGACCACCCCGTCACGGACCTCGCCCGAGAAGGGGTCCACGCTCCAGTCGGCGGCCTCGGCCGGGACCACGTCGAGGTGGCCGTGGACGAGGAGGGCCTCGGCGGACGGGTCGGTGCCCTCGATCCGGGCGATCACATTGGTGCGGCCCGGGGTGCGCTCCAGCAGGAGCGGCTCCAGGCCGGCGGCGGCGAGGCGCTCGGCGACGTACTCGGCGGCGGGACGCTCGCGGCAGTCGCCGCCACCCCGGTTGGTGGTGTCGATCCGAATGAGGTCGGAGGTGAACTCGACGGCCTCGTCGAGAGCGACCGCGTCGACGATGTCCACCCCGTCCGGCCGGTCCGCCCCGGCCACCGGATCCGCCGCGTCGACGGCGCCGGCCGGGACCTCGGCGTTGATTGCGCACATGTCAGCCATACTGCTCCTCCACGGCCGCCGAGACGACCGTCGTGACGGCTTTGAAGGCCCGGATCCCCTCGTACATGGTTTCGCTGGAGTACGCGACCTTGCGCTCGCCGGACCGCTCCACGCCGGGGACCACCGTCGCGGACATCGCCAGGTGCGCGGCGTCGAACTCCAACTCCACGGTGAAGGGGCCGCCACGGACCGGCTCGTGCCGGACGGCGAGGGCGGTGGCCTCCTTGGCGGCGGCCCGGATGTCGGCGGCGGTACGGGCCGGGGTGCGGCACACGGCGGCGTAGCGCGAGACGTGGTCCTTGACGGCGACGGTCGCCGCTCCCGGGGCGTATCCGGCGGCGTCCACGCAGGTGAGGTCGTCGCCGGTGACCAGGATGACGGGGACCCCGTACTCGGCGACGACGTGCGCGTTGAGCAGCCCCTCGCTCGCCCGCGTCCCGTTGACCCAGACTCCGGTGATGGAGTTGGCGAGGTAGGTGTGGGCGAGGACCCCCTCGGAACCGGCCCCGGTGTGGTAACCGACGAAGGCGACGCCGTCGACGTCCCCGTGCTGGACCCCCTCGACCATGGAGAGGGTCTTGTGCCGGCCGGTGATCATCTCGGCGCGGGCGTCGAGCTTCTCCAGGAGCAGGTTGCGCATGGACCAGTGCGCCTCGTTGATGAGGACCTGGTCGGCCCCGCCGTCGTAGAAGCCGAGTACGGCCGCGTTGACGTCGGAGGTGAACATCGCTCGGCAGCGTTCCCACTGAGGGGTTCCGGGCAGGACGTCCGCGGGCCAGGTGACGCCGGTGGCGCCTTCCATGTCGGCGGAGATGAGGATCTTCATCGGGCCCCCGGGCGGTCGGTTGCGCTCAGGGTGCCACCCTAGCCGCCGAGGCCCCCGGAGGCCGTGGGGCACACGCCCCGGCGCGGCGCGCGGTGGGTGCCGTTCCCGCGCCCGGCGACGCCCCGCCCGCCCGTCGGCGCGCCGGGTTCACCCGATCCGGTGAGGCCGCTGCCCGGCCTCACCGTCAACGCCGTTGCTCAGCGCTCCACTTCGGTGGCCAGGTTCTCCAGCACGGAGTCGTAGATCCGGCCGAGGCCCTTGGGCGCGAAGGTGCGCTCGAAGAAGCCGCCGATGCCGCCGGCGCCGTTCCAGACGGTGGTGACCACGGCCTTGGACTTGCCCTCACCGGCCGGGGTGACGCGCCAGGTGGTGACCATGGAGGAGTTGCGGTCCTTCTCCACCAGCTCGCCGTCGGTGGGCTCGCTGACCTCCAGCAGGCAGTCGCGTACGCGCTTGCTGGTGGCCTGCAGCTTCCAGTGCACCAGGGTGCCCTCGCCGTCGCCGCCCTCGCGCACCTCGTACTCGCTGAAGTGCTCGGGAAGCAGCTTCCCGCGGGTCCCTGTGTAGTCCGCCAGCGCGTCGAACACCGTCTCCGCGTCAGCCGCGATGATCCGCTCCGTGGTGGCCTCGACCTGCGCCATAGCTGTTCCTCCAGCAGTTGTGTCCGCTCGTCACGGCGAAGCCAACCACCTCCGGGGCGGTGGCCCAAATCCGGGTCGGACGTGGCAGCGGAGCTCGACCAGGAGCGTGTCCCCGGGCAGCTCCTCCAGGTGAGCACGTGCCGGCGCCAAGGGGTCCCGGCGCTCACCGGGGCGGCGAACTCCTCCCGGCCGGTCCGGCCGACGGTCTCGGCGGCCGCTCCCCCGTGGAGGAACCCGCCGAGGTCGTACCCGCGATGGGCCTCCAGCAGGGCGGCCACGGCCTCCCGGTAGGCGGCGACCAGCGGCTGGGCGTCGAACGCTTCCCTCGCCTCCCGGTCGGCCCGCTTCCCGGCCCGGTACTCCTCCGGGGTCGGCCAGGGCGAGTCCCCCACCACGCGGCGCGGCTCGACCGGCGGGTGACTCCGGGGCAGCTCCCGCCACAGGTCCCGTGCGGCCCGGGCGGTGTCCCGCGCCTCGGCCCGGATCTCGGCGAAGGCCATCGCTTCTCGGGGCCCGCCCGCGCACCCGGCCGGGCACACCGTCATCGCTGGAGTCGCGCACGATCCGCACGATCATGGGAACGTTTGTTCTATTCTTTCGCCGAGCTAGCGAGGGAGGCGCACCATGCGCTGGGAGAACCTGACCGACGGACCCGCGGGCCCGGCCGCGCTCTTCGGGGCCGACGCCGTCGTGACCCGCACCATCGACACCCCCGAGTTCCGGGGGATCACCTTCCACGAGGTGCGCGCCCGGTCGATCGTCAACCGGGTGCCCGGCGCCTCGCGCATGCCGTTCGAATGGACCGTGAACCCCTACCGGGGATGCAGCCACGCCTGCGTCTACTGCTTCGCCCGCAAGACGCACAGCTATCTCGACCTCGACACCGGCCTCGGCTTCGACTCGCAGATCGTCGTCAAGACCAACGCCCCCGAACTGTTGCGCCGCGAGCTCGCCTCGCCCCGCTGGACCGGCGCGCACATCGCCATGGGCACCAACGTCGACTGTTACCAGCGCGCCGAGGGCCGCTACCGGCTGATGCCCGGCATCATCGAGGCCCTGCGCGGCCGCGCCAACCCCTTCTCCATCCTCACCAAGGGCACGTTGATCCTCCGCGACCTCCCCCTGCTGCGGGAGGCCGCCGAGGTCACCGAGGTCGGCATCTCCGTCTCGGTCGGCTTCACCGACACCGATCTCTGGCGGACCGTCGAGCCGGGCACCCCCTCCCCCGCCGCCCGGCTCGGCGCCGTACGGACCCTCACCGACGCCGGGATCGAGTGCGGGGTGCTCATGGCCCCGGTGATCCCCTTCCTCGGGGACTCCCCGGAGCAGCTGGGGGCGACCGTACGGGCCGTGGCCGAGGCCGGCGCGACCTCCGTGACACCCCTGGTACTCCATCTGCGGCCCGGGGCGCGCGAGTGGTTCATGGCCTGGCTGGGCGCCCACCACCCCCACCTGGTCCCCCGGTACGAGCGGATGTACGCGGGCGGGTCCTACGCGCCCACCTGGTACCAGCGCCGGATCACCCGCCAAGTCCACGAACTGGCGGCCGAATTCGGCATCGGCCCGGCCCGGCGGGGCGACGCGCGCGGGACCGTCGCACCGGAGCGTCCGGACGACCGCGCACCCGCCGGGGCCACTCAGCTCAGCCTCCTGTGACGGCCGACACCGCCTGAACGGTCATCACATCGGGCCAATCAGCGGCCCAATCCCGCCTTCCAGGCGTGGTTTCCGGGACGATTCCGCCCAGAACCCTCGGCTGGGAGGCCCCATGATCCACCCCTTGAAGAAGCGCGCCGCAGTCCTGCTGTCGATCTCCACCGTCGCCGCCACCGTCGCCGCCGCTCTCGCGAGCCCGGTCACGGCCGCGCCCGCCGCACCGGCCGATCCGGCCGCCCAGGCGCCGGCGCGGGCCGCGTTGCGCTGGACCGGCTGCAAGACCCCGCGCTACCCGACGCTGCAGTGCGCGTCCCTCAAGGTGCCCCTGGACCACGCGCGGCCCGACGGCCGGCAGATCACCCTCGCCCTGACCCGGGTCCCGCACACCGGCCCCACCTCCCAGGGCCCGCTGCTGGTCAACCCCGGCGGCCCCGGCGGCAGCGGCCTCAGCCTCGCCGGATACATCGCCTCCGCCCTCCCCAAGGACGTGTCCGCCCAGTACGACGTGATCGGCTTCGACCCCCGGGGCGTCGGCAAGAGCGAGCCCGCCCTGGACTGCGCGGCCGGCCACTTCAAGCCCGCCCGGCCGGACTCCGTACCGATGGACGAGGCCACCGAGCGCGCCAACCTGGACCGGGTGCGTTCCTTCGCCGAGTCCTGCGGGACCAAGCACGCGGACGTGCTCCCGTACATCGACACGGTCTCGGCCGCCCGGGACATCGAGGTGCTGCGCGGCGCTCTCGGCGCGGAGCGGATCAGCTACTTCGGCTACTCGTACGGGACCTACCTGGGCGCGGTGTACGCCAAGCTCCACCCGGGCCGCGTGCACCGGCTCGTCCTGGACTCCGTGGTCGACCCGAGCGGGGTCTGGTACGAGGACAACCTCGCCCAGGACCTCGCCTTCGACGCCCGCCACAAGGCCTTCCTGGCCTGGGTGGCCCGGTACGACGCCACCTACAAGCTGGGCACCGACCCGGCGGTGGTCGAGCGGGCCTGGTACGCGATGCGGGACGCGGTGCGGGAGAGCCCGGCGGGCGGCAAGGTGGGCCCGGCGGAGCTGGAGGACACCTACATGCCGGGCGGGTACTACAACGGCTACTGGCCGAACCTGGCCGAGGCCTTCGCCGCGTTCGCGGTGGCCAAGGACCCGAAGCCGCTGGTGGCCGCCTACGAGCGGTTCGGCGCGGTGGAGCCCTCCGCGGGCAACGGCTACAGCGTCTACACGGCGGTCCAGTGCCGTGACTCGGCCTGGCCCAAGGACTGGAACCAGTGGCGGGCCGACATGTGGCGCACCCACGCCGAGGCGCCGTTCATGACCTGGAACAACGCCTGGTACAACGCCCCGTGCGCGTTCTGGCCGACGGAGCCGCTGGACGCCCCGGACGTCACCAACGCGGATCTCCCGCCCGCGCTCCTGCTCCAGGCGACGGAGGACGCGGCGACCCCGTTCGAGGGCGCGCTCAGCATGCGGGACAAGCTGAAGGGCTCGTCCCTGCTGGTGGAGGAGGGCGGCGGCAACCACGGCATCGCCCTGAGCGGCAACAAGTGCCTCGACGAGAAGGTCGCGGCCTATCTGGCGACGGGCAAGGCCTCGGACGCCACCTGCCCCGCCCAGGCGGCGCCGAAGCCCACCACGGCGACCCGCGCGGTGCCCGCGTCCGCCGGCGGCGCGGCCCTGCACGGCCTGCTCGGCTTCCGGGGCTGACACCCCCACCGGTCGGACACCGGGTGAGGCCCCGGGGCGGACCCCGGGGCCTCCATGTCGTTCCGGCCCGAACTCCTCGTCGCGACCGGGGCCTGCGCGATCACCGCCGCGCGGGCGGGCCGCGATCCTCAGTCCAGGCCGCGCAACGCGGCCGTGGCCGCGACCGCCAGCCGAGGGTGCGACTGGGCGCGGGTGAGGAGTTCGCGGGCGCGGGGGTCGGCGAGGGCGCCGAGGCCTTCGACGCAGGCCAGGGCCACCCGCCAGTACGGCTCGTGCGGTGACAGCAGGCGTCCCAGGGTGGCCAGCAAGGCCGGTACGGACTCGGGCGCCCGCAGGGCGGTGAGCAGCCGCACGGGCTGCAGGGCGTAGGCCGTGCGCAGGCTGTTGGTGGCGAGGGCCGCCGCCGCCCGGGCGGTGCGCGGGTCGTCGAGGACGGCCAGCGCCTCGGCGGCGGCCGCGCAGCGGGCCGGGTCCCGGTGGTTGAGGAGCAGGACGAGGGATTCGAAGGCCCGACGGTCTCCCGCGAGGCCGAGCCGGTACGCGGCCAGTTCGCGGGCCCACAGGGGCCGTCCGGCCGAGGTCAGGGAGGCCGCGAGGTCGTCGGCGCCGGCCGTGAGCAGCACCTCGTAGTCGGGTGACGGTCCCGCCTCCGCCCGCAGGCGCTCCAGCACGTCGTTCACCCGGCCACCCTAGGGGGACACAGCGGTCGCCGTGCCGGGTTTCGGGACATCGGAGACAGCCGGTTGATCGATGATCGATGATCGGTACATTTGGGCGGTACAGGTCACATCTCCGCGCTCTGGCGGACCAGTTACCGGCGAGTTACTGTCGTTTCAACACGTACGAGGGCGGCCTGGTGACGCAGCCGCCTCGTGCCGGTCGGTTCGTACATCCACGGTGTGACCCCGGGACAGGGTTCCTCCGTTTCCGCCCCAGGGACTCATCTCCCCGCGGGCTCCCCTCCTCGGGCCCACTCACCACGGGTCCTTCCACCGCACGGCTCTTCCGTACGGCATCCGCGCGCGCCGTGCGCCGCGCGCCCCTCAGTCGTCACCCTCTTCCACTGGAGTCCCTCGATGGACCGTCAGTCCAGTCAGCCCACCCTCCAGACCATCGCCGTCGTCGGCCTCGGCACGATGGGCACCGGCATCGCCGAGGTCCTCGCCCGAGCCGGCCGCGAGGTCATCGGCATCGACATCAGCGAGGCCGCCGCCCACCGGGCCGGGGCCGCCCTCGCCGCGGCCACCGCGCGCTCCGTCGCCCGGGAGCGGCTCACCGAGCAGGAGCGGACCGACGTGCTCGCCCGCTTCCGGACCTTCACCGACCTGGGCGCCGCCGCCGAGGCCGACCTGGTCATCGAGGTCGTGCCCGAGTCGTACGAGATCAAGCAGCAGGTGTTCCACGAGCTCGACGCGATCGTGCGGCCCGACACCATCCTCGCCACCGGCACCAACGCCCTGTCGGTGACGCGCATGGCCGCCGAGTCGCTGCGCCCGGAGCGCGTGCTGGGCCTGCACTTCTTCAACCCGGTCCCGGCCATGAAGCTGGTCGAGATCGTCTCCTGCGTCCTGACCGCCCCGCCGGCCGTCGAGGCGGTCACCGAACTGGCCCGCGAGCTCGGCAAGGAGCCCGTCCCGGTCGGCGACCGGCCCGGCTTCGTGGCCGACGGCCTGCTCTTCGGCTACCTCAACCAGGCCGCCGCCATGTTCGAGGCGCGCTACGCCTCCCGCGAGGACATCGACGCGGCCATGCGGCTCGGCTGCGGTCTGCCGATGGGTCCGCTCGCGCTGCTCGACCTGATCGGCGTGGACACCGCCCGTACCGTCCTCGAGGCCATGTACGCCTCCTCCGGCGACCGGCTGCACGCCCCGGCCCCGATCCTGGGCCAGCTGGCCGAGGCCGGCCTGACCGGGCAGAAGTCCGGCCGCGGCTTCTACACGTACGAGGCGCCGGGCAGCTCGGTGATCGTCCGCGACCTGCAGACCCCGCTCGACGGGTCCCTGGTGGGCGGCGGCCGTCCCGTGAACTCGGTCGGCGTGGCGGGTTCCGGAACCATGGCGAGCGGGATCGCCCAGGTCTTCGCGCAGGCCGGTTACAGCGTGGTGCTCGCCGCCCGCAGCCAGGAGAAGGCCGAGGCCGCCAAGGCCGCGATCGGGAAGTCCTTGGGCCGTGCGGTGTCCAAGGGCCGCCTGACCGAGGAGGGTGCGGCCGAGACCCTGGAGCGGATCACTCCGGCGGGGTCGCTGGACGCCTTCGCCGAGGTGGACCTGGCCGTGGAGGCCGTCGCCGAGGACCTGGCGGTCAAGCAGGAGCTGTTCGCGGCCCTGGACAAGGTCTGCAAGCCGGGTGCGGTGCTGGCCACCACCACCTCCTCGCTGCCGGTGATCGCGGTCGCCCGCGTGACCTCGCGTCCGCAGGACGTGATCGGCATGCACTTCTTCAACCCGGCCCCGGCGATGAAGCTGGTCGAGGTGGTCCGGACCGTCCTGACGGCCGACGACGTGCACGCCACGGTCCGCGAGATCTGTCTGAAGGTGCGCAAGCACCCGGTGGACTGCGGCGACCGCGCCGGCTTCATCGTGAACGCGTTGCTGTTCCCGTACCTCAACAACGCGATCAAGATGGTCGAGCAGCACTACGCCGACATCGACCAGATCGACGCGGCGATGAAGCTGGGCGGCGGCTACCCGATGGGCCCGTTCGAGCTGCTCGACGTGGTCGGCCTCGATGTCTCGCTGGCCATCGAGAAGGTCCTGCACAAGGAGTTCCGCGACCCGGGCCTGGCCCCGTCCCCGCTGCTGGAGCACCTGGTGGCGGCGGGCTGCCTGGGCCGGAAGACCGGCCGCGGATTCCGTGAGTACGCCGCCCGCCGGTAATCCGTCGGGTCATGAGCCGGATGCGTGGGGAGGGCTGCTCGGGCCCGCCGGACCCTCACGGCGGGCCAACCCTCACGAGCCCAGTGCGGGCTCTCCCCCGCATCCACCCCTCTCCCACCCCCCGCAGGCGCGCTCCCCTGCACGAATGAAGTACTTTCGCTCTATGTCCCAGCCCGCCAAGAACTCGCCCCGCGCCGCCACGGCCTCCGAGACCCCGGAGAGCCCGGCCGGCACCAAGGCGGCCGCTCAGCGGCTCAAGATGCGCCGCGAGCTCGCCGCCGCGGCCATGGAGCTCTTCGCGACCAAGGGGTACGAGGCGACGACGGTCGACGAGATCGCCGCGACCGCCGGGGTCGCGCGGCGGACCTTCTTCCGGCACTTCCGGTCCAAGGAAGAGGCGATCTTCCCGGACCACGACGACACCCTGACCCGCGCCGAGGCCGTGCTGGACGTGGCCCCGGCGCACGAGCACCCGCTCGACACGGTGTGCCGCGGGATCAAGGAAGTCATGAAGATGTACGCCGCCTCGCCGGCGGTGTCGGTGGAGCGCTACCGCCTGACCCGCGAGGTGCCGGCGCTGCGGGAGCGGGAGATCGCCTCGGTGGCCCGGTACGAGCGGCTGTTCACCCGCTACCTGCTCGCCCACTTCGACGAGCACGACCACCACGACGGCAACGACGACCCGCTGCTGGCGGAGGTGGCCGCCTCGGCGGTGGTCACGGCCCACAACCACGTGCTGCGGCGCTGGCTGCGCGCGGGGGGCCAGGGGGACGTGGAGGCGCAGCTGGACCATGCCTTCTCGATCGTCCGGAAGACCTTCGGTTCGGGCATCGGGGCGGGCCGGACCCCCGGATCGGCACCGGCCGCGCCGGCGGCCGTCCGTACGCAGGGCGAGGTGTTGGTGGCGGTGGCCCGCACCGACGCCCCGCTGGACGAGGTCATGCGGACCATCGAAGAGGCACTGCGCGCCACGTAGGAGTCACACCGGGTCGCACCCCCGACGGTCGTCGGAGGTGCCCCTGGTCACAGCGGCCGCTCCCGTTTCGGGAGCGGCCGCTTTCGTATGTCCGGCTTGCCCCTACTCGCGGGTAGCTCTGATCGATCATCGCTCATCGGTGCAGGTCAATCGGCAAATGAGAGAAAGTTTTGGCACGCGGTGCCTTGCCGGGTGACACGGGGTGCCATACGTTGAAGACGTCCGGATGTCCCCGCGACCCTCGCCCACACGGCGTGGAACGCGCCCCGGATTGCCTGCGTCACCAGGCACCGCACGCCTCACCACGGGCGTCGCCCAGCACCACAGCACAGCCGGACCGACGGCACACCGCTCCCCGCTCCACGCACCCCGTTCACCTCAGCGCACCCTCATCCGCGCTAGCCGGAGGCTCACCGTGAAGGACATCCTGGACGCGATTCAGTCGCAGTCCGCCACCGCCGCAGACTTCGCGGCCCTGCCGCTGCCCGACTCCTACCGCGCGATCACCGTGCACAAGGACGAGGCGGAGATGTTCGCCGGGCTCACCACGCGCGAGAAGGACCCGCGCAAGTCCCTGCACCTGGACAACGTCCCGGTGCCGGAGCTGGGCCCCGGCGAGGCCCTGGTCGCCGTCATGGCCTCCTCGGTCAACTACAACTCCGTGTGGACCTCGATCTTCGAGCCGGTGTCCACCTTCAGCTTCCTGGAGCGCTACGGGCGCCTGTCGGAGCTCACCAAGCGCCACGACCTCCCGTACCACGTCATCGGCTCCGACCTCGCGGGCGTCGTCCTGCGCACCGGCCCCGGCGTCAACGCCTGGAATCCCGGCGACGAGGTCGTCGCGCACTGCCTCTCCGTCGAGCTGGAGTCCTCCGACGGCCACAACGACACGATGCTCGACCCCGAGCAGCGCATCTGGGGCTTCGAGACCAACTTCGGCGGCCTGGCGGAGATCGCGCTCGTCAAGTCGAACCAGCTGATGCCCAAGCCCGACCACCTCAGCTGGGAGGAGGCCGCCTCCCCCGGCCTGGTCAACTCCACCGCGTACCGCCAGCTGGTCTCCCGCAACGGCGCCGGCATGAAGCAGGGCGACAACGTCCTGATCTGGGGCGCCAGCGGCGGCCTCGGCAGCTACGCCACCCAGTTCGCGCTCGCCGGCGGCGCCAACCCGATCTGTGTCGTCTCCTCCCCCGAGAAGGCCGACATCTGCCGGGCCATGGGCGCCACCGCGGTCATCGACCGCAACGCCGAGGGCTACAAGTTCTGGAAGGACGAGAACACCCAGGACCCGCGCGAGTGGAAGCGCTTCGGCTCGAAGATCCGTGAGCTGACCGGCGGCGAGGACATCGACATCGTCTTCGAGCACCCGGGCCGCGAGACCTTCGGCGCCTCGGTCTACGTCACCCGCAAGGGCGGCACCATCACCACCTGCGCCTCGACCTCGGGCTACATGCACCAGTACGACAACCGCTACCTGTGGATGTCGCTCAAGAAGATCGTCGGCTCCCACTTCGCCAACTACCGCGAGGCGTGGGAGGCCAACCGCCTGATCGCCAAGGGCAAGATCCACCCCACCCTGTCGAAGGTCTACTCCCTGGAGGACACCGGACAGGCCGCCTACGACGTCCACCGCAACCTCCACCAGGGCAAGGTCGGCGTCCTCGCGCTGGCCCCCGAGGAGGGCCTCGGCGTCCGCGACCACGAGATGCGCGCCGAGCACCTCGACGCCATCAACCGCTTCCGTAACGTCTGAGACCGTTCAAAGGCCTAAGGGACAGCCTGAGATGACAGAGCGCCAGAAGGACCGTCCGTGGCTCATGCGGACGTACGCCGGCCACTCCACGGCCGAGGCGTCCAACGAGCTGTACCGCCGCAACCTCGCCAAGGGCCAGACGGGGCTGTCGGTCGCCTTCGACCTGCCGACCCAGACCGGATACGACCCCGACCACATCCTCGCCCGCGGCGAGGTGGGTCGGGTCGGGGTCCCGGTCTCCCATCTGGGCGACATGCGGCGGCTGTTCCAGGACATACCCCTGGAGCAGATGAACACCTCGATGACGATCAACGCCACGGCCATGTGGCTGCTGGCGCTCTATCAGGTGGCCGCCGAGGAACAGGGCGCGGACATCTCCCTGCTCCAGGGCACCACCCAGAACGACATCGTCAAGGAGTACCTCTCGCGCGGGACGCACGTCTTCCCGCCGGGGCCGTCCCTGCGGCTGACGACGGACATGATCGCGTACACGGTCAACCACATCCCCAAGTGGAACCCGATCAACATCTGCTCGTACCACCTCCAGGAGGCCGGGGCCACCCCGGTCCAGGAGATCTCGTACGCGATGTCCACGGCGATCGCGGTCCTCGACTCGGTGCGCGACTCGGGCCAGGTGCCCGAGGAACGCTTCGGCGAGGTCGTCGCCCGGATCTCCTTCTTCGTGAACGCGGGCGTCCGCTTCATCGAGGAGATGTGCAAGATGCGCGCCTTCAGCCGCATCTGGGACAAGGTCACCCACGAGCGCTACGGCATCGAGAACGCGAAGCAGCGTCGCTTCCGTTACGGCGTCCAGGTCAACTCCCTGGGCCTGACCGAGGCCCAGCCGGAGAACAACGTCCAGCGCATCGTGCTGGAGATGCTCGCGGTCACCCTCTCCAAGGACGCGCGCGCCCGCGCCGTGCAGCTGCCCGCCTGGAACGAGGCGCTGGGCCTGCCCCGGCCCTGGGACCAGCAGTGGTCGCTGCGCATCCAGCAGGTCCTCGCCCTCGAGAGCGACCTGCTGGAGTACGAGGACATCTTCGCCGGATCCCACGTCATCGAAGCCAAAGTCGACTCCCTGGTCGCCGACTGCCTGGCCGAGATCGACCGGATCCAGGAGATGGGCGGCGCCATGGCGGCCGTCGAGTCCGGTTATCTGAAGGGCGAGCTGGTCTCCTCGCACGCCGAACGGCGGGCGCGGATCGAGGCCGGCGAGGACAAGATCGTCGGTGTCAACTGCTTCGAGCAGACCGAGGAGAACCCGCTCACGGCCGACCTGGACGGCGCCATCATGACGGTCGACCCGGCAACGGAGGCGTTCACCGTCGAGCGCATCGGCCGCTGGCGCGCCGAGCGCCAGGAGTCCTCGGACCGCCAGGGGAACGGCGACCCGTTCGTCTTCCCCACCACCCAGCAGGCGCTGGAACGCCTCAAGGAGGCCGCGGCGGGCACCGAGAACCTCATGGAGGCCACGCTGGAGTGCGCCCGCGCCGGTGTCACCACCGGCGAGTGGGCGACCGCCCTGCGCGAGGTGTTCGGCGAGTTCCGTGCCCCGACCGGCGTGTCCTCGGCCCCGGTCGCGGTCACCGCCGAGCCCGGCACGCCGATGCACGAGGTCCGCGAGAAGGTGTCCCGCACCGCCGACGAGCTCGGCTCGGGCCGACTGCGCCTGCTGGTCGGCAAGCCCGGCCTGGACGGGCACTCCAACGGCGCCGAGCAGATCGCCGTCCGGGCCCGCGACGCCGGCTTCGAGGTGGTCTACCAAGGCATCAGGCTGACGCCGGAGGAGATCTCCTCCGCGGCGCTGGCCGAGGACGTGCACTGCGTGGGACTGTCCATCCTGTCCGGTTCGCACAGCGCTCTGGTCCCGGACGTCCTGGAGCGGCTGCGACAGGCGGGGGCGGGTGACATCCCCGTCATCGTCGGAGGCATCATTCCGAACGCCGATGCCGTGACGCTCAAGGCCGCGGGTGTCGCCGCGGTCTTCACACCGAAGGACTTCGGCATCACGGAGATCATCGGCCGTATCGTCGACGAGATCCGCAAGGCCAACAAGCTCGCCCCCCTCGACATGAACAACGAATTCGTTGCAAGCACGGAGGTCCCCGCATGACCACGCCCGTCCACCCGGTGAACCGCCTTCGCCCGCGTCGCTCCTGCCTCGCGGTACCCGGCTCGAACCCGCGGTTCCTGGAGAAGGCCCAGGGCCTGCCGGCCGACCAGGTCTTCCTGGACCTGGAGGACGCCTGCGCGCCCCTCGCCAAGGAAGGCGCCCGCCACACCATCGTGGACGCGCTGAACAACGGCGACTGGACCGGCAAGACCCGCGTCGTGCGCGTCAACGACTGGACCACGCACTGGACCTACCGTGACGTCGTCACCGTCGTCGAGGGCGCCGGCCAGAACCTCGACTGCATCATGCTGCCGAAGGTCCAGGACGCCCAGCAGGTCGTCGCCCTCGACCTCCTTCTGACCCAGATCGAGAAGACCATGGGCTTCGAGGTCGGCAAGATCGGCATCGAGGCGCAGATCGAGAACGCCAAGGGCCTGGTGAACGTCGACGAGATCGCCGCCGCCTCGCCGCGCCTGGAGACCATCATCTTCGGCCCGGCCGACTTCATGGCCTCGATCAACATGAAGTCCCTGGTCGTGGGCATGCAGCCGCCCGGCTACCCGGCGGACGCCTACCACTACATCCTGATGCGGATCCTGATGGCGGCCCGCATGCACAACCTGCAGGCGATCGACGGTCCCTTCCTCCAGATCCGCGACGTGGACGCCTACCGCGAGGTGGCCGGCCGGGCCGCCGCGCTGGGCTTCGACGGCAAGTGGGTGCTGCACCCGGGCCAGGTCGACGCGGCCAACGAGGTCTTCTCCCCCTCGCAGGAGGACTACGACCACGCCGAGCTGATCCTCGACGCGTACGACTGGTGCACCTCGGAGGCCGGCGGCAAGAAGGGCTCCGCGATGCTCGGCGACGAGATGATCGACGAGGCCAGCCGCAAGATGGCCCTGGTCATCGCCGGCAAGGGCCGGGCCGCCGGCATGGAGCGCACCACCAAGTTCGAACACCCCTCGACCGAGAAGACGGCGGAGGCCTGATCCCGATGCAGTTCGGACGCACGTACGAAGAGTTCGAGGTCGGGGCGGTCTACAAGCACTGGCCCGGAAAGACGGTCACCGAGTACGACGATCATCTTTTCTGTCTGCTGACCATGAATCACCACCCGCTCCACATGGACAGCAATTACGCCGAGAACACGACCGACTTCGGCAAGAACGTCGTCGTGGGCAACTACATCTACTCGCTGCTGCTCGGCATGTCCGTGCCGGACGTCTCCGGGAAGGCCATCGCCAACCTGGAGATCGAGTCCCTGCGGCACGTGGCGCCGACCTTCCACGGCGACACGATCTACGGCGAGACCACGGTCCTCGACAAGACCCCGTCGAAGTCGAAGAACGACCGCGGCATCGTCTACGTCGAGACCAAGGGCTACAAGCAGGACGGCACCCTCGTCTGCGTCTTCCGGCGCAAGGTGATGGTCCCGACCGAGACGTACATCAAGGAGCGCGGCGGCGAGCAGCCCGGCCGCCCCACGCTGAAGGAACAGGGGAAGTAGCCATGGCCCGACTCGCCCAGACCGCCGGGCTGACCGACGTCCAGCGGGAGATCCTCAAGACCGTCCGGGAGTTCGTCGACAAGGAGATCATCCCGGTCGCGACCGAGCTCGAACACCGCGACGAGTACCCGCAGCAGATCGTCGACGGCCTCAAGGAACTCGGCCTCTTCGGCCTGATGATCCCGGAGGAGTACGGCGGCCTGGGTGAGTCGCTCCTCACCTACGCCCTGTGCGTCGAGGAGATCGCCCGCGGCTGGATGTCCGTCTCGGGCATCATCAACACCCACTTCATCGTGGCGTACATGCTCAAGCAGCACGGCACGCAGGAGCAGAAGGACCACTTCCTCCCGCGCATGGCCCTGGGCGAGGTGCGCGGCGCGTTCTCGATGTCCGAGCCGGCTCTGGGCTCCGATGTGTCGGCCATCTCGTCCAAGGCGGTGAAGGACGGCGACGAGTACGTCCTGAACGGCCAGAAGATGTGGCTGACGAACGGCGGCAGCTCCACCCTGGTGGCCGTTCTCGTCCGAAGTGACGAAGGACACCCCGAGGGCACGGCGCCCCACAAGTCGATGACGACCTTCCTCGTCGAGAAGGAGCCCGGCTTCGGTGAGGTCCGCCCCGGCCTGACCATCCCCGGCAAGATCGACAAGATGGGCTACAAGGGCGTCGACACGACCGAGCTCATCATGGACGGACTGCGCATTCCGGCCAATCGGGTACTCGGCGGGCAGACGGGCCGAGGGTTTTACCAAATGATGGACGGCGTCGAGGTCGGCCGCGTCAACGTGGCGGCGCGTGGCTGCGGCGTCGCTCAGCGTGCTTTCGAACTGGGTGTCTCTTATGCCCAGCAACGTCACACTTTCGGCAAGGCGATCGCCGAGCACCAGGCGATTCAGTTCAAGCTGGCCGAGATGGCTACCAAGGTCGAAGCCGCCCATGCGATGATGGTGAATGCAGCACGCAAAAAGGACTCCGGGGAACGAAACGACCTCGAAGCAGGGATGGCGAAGTACCTCGCCTCCGAGTACTGCAAGGAGGTCGTCGAGGACGCCTTCCGTATCCACGGTGGATACGGGTTCTCGAAGGAGTACGAGATCGAGCGTCTCTACCGGGAGGCCCCGATGCTGCTGATCGGTGAAGGTACCGCCGAGATCCAGAAAATGATCATCGGGCGACGCCTGCTCGAGGAGTACCGGCTTCAGGGCTGAAAGTCCCTTTTGCAGCGAATCATCCATGGGTTCGTTGCGAAAGGATCACTGGCAGTGACTGGCTGACGGTCATCGACTCGGCTTCTGGCTTGCCCAGTTGTTGCGCGCAACCGATAGCATTCCAGTAAAGCCGCCGTCCCGTCCCCCCGTTTGCGGCGCGGCAATCACCCGCTACGAAGGTCATCCATGCCCCACAGCCAAACCTCTGCACCTCGCGACAGCCTCCTTGGCGTACGCCTCGCGCGCGGAGCATCGCCGTGGCTTCTGCCGACCGTCGCCACCGCGGCGCTCAGCCTCACCCGGGCCCGCAAGTCCGGACGCTGGGCCGCGGCGGCCGTGCCCGCCACCGCGCTCGCCGCGGGCATGCTGTGGTTCTTCCGCGACCCCGAGCGAGAGATCGCTCAGGGCCGTGTCATCTCGCCCGCCGACGGTGTGGTGCAGAGCATCATGCCGTGGAAGGACGGACGGACCCGGGTCGCGATCTTCATGAGCCCGCTGAACGTCCACGTCAACCGTGCGCCCCTCGCGGGCACGGTGACGTCCGTGGAGCACATCCCCGGCGGATTCGTCCCGGCGTTCAACAAGGAGAGCGAGAACAACGAGCGCGTTGTCTGGCACTTCGACACCGAACTCGGTGACATCGAGATGGTGCAGATCGCCGGCGCCGTCGCCCGTCGCATCGTCCCGTACCTGCCGGCCGGAACCAAGGTGGAGCAGGGCGAACGCATCGGTCTGATCCGCTTCGGCTCCCGCGTCGACATCTACCTCCCCGAGGGCGTCGAGGTCGCGGTCGAGGTCGGTCAGGCCACCACCGCGGGGGTGACACGAATTGACCGTGACTGACCCTGAGACTCCGGCCGCGGGCTGGGTTCCCGAACCTGCCGAGGAGGAGTCCGCCGAGGACGACATGCCGCTCTCGCTGCGGCTGTCGATAGCGGACACCCTCACGCTCGGTAACGCGACGTGCGGATTCATGGCGGTGTACTTCACCACCACCGGAATCCTCATCCCGCACCTCACCGGCAGTGGCGAAACGGGCATGGCCCGTAACAGCGCCGCGACGGCAGTGATACTGATGCTGCTCGCCGCGGTCTTCGACCTCTTCGACGGCATCGTGGCCCGCAAGCTGCGCAGCTCGCCGATGGGTGCCGAGCTGGACAACCTCTCCGACCTGATCAGCTTCGGCCTCGCGCCGGCCTACTTCGTGCTCGTCTACGGCATGGTCGCCGTCGACGCGCACCAGAAGATGTCGGCGCTGGCCGCGATCGTGGTGCTGCTCGCCGTGGTGCTCAGACTCGCGAGATTCAGCTGCGTGACGATGAAGGACGGCATGTTCCAGGGCATGCCGAGCCCCTTCGGCGCGCTCACGGTCGTCTCGATCGTGCTGCTGGAGCTGCCGTTCGTCCCGACGCTGCTCGCGATCATCGGGGTGGCCTGGCTGATGGTGAGCCGGGTCGAGTACCCCAAGCCGCGGGGCGTTCTCGCGGTGGCGATGCTCTGCTGGATCATCAGCGCGATGGGTCTGCTGGCGGCCTGGGCGTTCGACGCCCCCGGCGGCCAGCTGCTGCTGCAGACCGGCTGCGCCCTGCAGATCGCGATGGCGGCGACCATTCCGCTCTTCGCGACGACCCGGAAGGCCAACACCTTCCGGCACAACCGCCGCGAGGCCCGAGCGGGCTCGCTGCGCTAGCCGTACCTGTGAGAAGGCCCCGGATGCCATCGGCATCCGGGGCCTTCTGCCGTTCCCTGGCGGGGCCGGTCCGCGGAGCGCGGTGACGCCGGGGGCGGGGGTGTCGGGGCCGGGGTGTCGGGGGCCGGGGTGTCGGGGGCCGGGGTGTCGGGGGCCGGGGTGTCGGGGGCCGGGGTCGGCGGCGGGGTGGGGGGGGGGGGGGGGGGGGGGGGGGGGGGGGGGGGGGGGGGGGGGGGGGGGGGGGGGGCGGGGGGGGGGGGGTCGGGGGGTGTGAGA
>NZ_JBICYT010000005.1:204653-402834 GCF_043201215.1 Streptomyces sp. NPDC048331 | reverse complement strand
CCTTCGGCCCGTGGCGGTCGAAGTCGCCCGTGGGGCGGGGACACGGAGGAGGGTCCCCGCAGGACGAGGCGCGACCTGGGCCGTCTTGCCGGGACGAGGCAGCACGCGCCGAGCCGAGGAGACCCTCCTGCGGGGCCCCGGCCCACACCACCAGCCCCGCCGGCGTTTGAGGCGCGGCCCCGGGCGCAGCCCGAGCCGTACCGCACACCGCCGAGCACCCCGCAGGGGACACCGCCGAGGAGACCCTCCTGCGGGGCCCCGGCCCACACCACCAGCCCCGCCGGCGTTTGAGGCGCGGCCCCGGGCGCAGCCCAAGTCGTACCGCACACCGCCGAGCACCCCGCAGGGGACACCGCCGAGGAGACCCTCCTGCGGGGCCCCGACCCACACCACCAGCCCCGCCGGCGTTTGAGGCGCAGCCCGAGCCGTACCGCACACCGCCGAGCACCCCGCAGGGGACACCGCAGGGGCAAGGTCACACCACCCCCTGGCGGGTCAGGAACGTCGAGACTCGGGGGGAGCGTTGGTGGGGGATGAGGGTGGCGGCCGTTTCCGCCAGCATCGAGCGGATGCGGGTGGACTGGACCTCGGTCAGGAGGTCCAGGACGCGGCCCCCCGCCCAGGCGGCCTCGTCGGGGGCCCCCGCTCGGGCCAGGTCGCCGGCCAGTTCGGCGGTGTAGAGGGCCACGTTGCGGGCGAAGTGCGGGTCTTGGAGGTCGGCGGCGCGGCGGGCGTGCCGGGCCGCGCGGGCGTGCTCGCCCAGCGCCGACCAGCAGCGTGCCTCCAGGGATTCCAGTTCCGCCTGTCCGAAGAAGGACATCCACTCGGGGTCGGCGTCCGACTCGCCGCGGGAGAACTCCGTGTGCGCCCGGGTCAGCGACTCCTCGCAGGCCTTGCGGTCGGCCAGGCCCGCCCAGCCGCCCGCCTCCCGTAGCGCGAGCAGCGACAGCAGCCGCGGGGAGCCGAGGGCGCGGGCGGCGCGGTGGCCCGCCTGGGCGGCGCGTACCGCTTCGCGGGAGCGGCCGCAGTCCCGGGCCAGGAAGGCCATGTTGCTGAAGGCGTGAGCCTCCAGGCCCGCGTCCCGCGCGACCCGGGCCGTCGCCAGGGCCTCCGCGTAGTGCGAGCGGGCGTCGTCGAAGCGGCCCGAGTCGTGGGCCAACCAGCCGACCGATACAGCCAGTTCACCGGCACCCGAGTGCAACCGGTCCTCGGTGGACTGTCGGGTGGCTCCCGCGTCGAGCAGTGCGTAGGCGGTGCGCAGCGGTTCGGCGGCCCGCCGGTAGAGGGCGTCGGCGCCGTGCCGGTCGTCCAGCAGGCGGATCTGGCGGACGGCGTCCTCGACGGCGGCGGCCTCGGACTCGCCGGCGCGGGAGGGGAGTCGGCGGGTGTCGCCGAGCAGGGTGAGGCTGAGCGTCGCGGCCGCCACGGTCGCGGAGCCGCCCGCCATGAACGCGCGACGCAGCACGTCGCTCTCCTTGGCACTGGAAGGGGATCGGTGGAGGGGGAGGGAGAGGGGGGTGCGCCGGCCCGAGCGGCCGCGGACGCTCTCGCGCGGGGAGAAGCCCAGATCGGCCAGGGTGTGGCCGGGGAACATGTGGAGGAAGACCCGCTCGTAGGCGTAGTTGGGGCAGCGGATCTCGCCGGACTCGACCCGGCCGATGTAGCGCGCGTCGCAGGAAACCGTTTCTCCGATTTCCTTCGCGGCCCGGCGCACCAGGGCCGCGAACTCGGCCGGGGAGTGCTGCCCGCGCAGCCGCCGGAACGTGGAGTTGGGTGAGTGGGGGGACGCCGCCATGGACGTGACCTCTCTGGCAAGGAACGCAGCACCGGTGATGGTGACGGGGGTCCGGCGCGCATGAACGTACCCCCAGTGACGGGGTGTTCACACGATGTTTGCCTACAAAACGGATATCTCACCCACGATCCGCCATGAACTGCCATCCTTTGCGGCGTCTTGCCACCGCACCCGTTGACGTTCCCGTGCGTTGAACCCATGCGGATACGGATCGAGGAGGGGTTCCCTTGGTGGAGGGCGGCATGGAGAGCACTGGAACGAGTACCGCGTCCGAGCCCGGTGCGGCCCCGGACCTGGACCTGGTGACCGTTCCCGCGCGGCAGGGGTTGGAGGCGGTGGACATCATCCGCCGCGCGGCCAGCCAGGCCGGTGGGGTCGGGCCGGTTCTGCACGACGGGTCCGGCGACACCCTCGGTTTCCTCGTCCCGTCCGGCACCGCCGACGCGTGGGACCTGCCGGGCAGTGCGTGTACGCAGACCGACGGGCGCGGCGTGCGCTTCGGCGACGCCGCCTCGCCCACCGCGGGCGCCACGGGCTGGCTGCTGCCGCCGGAGGCCGTCGGGCCGGTCACGGATCCGGACGTGCTGCGTGCGGCGCTGGGCGAGGCGGCCCGGCTGATCGAGGCCGCGGACAACTGCCGCTGACCTGCGCGGGCCGGGTCGTGCGCCGGTGCCCGTCACAATGGGGTGGTGGCAGGCAAGGACAGGAACAAGGGCAAGCAGCGCGGTCGCGGCGGCGCCGAGGCGGTCGTCGGGCAGGTGGACGGCGGTCGGGCGGAGCTGGAGCCGGACCGGGAGCGGTCCGGCGCCTGGACCCTGTTGATCGACGGGGCCCCGCAGTCGCACGTGGACCTGGACGATCCCGGGTACCTGGACTTCGCGTACCAGCGGCGGATCGGCCACCTGATCGATCTCGTCGCGCCCGCCCGGCAGCCCTTGAACGTGGTGCACCTGGGCGGCGGGGCCTTCACCCTCGCCCGGTACACGGCCGCCTCCCGCCCGCGCTCCACCCAGCAGGTGGTGGAGATCGACGCCGCTCTGGTGGCCTTCGTACGGGAGCACCTGCCGCTGGATCCGCAGGCGCGGGTCCGGGTCCGGGCGGTGGACGCGCGGGCGGGCCTGGCGAAGATACCGGACGGCTGGGCGGACCTGGTGATCGCGGACGTGTTCAGCGGGGCGCGCACCCCGGCACACCTGACGAGCACCGAGTTCCTGGACGACGTACGCCGGGCGCTGGCGCCCACCGGGTGGTACGTCGCCAATCTGGCGGACGGTCCGCCGCTGACGCATCTGCGGAGCCAGATCGCGACGGCCGCGTCCCGGTTCACGGAGCTGGCGCTGGCCGCGGATCCGGTGGTGTGGCGGGGGAAACGGTTCGGCAACGCCGTCCTGGTGGCCGCCGACCGCGAACTGCCCGTCGCCGAATTCACCCGCCGCGTCGCGAGCGACCCGCATCCGGGCCGGGTCGAGCACGGCCGGGCCCTCGCGGACTTCGCGGGCGGCGCGGCCCCGGTCGCGGACGCCTCCGCGGTGGCCTCGCCGCAGCCGCCGCCCTCCGTCTTCCGCTAGGGCGTGTCGCGTCCGCCGTCAGGGGTCGACGATCTCCACCTGCGGCGGGTGGTCGTGCCAGGTGCAGAAGACCGACACCTCGCGGCCGTCCAGGGTGAAGGTGACCCGGATCCAGAAGTCCGTCTTCCACACCTGCATCCGCCACCCGGCCGCCGGCGTGGCCGAGACCAGCTCGGCGGAGGAGGCGCCCAGGGAGAAGACGACCCGGCCGCCGGACACGGGATAGGCCTGTACCTTGCCCGCGGCCGCCCCCTGGCCCCCCGAACCCTGGCCGTCCGCCCGCTGGTACGGGTTCGGGGTGGCCGACGGCTTCGGGGACTGCCCCGGGGAGGCCCCGGCGGTCGGCGACGCCTCCGGCGTGGGCGACCCGGAGGGCGACGGGGACGCGGACTCCGAGGGGGAGGGAGACCCCTGCGCGCCGTGCGTCGACGAGGACAGGGGATGCGTGGTCAGGGGCACCGCGAGCGGGGGATCGTAGGCCGTTCCCGACATGACGGTGTGGACGCCCCACCACGACAGCGTCACCGCCGCGCCGGTCGCCAGCATCCAGGCCATGGCATGCAGAAGTCCTCGTCGCATCAAGGCACATACTGCACCACCCGCCACAAGAGTGGCCCGACACCCCGCTGAGTCGCCCGGATGGACTACCGTGCGGGCCATGGCAAGTGTGCTCGTGGTCGAGGACGACCAGTTCGTACGTTCCGCCCTGATCCGGCACCTGACCGAGGCCTCGCACACCGTGCGGAGCGTCGGCACGGCCCTGGAGGCCCTGCGCGAGGTCGCGCACCACCGCTTCGACGTGGTCATCCTCGACCTCGGACTGCCCGACCTGGACGGGTCCGAGGCGCTCAAGATGCTGCGCGGCATCACCGACGTACCCGTGATCATCGCCACCGCGCGCGACGACGAGGCGGAGATCGTCCGGCTGCTCAACGACGGCGCCGACGACTACCTGACCAAACCCTTCTCGGTGGAGCACCTCTCCGCCCGGATGTCCGCCGTCCTGCGCCGCGCCCGGGCCGCCGCCGGGGCCGAGCCGCCCTCGCGCGTCCTGCGCGTCGGTGGGCTCGCCATCGACCCGCTGCGCCGCCAGGCCGAGCTGGACGGGGCCGTACTGGACCTCACCCGTCGGGAGTTCGACCTGCTGGCCTTCCTCGCCGGGCGGCCCGGGGTGGTCGTGGCCCGGCGGGAACTGCTCGCCGAGGTCTGGCAGCAGTCGTACGGCGACGACCAGACCATCGACGTCCACCTGTCCTGGCTGCGCCGCAAGCTCGGCGAGACCGCCGCCCGCCCGCGCTACCTGCACACGCTGCGCGGGGTCGGCGTGAAGCTGGAGCCACCGCAGTGATGCCGCGATGAGATGGGCCCTGGTCAAGGTGTGCCTCGCGGTCACGGCCATGGTGGTCGTGGCCTTCGCCGTCCCCCTCGGCCTCGTCGTCCAGGAGATGGCCAGCGACCGGGCCTTCTCCAACGCCGAGCGGCAGGCCGCCAGCATCGGGCCGACGCTGTCCATCACCACCGACCCCGTGCAACTGCAGAAGGCCGTGGAGTCCACCCAGATGGGCGCCGCCCGGCGGATGGCCGTCCACGTGCCCGCCATCGGCGACAGCCCGCCCGTGGACATCGGCCGGGGCCGGGCCGGGGAGCGCGCCGTCGCGGAGACCCGGCGGATGGGGCGGGCCACGACGGCCAAGGTCGCGGGCGGCGGCTCGGCGCTGCTCCAGCCGACCGCCCTCGGGTCCGGGGACATCGCGGTGGTGGAGATCTTCGTACCGGAGAGCGAGGTCAGCAACGGCGTCGCGACCGCCTGGCTGGTGCTCGCGGGCGTCGGGCTGGCCCTGATCGTCGGCTCGGTCGGGGTCGCCGACCGGCTCGGCGCCAGACTGGTCCGGCCGGCCGAACGGCTCGCGGACGCGGCCCACCAGCTCGGCGAGGGCAGGCTCGGCGCCCGGGTGCCCGAGGACGGGCCGAAGGAACTCCGCTCGGCGGCCGCCGCGTTCAACGCCATGGCGGACCAGGTCGTCGAGCTCCTCGCCAACGAGCGGGAACTGGCCGCCGACCTCTCGCACCGGCTGCGGACCCCGCTGACCGTGCTGCGGCTCAACACGGCCTCGCTCGGCGACGGGCCGGCCGCCGAACAGACCCGGGCCGCCGTCGAGCAGCTGGAGCGCGAGGTCGACACCATCATCCGTACCGCGCGGGAACAGCGCCCGGCGACCGGTCCGGGATCCGGCGCGGGCGCGGGCTGCGACGCCTCCGAGGTGATCCGCGACCGGATGGCCTTCTGGTCGGCGCTCGCGGAGGACGAGGGCCGCGAGGTGCGGTGCGCGGGCGTGGACCGTACGGTACGGATTCCCGTGGCGCGGCCCGAACTGGCCGCCGCCCTCGACGCCATGCTCGGCAACGTCTTCCGGCACACGCCCGAAGGCACCCCCTTCTCGGTGGACGTCCACGACGCCTCCGACGCGGTCATCGTGCTCGTCTCGGACGCCGGTCCCGGCATCGCCGACCCGGACGCGGCCCTGCGCCGCGGCAACGACGGCGGTCGTGACGGGTCGACGGGCCTCGGCCTGGACATCGTGCGGCGGGTCGCGGAGTCGACCGGTGGCGACGTGCGGCTGGGGCGCTCGGTGCTCGGCGGGACGGAGGTCCGGGTCTGGATCGGCCTGGACGGCCGGACCCTCGGCGGCCCCGGCGCGGGGCGTGCCGGGCGCGGCCGACGCGGCAACCGACGTAACCGGGGGCGCGCCTCGCAGGTGTGATGTCGCCGTCTCGGTACGGTCCGCGGCATGGACACCCTCATCTTCGGCGGGCTCCTCGCCACGCTGGTCGCCCTGTACCGGGGCGCGTCCCGGACGGTCGTGCTCGGTGCGTGGTGGGCGGTGCTGATCGCCGTCACCCTGCTGACGGCCCACCACATCACCAGCGGTCTCGCGCTGAAGCTGAGCTACTGACCATGGCCGCGACGATGCACAGCCTCGTCCCGGACGCCCCGCCGGAGAGCGGCCTGCTGGGCCGGGCCCAGTACTGGTTCGCCTGCTTCTTCGCCTTCGGCTGGACCTGTGTCGTCCTGGGCGGCCTCTACCACCAGTTCGGACTGGGCCAGATCCCGTGCCCGCTGTGCGTCGCGCAGCGGATGTTCATGGTGCTGGCGGCCCTGGGCGCGGCGTACATCATCCGCGCGGCGCTGATCAGCGGCACGGTGACCGCCCGCGTCTACATGACGGGCTGGGGGATGTCCCTGGTCGCGGCGATCGGTGGCTCCTTCGCGTCCTGGAGGCAGACCACGCTGCACATCCTGCCGGGGGCCAAGGGGTACGGGAGCGAGGTGTTCGGCCTGCACCTGTACGTGTGGGCGTGGATCCTCTTCCAGCTCTCCGTGGTCGGCGTCGGCGTCGCCCTGGCCTTCGCCCACGTGACGGCCGACCGTGCCGTCCCGGCGGTCCGGCCGGGGGCGCTGCGCACGGCGGGCATGTGCGCGCTGTGGTTCCTGGGCATGGTCATCGCGGTGGACCTGCTGGCGGTCTTCCTGGAGGAGGGCTTCCACTGGTTCCTCCCGGACGCCCCGAACCGGTACCGGTTCTTCTCCGACCTGGGGTTCCTGAACTGACCGGGCCGACCGGGCCGACCGGCCGACCGGCCGACCGGGCCGCCCGGTCGGGGGCGCATATGTTGCCGCGCCCCCGGCCCGCGCGGAGGGTGGCGGTGACGGAAGGAGCCAGGCATGAGAGTCATGCTCAGGGCGCACATGGACACGGTCGCCACCAACGACGGCATCAAGACCGGGGCCATGCCCCAGGCGATCAAGAAGCTGATGGAGAGGGTGAAGCCGGAGGCCGCCTACTTCGGCCTGCACGAGGGCGTGCGCTCCTGCTGGATGGTCTTCGACCTGCAGGACAGCGCGCAGATGCCGCGGCTGATGGAGGACCTGTTCCTGCAGTTCAACGCCGAGGTCGAGGTCGCTCCGGTGATGAACGCCGAGGAGCTGGCGAGGGGCCTGGCGGCCATGGGGAGCTGACCGGCCGTCGGGACCTGATCGGCCTCACTGGACACTGAAGCGGTGCGGGTGGGACGGGTCCCGGGGGCAGGCGAAAAGGTTGAGCTTGCCGTGGTTCCCGACGACGACCCCGGTCGGGCTCATCGGTCCGTCCTCCAGCGGGATCCAGCTCTTGCGGTCCGCGTGCCACTCGTTCGTCGCGACGGTCAGCAGCAGCTCCATCGGGCACCCGCAGGCCGCGCAGTCCATGGTCCCGGGCCCGGTGAGGTTCCAGGCGGCGTGCCCACCGACCTTCCAGCCGGGGGCGACGGACAGGTCGCACTCGTAGGTCGGCAGCCAGGGCTCGTCGTCGTCCTCCTCACCGTGGTGGTCCGGCCCTTCCGCGATCTGCCGGGCGGTCCGCGCCAGGGCGGCCTCGTCCTGGGCCTCCGCCAGGGCCTCCTCCTGGGCCTCCTCCCACGCGTCGACCGCCGCTCCCAGCTCCCCGGTGAGCAGCTCGATGTACGGGTACTCGGTGATCCGCTCGGGGTGCAGCACGCACGGCTCGGGCAGGTACCCGTCGAAGCCGACGGCTCCCGGCGCCGGTCGCTCGGTCGCGGGCACCCGGACCTCGGCCGCCCGGCGCCACCGCAGATGCGTGTACATGCCGTATCCGGTGGGCCCGTGGGCGTCGAAGGGGCACCAGAACACCTGGAGCAGATCGCAGCCGTCCGGGCCGGCCGGCAGGTCCGGCACGTCCCGGGCGTGGAGCTGGGCCAGGGCGACGAGCGGCAGCGGTTCCGGTCCGGGAGCGCGCCGGTGCGGGCCGGCGCACACCGGCCAGGGTTCGTCGGCCGGCCACAGCATCGGCCCTCCTACGTGGCTGTCGCGCGGGCCGGGCGTGCCGGGGCGCGGGTGCAGCCGGGTCGCGGTGCGGCGGTGGGCGGCCAGGCCAGGGAAGAGGGACTCCACGTCCAAGGGGCGCGGGGGCGTGGTGCGGCCGGAGCCGCCACTCGTCCGCATCGTCATCGTCGTCTCCGGTGGCGGGGTCCTCGGCGAGGCCATCATGCCCGAGCCGGTCGTGGAGGGCACCCTCGGGATCCTCGGCGAACCCCTGCCCGCCGAAGTCGAGCCGAGCCCCGCCGTGCGGCGGATCCTGGGCCGAGCGCCCCGCCCGTTCGCGGACCGGGCGACCCGCTCGGCCCCGGCCTTCCGTCGGGGGTCGTCCAGGATTTCTACCCCATCCCCTCCAGGCCGGTCTCGTCCCCGTAGGTGAGGAAGCTCCCCTTACGGGCCAGGCGGGCGTACCAGTGGGCGCTGGAGCGGGGGGTGCGGGCCTGGGTCTCGTAGTCGACCTGCACGATGCCGAAGCGCTTGCTGTACCCGTAGGACCACTCGAAGTTGTCCATCAGCGACCAGAGGAAGTAGCCCTCCACCGGGGCGCCGTCCGCCAAGGCGCGGTGGACGGACGCGAGGTGGGCCTCCAGGTAGCCGATGCGTTGCGGGTCGTGCAGGTCCGGGGCGTACGCCGCGCCGTTCTCGGTGACCAGCAGCGGCAGCCCGGGAGCCTCCTTGGTGAAGCGCATCAGCAGGTCGTACAGGCCGGTGGGGTCGATCGACCAGCCCATGTCGGTCTGCTCGCCCGGCGGTTGGTGGAACGCGACCGACTCCGCCGCGGGCCAGGGGGAGTGGGCGGTGGCCCCGTGCCCGTCGGCGCGCGGACCGGCCCCGTCGGAGGAGGCGGAGACCACCGCCGGCGTGTAGTAGTTCACCCCCAGGAAGTCCGGCGGCTGGTGGATCAGCGCCTCGTCACCGTGGCGGACGAAGGACCAGTCCGTCACGGCGGCGGTGTCCGCGAGCAGGTCCTGCGGGTAGGCCCCGTGCAGCAGCGGGCCGGTGAAGACCCGGTTGGCCAGCGCGTCGATCCGGCGGGCCGCGTCCGCGTCGGCCGCCGAGCCGGTCAGCGGCCGTACCGCGCTGGGGTTGAGCGCGATACCGGCCCTGGCCCCGGCCGGCAGGGTCGCCGCGGCCAGCCCGTGGGCCAGGTTGAGGTGGTGCGCCGCGCGCAGCGAGTCGGCGGGGGAGGTGCGACCGGGGGCGTGCACCCCCGAGGCGTAGCCGAGGAAGGCGCTGCACCAGGGCTCGTTGAGGGTGGTCCACAGCTCCACCCGGTCGGCCAGCGCCCCCGCGACCTGCTCGGCGTACCGGGCGAAGGCGTAGGCCGTCTCCCGCTCGGGCCAGCCGCCCGCGCTCTCCAGCTCCTGCGGCAGGTCCCAGTGGTACAGGGTCACGCAGGGCCGGATCCCGTACGAGAGCAGCTCGTCGACCAGCGCGTCGTAGAAGCCGATCCCGCCGGCGAGGACCCGCGGCCAGGACACCGAGAACCGGTAGGCGCCGAGCCCGAGCGAGGCCATCAGGCGGACGTCCTCCCGCCACAGCCGGTGGTGGTCGACGGCCACGTCGCCCGTGTCACCGCCGTGCACCTTGCCCGGCGTACGGCAGAAGGTGTCCCAGATGGACGGTCCGCGCAGGCTCGCCGCGCCCTCGATCTGGAAGGCCGCCGTGGCCGTCCCCCACAGGAACCCGTCGGGGAACCGCAGTTCCCGCGCACCGGTGTCCGTGGCCGTGCCCGTGGTGGGGTCCGTGCCCGTGGTCGGGTCCGTGCCCGTGGTCGGGTCCGTGGTCGTGTTCGTCGGGAGGTGGGTCATCCCTTCACAGCTCCTTGCATGATGCCGCCGACGATCTGCCGGCCGAAGACGAGGAACACCAGCAGCAGCGGGAGCGTGCCCAGCAGCGCACCCGCCATGATCACCGACTGGTCGGGGATGTAACCCCGGCCCAGCCCGGTCAGGGCCACCTGCACCGTCGGGCTGCCGTTCTGCGTCAGCGCGACGATCGGCCAGAAGAAGTCGTTCCAGGCCATGACGAAGGTCAGCATCCCCAGCACCGCCATCGCGGGCCGGGCTGCCGGAAACACCACGTGCCACAGGATCCGCAGCGAACTGGCCCCGTCCGTGCGCGCCGCCTCCACCAGCTCCATCGGCAGCGCGTGCACCAGGTACTGGCGCATGAAGAACACCCCGAACGCGCCCACCAGGGTCGGCAGGATCACCGCCTGGAGCCGGTCGGTCCAGGACAGCTTCGCGATCAGCATGTACAGCGGCACCACGCTCAGCTGCGGCGGGATCAGCATCGTCGCGATCACCAGCGCCAGCAGCGGCTTGCTGCCGCGGAAGCGGAGCTTGGCGAAGGCGAACCCGGCGAGGGTGGAGAAGAACACCGTGCCCGCCGCGACCGTGCCCGCCACGATCACGGTGTTCAGCAGGGCCGTCCCCATGTTGGCGTCGGTCCACGCGACCTGGAGGTTGCGTCCCAGGTTCCCGCCGAACCAGAACGGCGGCGGGGTCTGCGCGAGGCGCGTGTTGCTGCGGGAGGCCGCGATCGCCGTCCACAGGAGGGGGAAGAGCGACCCGGCCGTGAACAGGGCCAGCACCACGTACGTGAGCCGGCCCGCGCGCAGTGCCCTCATCAGGAGTCCTTCCGTCCGCGCAGCAGCCGCGCCGCCCCGGCGATCAGCAGCAGGATCAGGAACATCGCCCACGCGATCGCCGAGGCCCGCCCGAGGTGCAGGTTCACCCAGCCCTGCTCGTACAGGTACAGCCCGAGCGTCTGGAACTGGTGGTCCGAGCCGCCCGTCGCGCCCGCCGCGCCGTTGAACAGCAGCGGCTCGCCGAACAGCTGGGTCGCCCCGATCGTCGACACCACACAGGTGAAGAAGATCGTCGGCCGTAGCGAGGGCACGGTGACGTGGAGGAACTGCTGGAAGCGCGAGGCCCCGTCCAGCGCGGCGGACTCGTACAGCTCGGCCGGTACGGCCTGCATGGCCGCCAGGTAGATCAGCGCGTTGTAGCCGGTCCACCGCCAGATCACGATGGTGGAGACCGCGAACTGGGGCGCGAAGGAGCCGTTCTGCCAGTCGACGGCATCGAAACCGACCGCCGAAAGCGCCCAGTTGACCATTCCGTAGTCCCGCCCGAAGAGCAGGACGAAGACGAGCGTTGCCGCCGCCACCGAGGTCGCGTACGGGGTGAGCACCGCGACCCGGAAGAAGGCGGAGCCCCGCAGCCGGTAGTTGAGCAGATGGGCCAGGCCCAGCGCGATCGCCAGCTGCGGCACCGTGGACAGCAGCCCGATGGTCACCGTGTTGCGCAGCGCGTTCCAGAAGAACTCGTCGTCCCACAGCCGGGTGAAGTTGCGCAGCCCCACCCACGTCATGCTGTCGGGATCGGTCAGCTCCACCTGGTGCAGCGAGGCCCAACCCGTGTAGAGCAGCGGGAACAGCCCGAAAGCGGCGAAGAAGAGGAAGAAGGGCGCCACGAAGGCGTACGGGCTCCAGCGCAGGTCCCAGCGGTAGCGGCGCGAGCGCCACACCTGGCCCGGCCGGCTCCGGCCGCCCCCTTCCGCCGCCGGCCGTTCCGGGCCGACGGCGGAAGGGGACAGGACAACCGTCTCGTCCGTCACCGGTGCCTCACTGGTCCAAGGCGTTGTCGATCGCCTTCACCGCGGCCTCCCAGCCCTCCTGCGGGCTGCGGCCCTTCTGGTCGACCTGGAGCATCCCGATGTCCGCCAGGTTCTGGGCGATCACCAGGTCCTTCGGTCCGACCGCCGCCACCGGCACGCCCTCCGCCGCCTTCGCGAAGATCTCGCCGATCGGGGCGCCGCCGAAGTACGCGTGCTGCGCGCCCGACACGGTCGGCAGCTTGTAGGCGGCGCTCGCGCTCGGGAAACTGCCCCGCTTCTCGAAGAGCTTCGCCTGCTGCGCCGGGGCCGTCAGCCAGGCCGCCAACTTCGCGGCCTCCTGGGCCTGCTTGCCCGCCTTGGGCACCACCAGGAAGGACCCGCCCCAGTTGCTGGGTTTCGGTGCCTGCGCCACGTCCCACTTGTCCTTGCCCGCCGGGCCCGCCTTGTCCTGGATGTAGCCGAGCATCCAGGCCGGGCAGGAGATGGTGGCGAAGCTGCCGTTGGAGAAGCCCTGGTCCCAGGCCGGGGTGAACTGCTGCAGTTTGGCGCTCAGCCCGTCGGTGGCGAAGGAGGCCGCCAGGTCGAAGGCCCCGCGCACCGCCGGGTTGGTCTTGTAGACGACCTTGCCCTGGTCGTCGTAGAACCGCTGGGCGCTGCTGCCGGTCACCGCCGCCATCACACCCGACGCCGAGTCGACGAAGGCCTTCCCCTCGCCGGCCTTGGCCTTGTACGTCCGGCCCGCCTCCAGGTACTTGTTCCAGTCGCCCGCCCACAGCGCCCCGACCGCCGTCCGGTCGGAGGGCAGCCCGGCCGCCTCGAAGAGGTCCTTGCGGTAGCAGATGCCCTGCGGGCCGATGTCCGTACCGAGGCCGACCGTGGCCCCGCCCCTGGCCGCGCTCGCCGTGCCCTGGGCCCACTTCCAGGGCAGGTACGCGGCCTTGTCCACGCCGGGGGCCTTGGCCAGGTCCACCAGCTTGTCGGCCTGGGTGGCGGTGATCTCGGCGATGTTGTTGACCTCGACCGCCTGGATGTCGGCGAGCCCGCTGCCCGTGCCCAGGTGGGTGAGGAGCTGCGGGTAGTAGTTCTCGTTCCGCTCGATGGAGGTCTGCTCGATGCGGATCCCGGGATTCTGCGCCATGTACTCGTCGTAGAGCCCCGCCTCCTTGAGGCCGAAGGCCCCGAAGACGCCGACGGTGAGGGTGGTCCGGTCACCGCCGCCGGAGGTGCCGGAGGTCGGGGCGCCCTTGCCGGTGTCCTCCTCGGGGTCCTGGGCGCACCCCGCGAGCAACAGGGCTGCCGCCCCGAGCGTGGTGACGGTCGTGAGGAGGGTTCTTCGGGCTCGAGCTCGGGTTCGGACGCTCATGGGCTTCCTCCCTGAAGGACGGAACGTGCCAGGTGTCGTGTGACACAGTGTGGGAGCGCTCCCACAGTCGTCAAGAGGTAGATTCACAACCGGGAGGAAGTCATGAACGGGCACGGGCGCAGTGGGGGACGACCGACCCTGGAGGAGGTCGCGGCGCGCGCCGGAGTCGGGCGCGGCACGGTCTCCCGGGTGATCAACGGATCCTCCAAGGTCAGCGAGCACACGAGGGTCGCCGTCGAGGCGGCCGTGGCCGAGCTGGGGTACGTACCGAACCGCGCCGCGCGGGCCCTCGCGGCCAACCGCACGGACGCCATCGCCCTGGTGATCCCCGAACCCGAGGCCCGCTTCTTCGCCGAGCCGTACTTCTCCGAAGTGGTCCGCGGGGTCGGCGCCGAACTCGCCGACACCGAGGTCCAGCTCGTCCTCACCCTGGCGGGCAGCGACCGGGAGCGCCGAAGGCTCGCCCAGTACCTGTCCGGGCACCGCGTCGACGGGGTGCTGCTCGTCTCGGTCCACGCCGGGGACCCGCTGCCGGAGCTGTTGGCCGAGCTGGGCATCCCGACGGTGATCAGCGGGCGCCGGTCCGCCGCCGAGACCCTGCCCTGCGTGGACTCCGACAACCTGGCGGGCGCCGCCGAGGCGGTACGCCACCTCCTCGACCGGGGTCGGCGCACGATCGCCACGATCACCGGCCCGTTGGACGTGTACGGGGCCCAGTGCCGCCTCGACGGCTACCGGCAGGCCCTGGCGGCCGCCGGTCGTCCGGTCGACGAGCTGCTGATCGCGGTCGGCGACTTCACCGAGGAGGGCGGCCGGCGGGCCATGCGCGAGCTGCTGGAGCGCCACCCCGGGCTCGACGCGGTCTTCGCCGCCTCGGACGTCATGGCGGCGGGCGCCCGGCGGGAGCTGCGCGCGGCCGGCCGCCGGATTCCGGGGGACGTGGCGCTGGTCGGCTTCGACGACTCGGTGGTGGCCCGGCACATGGACCCGCCGCTGACCAGCGTCCGGCAGCCGATCGAGGAGATGGGCCGGACCATGACGCGGATGCTGCTGGGCAGGATCGCGGGGGAGGCGGGCGAGGCGGCCGCCGTGCTGCCGAACCGGCTGGTGGTCCGGGAGTCGTCCTAGGAATGCGGAAGGCCCCGATCGCTTCGCGATCGGGGCCTTCCCGCAGGGTGAGTGACGGGACTTGAACCCGCGGCCACCTGGACCACAACCAGGTGCTCTACCAACTGAGCTACACCCACCATGTCCGGTCGGAAAACCGACCGGCCGAAGAAAAGGGTACAGGGTCCGGGAGGGTGCTCGCTCCCCCCTTTCCCGTGCCCCCTCTCCGGGAGGTACTACGCGTCCGGCGCCACGTGCTTCGCGGCGATGCCGCGGGCCGTGTCCGAGTCGGGCCCGGGCTGCGGTACGAAGACCGCCTCCCGGTAGTAGCGCAGCTCGGTGATGGAGTCCTTGATGTCCGCCAGCGCCCGGTGGTTGCCGTTCTTCGGCGGGCTGTTGAAGTACGCCCGCGGGTACCAGCGGCGCGCGAGCTCCTTGACCGAGGACACGTCCACGATCCGGTAGTGCAGGTAGCTCTCCAGCGCGGCCATGTCGCGCAGCAGGAAGCCGCGGTCGGTGCCGACCGAGTTTCCGCAGAGCGGCGCCTTGCGGGGTTCCTTCACGTGCTCCCGTACGTAGGCCAGGACCTGGGCCTCGGCATCCGCGAGGGTGGTCCCGCCGGCCAGCTCGTCGAGCAGGCCGGAGGCGGTGTGCATCTCGCGGACCACGTCGGGCATGGTCTCCAGGGCGGCGTCCGGCGGGCGGATCACGATGTCCACGCCTTCGCCGAGCACGTTGAGCTCCGAGTCGGTGACCAGTGCGGCCACCTCGATAAGTGCGTCGTCCGTCAACGAGAGCCCGGTCATCTCGCAGTCGATCCACACCATGCGATCGTTCATGTGTCCCACCTTATGCGGTCCCCCGGGGCGCGGACCGCATATGCGGAAGGTCCCCCACCGGCGGTGGCCGATGGAGGACCCTCTGCGTCGTACTCAGCCTGCGGTCAGGCGTGTTCCCGCATGACCCGGCCCGGGGCGTAGAGCTCCGTCACCGTGGGTCCCGACGCGGCCAGAGCCGCCGCCGCCCGGTGGGGCTGCGGAGTGCGCTGGTGCGGAACCGGGCCCGCGTTGATCTCGGCCACCTGTGCCACGTCGGCCTGCGGCCGGCGCGCCCGGTAGGCGGAGCGGTAGGCGGCCGGGGAGGACCCCAGCTGCCGCCGGAAGTGACCCCGCAGGGCGACCGGCGAGCGGAACCCGCAGCGCCCGGCGACCTCGTCGACCGAGTAGTCGGAGGTCTCCAGCAGCCGCTGGGCCTGGAGCACCCGCTGGGTGATCAGCCACTGGAGCGGGGCGCTGCCGGTGAGCGAGCGGAACCGCCGGTCGAAGGTGCGCCTGCTCATGTAGGCGCGGGCGGCCAGCGTCTCCACGTCGAACTGCTCGTGGAGGTGTTCCAGTGCCCAGGCGACGACCTCGGCCAGCGGGTCGGCGCCGATCTCCTCCGGCAGCGACCTGTCGAGATAGCGTTCCTGGCCGCCGGTCCGGCGCGGCGGCACGACGAGCCTGCGGGCCAGGGCCCCGGCCGCCTCGCTGCCGTGGTCCGTGCGCACGATGTGCAGGCACAGGTCGATTCCGGCCGCCGTGCCGGCGGACGTGAGCACGTCGCCGTCGTCGACGAACAGTTCGCGCGGATCGACATGGACGGACGGGTACCGCTTGGCCAGCGTCGGCGCGTACATCCAGTGCGTCGTCGCGGGCCGGCCGTCCAGCAGACCGGCGGCGGCGAGCACGAAGGCTCCCGTGCACAGTCCGACGATCCGGGCCCCCTCCTCGTGCGCCAGACGCAGTGCGTCGAGCGCCTCCGGAGGTGGCGGTGATGTGATGGAGCGCCAGGCGGGAACGACGACCGTTCCTGCCCGGGCGATCGCCTCCAACCCGTACGGCGCGGTCAGTTCGAGCCCGCCGGTGGTCCTGAGCGGACCGTCCTCACCGGCGCACACGAGCAATCGATAGCGTGGAACTCCCGCGTCCTGCCGGTCAATGCCGAACACGGAAAGTGGAATGGAGCTCTCGAAGATCGGTCCGCCGCTGAAGAGCAGCACCGCGACGATCTCCCTGCGGCGACGCCCCGCGAGCTTCCGGCCGGCGTCTGCTGTGACGACGGCGGTGGAATCCTGGCTCATGGCGCTAAGCCCCCCTTGGGTGTCGCGACTCCTTGGTCTGGTCGCACCTGCACGTTTCCCCTCGGCCTTGCACGTGGATCCCCCGCCGTAAATACATGATCGAATCTACTGCGTCCCGTGGTGTCGGCGTGACAAGTTCAGCACGCAGCGCTATGTCGACTTCTCAACTTGGCGAAAAGCATTCGATCAGTAAGCGTTCCACTCCGCTACCCGAACGGGAAGCGTGGTCCCCGGCCATGGCCAGTACCTGTAGGGCCGGAACGCCCCCCGAGGTCTGTCGTCGCTGGTGGTGAGGGGGACGGTGGGACATTCCGGCAAGGAGGGCACCCTGCCGGGAAGTTGGCTGAAAACATGCGTGTGTGGGTGTGCGAATGAGTCAGTCCTGCGGGGAGGCGGGCCCGGAGCCCCGGCAACCGCGGCGGTTCCCGGTGCCGGCGCGTGAGTGCCGGCCGCGGTGGGCGGGCGGAAGGGACTCGTCCGCCCGCACGCGCGCCGCGGCCCGCTGGGTCTTCTCCGAGTGGCGCAGCAGGATCCGGCACGCGGCCGTGACGGCGAGCAGGCCGAGGGTGGCGACGGCGGCCCCGCCGTAGGAGGTCCCGTAGACGACGAGCACCACGGGGACGAGCAGGCAGCTGAAGGCCGCCCAGCGCACGACGTCACCCGCGGGGTCGTCATGGGGGTGTCCGGCGGAACGCACGGACGGGTGAAGGGCGGAGCGGGCGGACGGCGTGAAGTGCGGGGCGGGGTCGGCGTTCTGGAGGGACCGGACGGACTGCGTCGGCTGAGCTGGCTGGACGGGGTGAACCGGATGACCGGGCACGGCGTACTCCCTGCGGGCTCTTACCTGAAGGTCGGACGCATGTCCCAACGCCCGGCGGCGGGGCTCGGTCACTGCGCCATCGGGTGGCGATGGCCGTTGTCGTCACTGGCTGTAGGGGGCAGTGGTCATTGCCAAGGCGCGCTCGCTCCGGCATGCTCCCTGGGACGCTCTCCAAGGGCGGCATGCCCTGTGCAGGACAGGAGTGTCGCCGTACCCTGGTGGGTATGGGCTTGGGAAGATGCTTCCCGGACAGAGCTCCGTCACACTGCGTCGCCGATTTCGCCCCTGTTGCTTCCTCCAAGGACCTCTTCGCCGAGACACCCATGGCCGGTCACGAATTCTCCGAACCCGCGGACCGCAAGCGCAAACGCGTCGTCGACCCCTCGTCGGCCGCCGATCTGCGCGCGGTGGAACAGACACGCGTGCACTGCGATCCGGCCTTCCGGCACGGGGTCGTTGTGGGATTCGACGGATCCACCTCCAGTGAGCGTGCGCTCGCCTATGCGATCGGCATGGCCCGTCGCTCCGGATCCGGTCTGATCATCGTCCATGTCGCCAACCGGCTACCCACCACGGTGTGGGCCGGCTGCGAGCCGCCCGTCTTCGTCGACGTGCCGGACCACCGCACCGAGGTGCTCGGGCTGGAACTCGCCTGCGCGGACTACTTGGCCGAAGTGCCGTGGATCCTGGTCGAGCGTGGTGGTGACATCTGCCATGAGCTGGAGGAGGTCGGCCGGGAGTATTCGGCCGACGCCATCGTGGTCGGCTCCACGCACGGCATCGTGGGTCGGATCTTCGGGTCGGTCGCGGGCCGACTGGCCAAGCGCGCACAGCGACCGGTCGTCGTCATTCCTTGATCGTTCCCCGCCCCGGCGTGATCGGGGCCCTCGCGGCGCCGATCGCTCACCGTTGTCGTTCTGTGACCGTTTGTTAAGTCGCTTGTGCGGTTGTGCCCCCGTGTAAAGGGTAGATAAATGCTGCTGGGACGCAGCAAACAACTGCAGATCGAAGGGAGCCCGCCGTGGACAATGGTGTCTCTGCGGGAAGCACGGCCTCGACTTCGACCCTCGGGCACATCGCCCTGGGGCTCACCCTTCTCGCATTCGGTATCGGCCACACCGGTGTCATCGACGGCGTGTCCGCTGCCAGTTCCGTGTCACTCGCGACCTACGTCGGCGGTCTGGCCCTGTTCGTCCTCGGAGTCCTCGAATTCCGCGGCGGCAACGGCTTCAACGGCACGGCGTTCGCGGGCCTCGGAGCCTTCTGGTTCACCTGGGCCGCGGGAGCCGACGGAAAGGTTTCGGCGGACGCCGCCGGAACGTTCCTGGTCCTGTTCGCCCTCCTCGGCGTCACCCTCACCGTGGGCGCGGCGAGCGGACTCTTCGGGCAGGGCGTGTACGGCCTGTTCACCCTCTCCCTGCTGCTTCTGGCGATAGGTGCGTTCGCCGACAACAGCATGCTGGCCAAGGTGGCCGGCTGGGTGGCCGCGGTCGGCGGGCTCCTGGCCTGGTACGGGGCCACCGCCGCCCTCGCCCACTGGCCGCTGGCCTTCGGCAAGGCCCGCAGCGGCGGAGCGGTCGCCACGGGCTGACGGACACGGCACGGCAGGCGCACGCGTACGGCCCCCGGGAGATCCCGGGGGCCGTACGCACGTGCGGGGTGCTGCCGCTCGATTACTCGACGGTGACCGACTTCGCCAGGTTGCGCGGCTTGTCGATGTCCCGGCCCATGGCCAGGGCGGTGTGGTACGCCAGCAGCTGGAGCGGGATGCCCATCAGGATCGGGTCCAGCTCGTCCTCGTTCTTCGGGACCACGATGGTGTGGTCCGCCTTCTCCTGCTCGCGGTGCGCGACCGCGAGGATCCGGCCGCTGCGGGCCTTGATCTCCTCAAGCGCCGCGCGGTTCTTCTCCAGCAGGTCGTCGTCGGGGACGATCGCGACCGTCGGCAGCGAGGGCTCGATCAGGGCCAGCGGGCCGTGCTTGAGCTCGGAGGCGGGGTAGGCCTCGGCGTGGATGTAGGAGATCTCCTTCAGCTTGAGGGAGGCCTCCAGGGCCACCGGGTAACCGCGCACCCGGCCGATGAACATCATCGACTTGGCCTCGGCGTACTCGGCCGCCAGCTTCTTGATGTCCTCTTCGCCCTCGAGGATCTCCTGGATCTGCGCGGGCAGCTTGCGCAGGCCCTCGATGATCCGCTTGCCGTCGGTGACCGAGAGGTCCCGGATGCGGCCCAGGTGCACGGCGAGCAGCGCGAAGGCCACGACCGTGTTGGTGAAGCACTTGGTGGAGACGACGCAGACCTCGGGGCCGGCGTGCACGTACACGCCGCCGTCGGCCTCACGGGCGATGGCGGAACCGACCACGTTGACCACGCCGAGGACGCGGGCGCCCTTGCGCTTGAGCTCCTGCACCGCCGCGAGGACGTCGTAGGTCTCACCGGACTGGGAGACCGCGATGTAGAGGGTGTCGGGGTCCACGACCGGGTTGCGGTAGCGGAACTCGGAGGCCGGCTCGGCGTCCGCGGGGATCCGGGCCATGCCCTCGATGAGGCCGGCGCCGATCATGCCCGCGTGGTACGAGGTGCCGCAGCCCAGGATCTTGACGCGGCGGATGCCGCGCGCCTCGCGCGGGTCCAGGTTCAGGCCGCCCAGGTGCACGGTGGAGAAGCGGTCGTCGATCCGGCCGCGCAGCACGCGGTCGACCGCGTCGGGCTGCTCGGAGATCTCCTTGTGCATGTAGGTGTCGTGGCCGCCCATGTCGTACGAGGCGGCCTCCCACTCCACGGTCTCCGGGGTGGCGTTGGTCGTCGTGCCGGAGGTCGTGTAGGTGCGGAAGTCGTCGGCCTTGATGGTGGCCATCTCGCCGTCCCCGAGGGTGACGACCTGGCGGGTGTGGGCGACCAGCGCGGCGACGTCCGAGGCGACGAACATCTCCTTCTCGCCGATGCCGAGCACCACGGGGGAGCCGTTGCGGGCGACGACGATGCGGTCGGGGAAGTCGGCGTGCATGACGGCGATGCCGTAGGTGCCGTCGATGACCTTGACCGCCTCGCGGACCTTCTCCTCCAGCGAGTCGGCCTCGGAGCGGGCGATCAGGTGGACGATGACCTCGGTGTCGGTCTCCGACACGAAGACGACGCCCTCCGCCTCCAGCTTGGCGCGCAGCTCGGAGCAGTTGTCGACGATGCCGTTGTGGACGACGGCGACCTTGTTCTCCGGGTCCAGGTGCGGGTGCGAGTTGATGTCGCTCGGGGCGCCGTGGGTGGCCCAGCGGGTGTGGGCGATGCCGGTGGTGCCGGCGAAGCGCTTGGGAACGCGGGATTCCAGCTCGCGGACGCGACCCTTGGCCTTGACGACCTTCAGGGCCGGGGCCTTCGGGGTGTTGACCACGATGCCCGCGGAGTCGTAGCCGCGGTACTCCAGCCGCTGCAGGCCTTCCAGCAGCAGCGGTGCCACGTCACGCTTGCCGATGTAACCGACGATTCCACACATACGGTTCTGCCCCTCCTGAAGTTCGGTTCTGTACTCGTCCGGTGCCGCGTGCGGCGGCGGCCGGCTCAGCCGTAGACGATGCGGCGCAATTGCCGGAGCGAGAGCTCCGGCGGCGCCACGGCGCGGTGCGGCAGCTCGGCCGCGATCCGCTCGAAGATCTCCGCGTTCACCGCTCCGCCGGACTGCAGTTCCCGGTGGCGGCGGCGGACGAACTCCTCGGTCGTCTCGTCGAAGTAGGCGAGCACGTCCAGTACCACCCGGGCGGCCTCTCCGCGCTGCAGCGCGGTGCTGCGCACCAGGTGGTCGACGAGGTCGTCATGCGACGGGCGGCGATCGAGCACTCGTAGATATTGGCGGCTCGCCGCCCTGAACGCAAAGATCCTGCCCGATTCCGGGCAGGATCCCGCTGGTCTGGACCAGTAACGCGCTGGTTGTGATCTCCTTCGGATGATTTCCGCCCGTCCCTGATTCCTCCACCGGACGCGGCGGCCCGCTTGGCCTATACCTGTGGGCATGAGAGTCCTGCGACGCACGCTCGGCACCCTCCTCGCCCTCGCCGCGGCCACGGCCCCGGTGACCGCCTGCTCCTCCGCCCACGGTGACGCCGGCAGGCCCGGGGACGACCCGCCGGTGGCCCTCGCCCCCTTCGAACGGCTGCTGCCGGCGCCGGTCTCCGCCCGCGCCGAAGGCCCCGGCTACAGCTTCGGCGCGGGCACGGTCATCCGTACCGGCCGCGGCCCGGACGCGGAGGTCCGCCGGGTGGGCGAACTGCTCGCCGAGCAGCTGCGCGGCGCCGGCGGGCTCCCGCTGCCGGTGGTCGACACGGCGCAGGGCGACGGGATCCGGCTCAGGATCGACGAGGCGGCGCAAGGGGTGGGCGACGAGGGATACCGGCTGGAGTCCGGCCCGACCGGCGTCACCCTCACCGCGCGGACGCCGGCCGGGCTCTTCCACGCGGGACAGACGCTGCGCCAGCTGGTGCCGGTGACGGGCCCCGGCACGGTGCCGGGCGGAACGGTCACCGACCGGCCGCGCTTCGCCTACCGGGGGGCGATGGTCGACATCGCGCGCCACCACTTCTCGGTGGAGCAGGTGAAGAGGTACGTGGACCAGCTCGTCCAGTACAAGGTCAACACCCTGCACGTGCACCTGACCGACGACCAGGGGTGGCGTCTGGCGATCGACTCCTGGCCGCGGCTGGCGGAGTACGGCGGCGGCAGCGAGGTCGGCGGCGGGCCCGGCGGCCACTGGACGAAGGACGAGTACCGGGAGCTGGTGGACTACGCGGGGCAGCGCTACGTGGACGTGGTACCCGAGATCGACATGCCGGGGCACGTGAACGCGGCGCTCGCCTCCTACGCCGAGCTGAACTGCGACGGGAAGGCCCCGGAGCGGTACACCGGTGTCAAGGTGGGCTTCAGTTCGCTGTGCGTGGCGAAGGAGCGCACCTACGAGTTCATCGACGAGGTGCTCGGTGAGCTGGCGGAGCTGACCCCGGGCCGCTACCTGCACATCGGCGGCGACGAGGCGCACGCCACGCCGGCGGCGGACTACGCGGCCTTCATGGACCGGGCCCAGGAGGTGGTGGGGCGCTACGGCAAGACGGTGGTGGCCTGGCACCAGTTGGCGACGGCCCGTCCGGCGCCGGGCGCGGTGGTCCAGTACTGGGGCCACGACAAGACCGCGGCCGCGGACAAGGCGGCCGTCGCGGCGGCGGCGAAGGCGGGGCACCCGGTCATCCTGTCGCCCGCGGACCGGCTGTACCTGGACATGAAGTACGACCCGGCGACGAAGCCGGGCCTGGCCTGGGCGGGCTACGTCCCGGTGCGACGCGCCTACTCCTGGGACCCGGGGGCGTACCTGGCAGGGGTCCCGGAGTCGGCGGTGCTGGGTGTGGAGGCCCCGCTGTGGACGGAGACCGTCGCGACGCGCGGCGACTGGGAACTGCTGGCCTTCCCGCGGGTGCTGGGTCTGGCCGAGCTGGGCTGGTCGCCGGCGGCGGCGCTCGACTGGACCTCCTACAGCCGCCGGCTGGCCGCGCAGGCACCCCGCCTGGACGCGCAGGGCATCGGCTTCTTCCGGGCGCCGGACGTCCCCTGGCAGTGACCGGTGGGGGCCGGGTCAGTCCCAGCAGGAGGTCGTGGCGCCGTCGGCCTCCGAGCCCGCCGTCAGCTCGAAACCGGAACCCGAGGCGAACTCCGCGGCGGCCTCGGGGCCGTAGAACTCCTTGAGGAAGCGCGCGGGCGGGAAGGAGAGCGTGAACGTCTTGGCCTGCCCGTCCTCGCCCTTCGTGAAGCACGCGTCGTCCGAGTTCCGATCGAGCGCCGGTTCGGGCTCGAACCGCCAGCCGTCGGCCTCGGCGGCCTTGCGGTAGTGGTCGAGGACCTCCTGGCGGGTCCCGGGGTAGGTGTAGGTGCGCCCGGCGGACAGCCAGGCGTCGCCACTGTCGTCCGCGCACTCGGCGTAGTCGCCGTCGAAGGTGCGGGGGGCGCCCGCGCCGGGCGGCGGCGAGGCGAGCAGGGGCAGCGACTCCAGCTCCTTCATCCGAGCCTCGGTCCCCTCGCAGGTCTTGAACGGCGTCAGCAGGGAACAGCCGGACAGTCCTCCGGCCACGATCACGGCCGACAGGAGCAGGGCGGCCGTGCGGCCAGGACGGATGCGGAACGGCATACGGGCTCCCAGACGGACTCGGGCCGCGCACTCCGGCCACGGGGGCGGACACACGAAGGCGTGACCGCGAAGAGGGCCATTGTGCTTCGCGATCACGCCGTCGAGATCTCGGGGGTGGGAAGGGGGAGGCATCGAGGGACCGTATCGATGCCTCCCCCGCCCCGTGGGTCACCGCCGGGCGAAGGCCGCGACGGGGTTCTGGAGGTTGCCGATCAGCTGGAGGGCCGCCGCCGGGTCGGCGAGGTCGACCATCTGCTTGTTGTTGCGCAGCTGGAGGCGGTTCAGGCAGGACAGCTGGAACTCCTGCGCGAACAGGTCGTAGCGCTCGAAGCGCTCCGCGAGCTGCGGCATCGACTCCTGGTACGCGTGGCCGCAGTCCGCGACCGCCTGCCAGAAGGTGTCCTCCTCGCAGATGCCCTCGTCGGCGAGGATCGCGCCGAGGAAGCGGAAGAAGCAGTCGAAGACGTCCGTGAAGATCGACAGGAGCTTCATGTCCTCGGGGATGTCCGCCCGGACCCGCTCGACCGCGGGCGGCAGCACCGCGTCCGCGTCCATGATGACGATCTCCTCGGCGATGTCCTTGAAGATCGCCCGCTTCACCAGACCGCCCTCGATGACGAGGATGGTGTTCTCGCCGTGCGGCATGTACGCGAGGTCGTACTGGTAGAAGCAGTGCAGCAGCGGCACGAGGTAGGCGCGCAGGTAGTGGCGCAGCCATTCGGCCGGCGTCAGGCCCGACTCCGCGATCAGCGCGCCGACGAAGGACTTCCCCTCGGCGTCCACGTGCAGGAGCGAGGCCATCGTGGCGAGGCGCTCGTCGCCCTCGATCCGGTTGACCGGGGATTCGCGCCACAGCGCGGCCAGCATCTTGCGGTACGGGGAGTACCGGTCGGTGGCGCGCTCGTACTGGCGGTGGTGGTAGCCGATCGCCGCCCGCTCGCGGATGATCGAGAAGTCCACCGACTTCAGGACCTCGTCGCCCTCGATCAGCTGGTGCAGCCAGTCGTTGATGGCCGGGGTGGCCTCCATGTACGCGGCCGACAGGCCTCGCATGAAGCCCATGTTCAGGACCGAGATGGCGGTCTTGACGTAGTGCTTGCGCGGCGCGCTCTGGTTGAAGAACGTGCGGATCGACTGCTGCGCGAGGTACGCGTCCGGGCCTTCGCCCAGCAGCACCAGGCGCTGGTTCGCGATCTCGGCGGCGAAGGTGACGGAGGTCTTGTTCCACCACTGCCAGGGGTGCACGGGGAAGAGGTGGAAGTCGGCCAGGTCCAGGCCCAGCGCGGACATCCGCCCGGCGAAGACGGCGATGGTCTCGTCGCCGAGCTCCTCGCGCATGAAGGAGTCGTGGTCCAGGCCCGCGCCCGCCGTGAAGGTGGAGACGTCCTTACGGGCGGCCACCCACACCAGGTGGACGGGGCTGGAGGTCTCCGGCGCGTACGAGAGGTACTCGTGCACGCCGAAGCCGAGCCGGCCGTTGTTCGCGACGAAGCAGGGGTGGCCCTCGGTCATGCCCGTCTCGATGTCCTGGAACGAGGACTTCGCGAGGACGTCGGAGGAGACCTGCGGCTTCGTGTACTTGTAGCCGGTGCCGGCCAGGGTGGAGGAGATCTCCTCCAGGTAGACGGGCAGCACCTCGGGGCTCAGGCCGAGGGCCTCGCGCAGCTCGATGTGGAAGTCGAGGGCGTCCAGCTCCAGCTCGGCGCCGTCCCGGTGGCGGGTGATGGAGGCCTCGTCGACCGACCAGTGGTCGAGGGCGTGCAGGACGGCCTTGAAGCGGTACTCCACGGTGGAGTCGTCGCTGCGGACCGCGTACCAGGAGTCCCCGAGGGACTCGGGGGTCAGCAGGCGCTCGTGGGAGAACTCGGCGAGGCCCTTGCGGACCAGGGCGCGGTTGGCGCGGGCCCACAGCTCGGGGGTCAGGTGGGCGACGGCGTCGGTGAGGCTCATATGGAGACCCCCTGGGCGGCCGTGGCGGCCTCGAACTGCGCGCGGGTGCAGAAGCTCAGCAGGGCTTCCTTCTCCGGCTTGGTGACCTGACGCTCCGCCGTGAAGCCGACGGCCTCGTTGAGGGCGTGGACGGCGGTGTTGGCGACGTCCGGCTCGACGACGACGCGCTCGGTGGTCGGGTCGTCGAAGATCGCGGCCATCACCGTGGTGATGACGGCGCGGGTGAAGCCGTGCAGCGGGGTGTCGCTCGGGGCGACGAGGAAGTGCATGCCGACGTCGCCGGGCCGGGCGTCGTAGAGGCCGACCAGCTCCAGCTCGGAGGGGTCGTAGGTCTCCATGAGGAAGGCGGGGCGGCCCTCGTGCAGGCCGATGAAGGCCTGGTGGTGCTCGTGGGCGGCGATCCTCATGTACTCGCGCTCGACGTCCGGCAGGGAGGCGTCCTGCATCATCCAGAACGAGGCCTTCGGGTGGGTGACCCAGCCGTGGAGCAGCTCCGCGTCGGCGAAGGGGTCCAGGGGGCGCACGGCGAAGGAACCGAGTGCTTTGTCGGTGCGGGAGAAGAGGAGTTCGGTGGTGCTCATCACAGGGTGCCTTCCGGGGCGGCGAACTGCTGGAACGCGATGGACTTCTCGACCTTGTAGTGCTCGCGGCCGAGGAGCTCACCGACGATGTACGCGTTCCGGTACGCCGCCATGCCCAGGTCGGGCGAGGTGAGGGAGTGGTTGTGGGTGGTGCCGTTCTGCAGGTAGACCCCGCGGCCCGTGGTGTCGATGCTGTAGTTGCGGGCGGCGTCGAGACGGCCGTGCCCGTCGAAGTTCAGCCGGTCGCGCACCGGGTTCAGGAACTCCGGGAAGGTGTACTTGTAGCCGGTGGCCAGGACCAGGCCCTCGGAGGTGAGGGAGAAGTCCCGCTCCTGCTCCTCCTGGCGGAGCCCCAGCGTGTACGTGCCCGTGGAGGTGTCGTACGCGGTGCTGTTCAGGGAGGTGTTGGTCAGCAGGCTGGTCGGGACCGCGCCCGGCATGCTGATCTTCTTCTGGTAGAGCAGGTCGAAGATGGCGTTGATCAGGTCGCCGTCGATGCCCTTGAAGAGGTTCTTCTGCTGGGTCTCCAGCCGGTACCGGGTGTCCTCGGGGAGCGCGTGGAAGTAGTCCACGTACTCGGGGGAGGTCATCTCCAGGGTCAGCTTCGTGTACTCCAGCGGGAAGAAGCGCGGCGAGCGCGTCACCCAGTTGAGCTGGTAGCCGTGGACGTCGATCTCGGCGAGGAGGTCGTAGTAGATCTCGGCCGCGCTCTGGCCGGAGCCGATGAGGGTGATCGACTTCTTCTTCTGCAGTTCCGCCTTGTTCTGCATGTAGGCGGAGTTGTGCAGGAAGTCGCCGCCGAGGTTCTCGCAGGACGTGGGGATGTGCGGCGGGGTGCCGGTGCCCAGGACCAGACGGGGGGCCCGGTGGGTCTCGCCCTTGTCGGTGTGGACCTCGTACAGGCCGGCCTGCTCGTCGTAGGTGACCTCGGTGACCGAGGTGGACCAGCGGACGTTGTCGAGGCGGTCGGCGGCCCAGCGGCAGTAGTCGTTGTACTCGGCCCGCAGCGGGTAGAAGTTCTCCCGGATGTAGAAGGAGTACAGCCGGTCCTTGTCCTTCAGGTAGTTCAGGAAGGAGAAGGGCGAGGTCGGGTCGGCGAGCGTGACCAGGTCCGACATGAAGGGCGTCTGCAGGTGGGCGCCGTCCAGGAACATGCCGGCGTGCCACTCGAAGTGCGGCTTCGACTCGATGAAGAGACCGTCGATCTCGTCGAGCGGGGCGGTCAGGCAGGCGAGTCCGAGGTTGAACGGACCGACGCCGATGCCGATGAAGTCGTGGGTCTCAGCGGTGGAGGGCAAGGGATTCTCCCAGGAACTGCTCGGCATGTGCGGCGAGAAGGTCGAGGACGGCAGCGATGTCGGCCGTCGTGGTCTGCGGGTTGAGGAGGGTGAACTTCAGGTACTGCTTGCCGTCCACCTTGGTGCCGGCCACGACGGCCTCACCGGAGGCGAACAGGGCCTTGCGGGCGTGCAGGTTCGCCTCGTCGACGAGGTCGGCGCGGATGTCGCCGCCCTCGGGGACGTAGCGGAAGACGAGGGTGGAGATCTGCGGCTTGACGACGACCTCGAAGCGCGGGTCGGCGTCGATGACGTCCCAGCCGGCCGCGGCCAGGTCGATGACCTCGTCGAAGAGCGAGCCGATCCCGTCGGCGCCCATGACGCGCAGGGTCACCCAGAGCTTGAGCGCGTCGAACCGGCGCGTGGTCTGGATGGACTTGTCGACCTGGTTGGGGATGCGCTCCTCGGCCATGCGGCGCGGGTTGAGGTAGTCCGCGTGGTACGTGGCGTGCTTGAGGGTGTCGCGGTCGCGCACCAGCATGGCGCTGGAGCTGACCGGCTGGAAGAACGACTTGTGGTAGTCGACGGTGACCGAGTCGGCGCGCTCGATGCCGTCGAGGAGGTGACGGCGGGTGGGGGAGGCCAGCAGTCCGCAGCCGTAGGCGGCGTCCACGTGCATCCACGCGGAGTGCTCGTCGGCCAGGCGGGCGATCTCGGGGAGCGGGTCGATGGACCCGAAGTCGGTGGTGCCGGCGGTCGCGACGACGGCCATGGGGAAGAGGCCTTCGGAGGCGCACTCCTCCAGCTCCAGGGCGAGCACCGCGGTGTCCATCCGGCGGTTGCGGTCGACCGGGACGGAGATGACGGCCTCGTAGCCGAGTCCGAGCATCGCGGCCGACTTCTGCACGCTGAAGTGGCTGGCTTCGGAGGTGAAGATGCGCAGCTTCGGGAGGAGTTCGGCCTTGGTGAGCTCGCGTCCCTCGTCGAGCGCCTTCTTCATGACGAGGCGGCAGGCCTCGTCACGGGCGAGGAGCAGCGCGTGGAAGTTGGACTGGCTGCCGCCGGAGGTGAAGATGCCGTCCGCGGCCGGGCCGAGGCCGATGCGCTCGGTGGTCCAGTCGATGAGGCGGCGCTCGATGAGCGTGCCGCCGATGGACTGGTCCCAGGTGTCGAGCGAGGAGTTGACCGCGGAGAGGATCGCTTCGCCGAGCACGGCGGGGATGACGACCGGGCAGTTGAGGTGGCCCAGGTAGCGCGGGTGGTGGAAGTACACCGCGTCGCGCAGGTAGACGTCCTCCAGTTCGTCCAGGACGGCGGCCGCGTCGGCGAGCGGCTTGTCCAGGTCGATCCCGTTGATGACCGGGGCGAGTTCGTCGACGGATATACCGGTGTGGGGCCGCTCGGTCGTCGCGAGTTTGGCTGCGACGCGCTCGACGCCTTCGGTGACGGAGCGCCGGTAGAGGTCCGCGGTCGTCTCGTTCAGCAGATGCGAGCGCATCAACTTTCCTCCGGGCAGGGGATGGAGAGGGGTGTGTGTGGCGTGCGATGTTTAGGTTAGCCTAACCTTAGTATTTCGCCAAACGCAGACAGGCCCTGGCTGAAAAGCCAGGGCCTGTCCGAAGTGCGTTGTGTGTTATGGGAATTGACTAGAGGTCAGACGTGGGGTCCTCGCTGGGAGCCTTGCCCGCGTAGGCCTCGGCGAGGAGCTGTTCCTCGCTCGCGCCGAGCCGCCAGTAGCCGGTGAAGCGCACGGCGCGACGGTCGACGGATCGTTCCTGCACAAAATACCGGCGCACCGCGCGGATCGTGCCCGCCTCACCCGCCACCCAGGCGTACGGGGCTTCGGCCGCACCCGGTTCGGCCGAGCGCAGCACGCTCAGCACCTGCTCCGTCCGCTCCCGGCCGCCGTTCCCGCGCACGATCCAGGTGATGTCCGCGTCGGCCGGCGTCGCAAGGTCGAGCCGGTCGTCCTCGTGCGGGATCTCGAACCAGGCCCGGACCCGGGTCCCGGCCGGCAGCCGGTCCAGGATCGCGGCCGCGGCCGGCAGGGCGGTCTCGTCCGCGTACATCCAGATCGCGTCGGTGTCGGCCGGCGGCTGGAAGCGTACGGACTTGTTCTCCGCGACGGCCGGCCCGATCGCCATGATCCGACGGCCGGTCACCGCCCGCCCGGCCCAGCGGGACGCGGGACCGGAATCCCCGTGGAGGACGAAGTCGATGTCGACCTCGGCCGCCCCCTCGGGCGTACGGCGCTGCTCGCGCACCGTGTAGGAGCGCATCACCGGACGCTCGTCGTCCGACATCGCGCGCCAGGCGGCGAACCAGGTGTCCTCGTCCGTGGACGGAAGCACCGTGTGCTCCTGGTCGGCCCCGGGCAGGAACAGCGACAGGCTCTGGTCGAAGCCGCCCGAACGGAAGTCCGCGAGGGACTCCCCGCCGAACGTGACCCGCAGGAACGAGTGGCCCAGGCGGCGCGTGCGCAGCACTTCGAGCTCGAAGAACCGGAAGTGTGCGACGGCCGGAGCGTCGGATGCGGTGGCGGTCATGCGGAGAGGTCCCCCCTGGGAGTCGGTACGGCCTGCCCGGCGCCCGGGGTCACCGGGCGCCGAGGGTCAGCTGACCTTCTTGGCGTTCTGGATGGACTTCGCGAGGTCTTCCAGGAGCTGCGCGCACTTGTCGTACGAGAAGATCGGCTCGGTCACGCGGGGGGTGACCTGGCCGGCCTTCACGGCGGGCATCTCGGCCCAGGTGGCCTTGGCCTTCAGCTCCTCCGGCTGCAGCGTGCCGGTGCGGTTGTCGAGCAGGACCAGGTCGGCCTTGTACTTGCCGGCGTTCTCCCAGCTCAGGCTCTCGAAGAAGCCGCCCTCGTCGAGCTTGTCCGGGGTGATGAACTCGACGCCCAGGGACTTGAAGTACTTCAGGTCGGCCGAGGTCTCCGGGGAGGAGGCGTAGAACAGGTCGGCGGAGCCGGAGCCCGCGAGGACCTTGATGCCCGGGTTGGCCTTGGTGGCCTCGCGGACCTTGGCGGCGGCCGCCTCGAAGCGGGCCTTGGCGTCCACGGTCTTCTTGGAGTTCATGTCCGCGCCCAGGGACTTGGCGAGGTCCGCGGTGCGCTCCAGCGCCTTGTCGAGGGTGACGTCACCGCCCACCTTGATGGCGGCGTGCGGGGCGATCGAGAGGATCTTGTCCTTCGAGGCCTCCGGCACGTACCAGTAGGTGCCGTCCCAGCTGTTGGTGACCATCAGGTCGGGCTGGAGGGCCGCGTACTTCTCGATGTTGAACTCGTCGTAGACGTTGCCGATGATCTCGACCTTGGAGATGTCCATCGAACCGGCCTGGACGTCGGCCTTGCCGTCGGCGGTCTTGGTCGGACCGAACACGCCCTTGACCGGGACGCCGTAGTCGTAGAGCGCGGCGGCGGTGCCGGTGAAGGCGACGATGTTCTTCGGCTTGGACTTGGTGGTGACGTCCTTGCCGAGGTCGTCCTTGAAGGTCCAGGAGCCGGAGGTCGCGGCGCCGTTGTCCTTGCCGCCGTCACCCTTCGCCGAGTCGGTGCCACCGCACGCGGCGAGGACGGCGACGAGGCCGAGGGCGCCACCGGCCGCGACGAAACCGCGACGGGTGAAGGAGGAGGTTCGGGACTTGGGCATGTCGATGTCCGCTTTCGTGCGTGCAGGGGCGGCGGCTGGGCCGTTCGGTGTGAAGGTTAGCCTAACCTAAGAGTAAATCCAGCCCTGGGGGAAGATCCGTTCGTGAGGTGGATCACTCCCCGGGATCCGGGACGACCGGCCGGCATCCACATCGTCCCCGGTGTGTACCCGAGTTGAGGCGATCCTCGATCGGGACCGCAACCCTGCCCGGCCGTCCGCCGGCCCCGAACATCGGCGTGAATACTGAGCGCATGCGCAACAAATGGTGGACGGTCGCGGCGGCGAACCTGGCGATGGGGATACCCGGCGTCGTTCCCGTCTGGCTGCTCCGGTACCTCGCCGTCAACGGACCGCTCGCCGAACTCGGCTGGACCGTCCGGGAACCCACGGAGAACGACGGCATGATGCTCTGGTTGGTGATCGTGGTACCCGTCGTGACCGCGTTCGGGCTGCTGTGGTGGCTCGCCAACGACTTCGCGCGGCGATGGAACACGGCGGCTGCCCGGGTCTACTGGCCGGTGTGCGCCCTGGTGACCCTGGTTCCCACGTTCGCGCTCCTGATCTTTCTCTGATCGGGGCCCGGAAGCCCCCGGACACGCGGATGTCCGGCGCGGGCACGGGGCCCACGCCGGACATCGTCATCAGGTGCCTCAGCCGGCGAAGCCCAGCTCGCGGGCGATCAGCATGCGCTGGACCTCGCTCGTGCCCTCGCCGATCTCCAGGATCTTGGAGTCCCGCCACATGCGGGCCACCGGGTACTCGTTCATGAAGCCGTAGCCGCCGTGGATCTGGGTGGCCTCACGGGCGTTGTCGACGGCGACCGTCGAGGAGTACAGCTTCGCGATCGCCGCCTCCTTCTTGAACGGTTCCCCGGCCACGAGGCGGGAGGCCGCGTCACGCCAGCCGATGCGGGCCATGTGCGCGCGCATCTCCATGTCGGCCAGCTTGAACTGGATCGCCTGGTTGTCGCCGATCGCCTTGCCGAAGGCGTGCCGTTCCTTGGCGTACTTCACCGACTCGTCCACACAGCCCTGCGCGAGACCGGTCGCGAGCGCGGAGATGGCGATCCGGCCCTCGTCGAGGATCCGCAGGAACTGCGCGTAGCCGCGGCCCTCCTGGCCCACCAGGTTGGCCAGGGGCACCCGGACGTTGTCGAAGGACAGCTCGCGGGTGTCCGAGGAGTTCCAGCCCACCTTGGAGTACGGGGCGGCCACCGTGAAGCCCGGGGTGCCGGACGGGACGATGATCGAGGAGATCTCGGGGCGGCCGTCCGCCTTGCGGCCCGTCACGGCCGTGACGGTGACCAGACCGGTGATGTCCGTACCCGAGTTGGTGATGAAGCACTTCGAGCCGTTGATCACCCACTCGTCGCCGTCCTTGACGGCGGTGGTGCGGGTACCGCCCGCGTCGGAGCCGGCGCCCGGCTCCGTCAGGCCGAAGGCGCCGAGGATCTCGCCGGAGCACATTTTCGGCAGCCACTCGCTCTTCTGCTCCTCGGAACCGAAGAGGTAGATCGGCATGGCACCGAGGGAGACCCCGGCCTCCAGGGTGATGGCGACCGAGGAGTCGACGCGGGCCAGCTCCTCCAGGGCGATGCCGAGGGCGAGGTAGTCCCCGCCCATGCCGCCGTACTCCTCCGGGAAGGGCAGGCCGAACAGGCCCATGCGGCCCATCTCGGCGACGATCTCGTACGGGAACTCGTGCCGCTCGTACAGGTCGCCGATCTTCGGGGCGACGACGTCGTGCGCGAACGCCTCCACGGTGCGGCGGAGTTCCTCGTGCTCAGGGGTGAGCCGGTGGTCGAGGGACATGGTGTGACTACTCCTTGTGGGAGAGGGCGCGGACGGTACGGGAGGGGCTGGGACGTCCCAGCTGTTCGGCCATCCACACGCTCGTGGCGGTGAGGGCGGCGAGGTCGACCCCGGTTTCGATGCCGAGGCCGTCGAGCATCCACACCAGGTCCTCGGTCGCGAGGTTGCCGGTGGCGCTCTTCGCGTACGGGCATCCGCCGAGGCCGCCCGCGGAGGCGTCGACGGTGGTCACGCCGTGCTGGAGCGCGGCGAGGGTGTTGGACAGGGCCTGGCCGTAGGTGTCGTGGAAGTGCACGCCGATCCGGTCGGTGGCGACACCGGCCTCGTTCAGCGCGGCGAGCAGGGCCTGTACATGGCCGGGGGTGGCGACACCGATCGTGTCGCCGAGGCTCAGCTCGTCACAGCCCAGGTCGAGCAGGGCCTTGGCCACGGAAACCACCTGGTGGACCGGGACCGGGCCCTCCCACGGGTCGCCGAAGCACATCGAGAGATAGCCGCGCACGTGCGCCTCTCCCTCCTTGGCCCGGGCCACGACGGGCTCGAACATGGCGAGGGACTCGGCGACGGTGCGGTTGAGGTTGCGGGACGCGAAGGTCTCGGTGGCCGAGCCGAAGACCGCGATGCGCGTGGCCCCGAGGGCGAGCGCGCGGTCGAGGCCGCGCTCGTTGGGGACGAGGACCGGCAGGTCCGCCGCGACATCGGCGAGCTGCGGGAACAGCTCCTCCGCGTCGGCCAGTTGGGGCACCCACTTGGGGTGCACGAAGCTGGTGGCCTCGATGGTCGTCAGCCCGGCGGCGGCGAGGCGGTGGATGAACTCCGCCTTGACGGCCGTGGGGACCGCGCCCTTCTCGTTCTGCAGCCCGTCGCGGGCGCCGACCTCGTGGATCCGGACCCGGGCCGGGAGGCCGGGGGCCGGGACGTTCATGGGCAGCCTGTTCACGCGACGTCCCCCTGCTCCTCGTCCGGGGTGACGACGGCCAGGATCTGGTCCATGGCGACCGTGCTGCCGGGGGTCACGTCCAGCTCGGTGACGGTGCCGGCGTGCGGGGCGGAGATGACGTGCTCCATCTTCATGGCCTCGACGACGAGCAGGCTCTGCCCGGCCGCGACCTTGTCGCCGACGGCCACCTTGACCACGGTGACGGTGCCGGGCATCGGGGCGGCGAGGGTGTTCGCCCCCGAGCTCGCCGCGCCTAGGGCGGATACGGGGTCGTGGCGCTGGACGTGCCAGCTGTCGGCGTCCCGGCCCAGCCAGACCCCCTCCGGGGAAGCGGCGTGGCTGAAGCGGTGCGTGACGCCGTCGAGTTCCACGGTGACGGTGTCGGTGGTGCGGCTGAGGACGCGGGCCCGCGCCGGTGCGCCGGGACTCTGCCCCGGACCCCGCGCCTCGATCGCCGGCGAGGCTGAACCTGCCCCACTGAGCCGCGTTTCGATGGCTACCGGGTCCTGGCCGGGCAGGCGGAAGTGGTGCACCGTCCAGGCGGGAGTGCCGCCGAGGCGCCAGCCGTCGGCGGCGTCGAAGGGGTCGACCCACCCCTCCCGCCGAGGCTTCGCGAGGGGCTGCGCCAGCAGGGCTGCCGTGACGTACACCTCGTCCGGGACCCCCTCCGGCAGGAGGGACGGCAGGTCGCGCTCCACCAGCCCGGTGTCGAGGTCACCCGAGACCACATCCGGGTGGGCCAGCAGCCTCCGCAGGAAACCGGCGTTCGTCTGGACACCCAGGATCACGGTGTCGGCCAGGGCCGCCCGCAGCATGCGCAGAGCGGTGGGGCGGTCCGGGCCGTGCACGATGACCTTCGACAGCATCGGGTCGTAGGTGGAGCCCACCGGGACACCCGCCGTCAGGCCGGAGTCCGTGCGTACCGCACCGCCCGAGGGCTCGGACAGGGCCAGCACCGTGCCGCCGGACGGCAGGAACCCGCGCGCCGGGTCCTCAGCGCAGACGCGGGCCTCGATGGCGTGCCCGGTCAGCGTCACGTCGGACTGGTCGACGCCGAGACGGGCGCCCGCCGCCACGCGCAGCTGCTGCTCCACCAGGTCCAGCCCGGTGATCAGCTCCGTCACCGGGTGCTCGACCTGGAGGCGGGTGTTCATCTCCATGAAGTAGTAGGAGGAGGGGTCGCCGCCGGGGACGATGAACTCCACCGTGCCCGCTCCCACGTACCCGCACGAGCGGGCCGCGTCGACCGCCGCCGCGCCCATCGCCGCCCGGGTCTTCTCGTCGAGCAGGACCGACGGCGCCTCCTCGATCACCTTCTGGTGCCGGCGCTGCAGCGAGCACTCGCGCTCGCCCAGGTGCACCACGTTCCCGTGGGCGTCCGCCAGCACCTGGATCTCGATGTGCCGCGGCCGATCGATCCACCGCTCGACCAGCAGGGTGTCGTCGCCGAAGGAGGACCGGGCCTCACGGCGGGCCGCCGCGATCTCCTCGGCCAGCACCGCCTCGTCGCGCACCAGCCGCATGCCCTTGCCCCCGCCGCCCGCCGAGGGCTTCAGCAGCACCGGCATGCCGATCTCCTTGGAGGCGGAGACCAGTTCGGCGTCGGTCAGGCCGCTGCCCGAGGAGCCCGGTACGACGGGCACGCCCGCCGCCTTCACCGTCTCCTTGGCGCGGATCTTGTCGCCCATCAGGTTGATGGCGCTCGCCGGCGGCCCGATGAAAGCCAGGCCGGCGTCGGCGCACGCCTGCGCGAAGGCCGCGTTCTCGGCGAGGAAGCCGTAGCCGGGGTGGACGGCCTCGGCGCCGGTGCGCCGGGCGGCATCCAGCAGCCGCTCCACCGACAGGTAGCTCTCGGCGGCCGCGGCCGGGCCGATACGGACGGCCGTGTCGGCCTCCCGGACATGGCGGGCGTCCGCGTCGGCGTCGCTGAAGACGGCCACGGAGCGGATGCCGAGCTCGCGCAGGGTGCGGATGACCCGGACCGCGATCTCGCCGCGGTTCGCGACCAGAACAGTGCTGAACATCAGTGAGGTCCTCACGTCACATCACGTCACATACGGAAGATGCCGAAGCCCGAGTCGCCCAGCGGGGCGTTCGCGCACGCGGTCAGGGCCAGTCCCAGCACCTGCCGGGTTTCCATCGGGTCGATGACCCCGTCGTCCCACAGCCGCGCGGTGGCGTAGTAGGCGTTGCCCTGCTCCTCGTACTGCGCGCGGACCGGGGCCTTGAAGGCCTCCTCGTCCTCGGCGGGCCACTCCTGGCCCGCGCCCTCGATCTGGTCGCGCTTGACCGTGGCGAGCACCGAGGCCGCCTGCTCCCCGCCCATCACGGAGATCTTGGCGTTGGGCCACATCCACAGGAAGCGGGGCGAGTACGCCCGACCGCACATCGAGTAGTTGCCGGCGCCGTACGAGCCGCCGACGACCACCGTCAGCTTCGGCACCCGGGTGCAGGCCACCGCCGTCACCATCTTGGCGCCGTGCTTGGCGATGCCACCGGCCTCGTAGTCCTTGCCGACCATGAAGCCGGAGATGTTCTGGAGGAAGAGGAGCGGGATGCCGCGCTGGTCGCACAGCTCGATGAAGTGCGCGCCCTTCTGCGCGGACTCGGCGAAGAGGATGCCGTTGTTCGCGATGATGCCGACCGGGTGTCCGTGGATCCGGGCGAAGCCGGTCACCAGCGTCTGGCCGAACTCGGACTTGAACTCCTGGAAGCGGGAGCCGTCCACGATCCGCGCGATGATCTCGCGGGCGTCGTACGGGGTGCGCGAGTCGACGGGGACCGCGCCGTACAGCCCGTACGGGTCCACCTTGGGCTCTTCCGGCGCCTCGACCGACCAGGGCAGGGCCCCGCGCTCGGGCAGGGTCGCCACGATGTTCCGTACGATCCGCAGCGCGTGGGCGTCGTCCTCCGCGAGGTGGTCGGTCACGCCGGAGATCCGGGAGTGGACCTCGCCGCCGCCGAGCTCCTCGGCCGTGACCACCTCACCGGTGGCGGCCTTCACCAGCGGCGGGCCGCCGAGGAAGATCGTGCCCTGGTTGCGGACGATGACGGCCTCGTCGCTCATGGCCGGTACGTAGGCCCCGCCCGCGGTGCAGGAGCCGAGGACGGCGGCGATCTGCGGGATGCCGGCCCCCGACATGCGCGCCTGGTTGTAGAAGATGCGGCCGAAGTGCTCCCGGTCGGGGAAGACCTCGTCCTGCATGGGGAGGAAGGCGCCGCCCGAGTCGACCAGGTAGAGGCAGGGGAGACGGTTCTCCAGGGCCACCTCCTGGGCGCGCAGGTGCTTCTTGACGGTCATCGGGTAGTACGTGCCGCCCTTGACGGTGGCGTCGTTCGCGACGATCACGCACTCGCGGCCGCTGACCCGGCCGATGCCCGCGATGACCCCGGCGGCGGGAGCCGCGCCCCCGTACATGCCCTCGGCGGCCAGCGGGGCCAGCTCCAGGAAGGGGGACCCGGGGTCGAGGAGTGTGTCCACGCGCTCGCGCGGGAGGAGCTTCCCGCGGGCGGTGTGGCGGGCGCGGGCCTTCTCGCCGCCGCCGAGCCGGGCCGCGTCGAGCCGGGCGCGCAGGCCCTCGGTCAGCTCGCGGTGGGCGGCCTCGTTGGTCCGCCAGGCCTCGGACGCCGGGTCCGCGGCGCTCGTCAGCACTGGTGCCTGCTGCATCGGTCGAGCTCCCTTGCTCGTTCCACGCGGTTAATGAGCGTTAACGCTTGTGCAGCTTAGGTTAACGACCGCTAACGGCCCTGTCTAGAATGGTTTCCCATGAGCACCAGAGCGGCCGCCCCGACCCGACGCGAGCAGATCCTCAGTGAGGCCGCTCGTCTCTTCGCCGCACGTGGATTCCACGGCGTGGGCGTCGACGAGATAGGGGCCGCGGTGGGCATCAGCGGCCCCGGCCTGTATCGGCACTTCGCCGGCAAGGACGCCATGCTCGCCGAACTGCTCGTCGGCATCAGCGAGCGGCTGCTGACCGGCGGCCGGCACCGCGTGGCGGAGGCGGCGGGGGACCCGGCCCGGGTGCTGTCCTCCCTCATCGACGGCCACATCGACTTCGCGCTCGACGACCGGGCGCTGATCACCCTCCACGACCGGGAGCTCGACCGGCTCCGGGACGCCGACCGCAAGCTCGTACGGCAGCTGCAGCGCCAGTACGTGGAGCTGTGGGTGGAGGTCGTACGGGAACTGCACCCGGAGGTCGGCGAGGCGGAGGTACGGGTCGCCGTGCACGCCGTCTTCGGCCTGCTCAACTCCACCCCGCACCTGGCGGCCCTGGGTCGCGAGGCGGTGGAATCGCTGCTCCGGCGCCTCGCGCACGGCGCGTTCGGGGCGCTGTCGGCGTGACCCGGGGCGTCCGCCGACCGGAATGGACGCGCCGTCTCCGGCCCGGCGGCGGCAGAATGGCCCGTATGCCGAAGCCGATAGAGACGCCCGTACCCACCCGCGCCGAACTCATCGACCACCTGGTCCGCACGCGGATCGCGGGGCAGGTCGCCACGCCGCGCGACAACAACCTCAGCCACTACCGCAAGCTCGCGAACGGCGACCGGCACTACTGGCTCGGCCTGGAACTGGGCGACCGCTGGACGGACGAGCAGGACGTGCTCGCGGTGATGGCGGAGCGGTGCGGCGTCGTGGACGACCCGGCGTTCCGCTTCGGCCAGGACACCATCGACCCCGAACTGACCGTGGCCGGCCTGGACCGCCTGGCGGCGCGGCTGCGCAAGGCGGCGGCGGACCGGCAGAGCGTGCTCTTCGCCACCGGCCACCCGGGCGGCCTGCTGGACGTCCACCGGGCGACGGCGGCGGCCCTGCGGGCGGCGGGCTGCGAGATCGTCGTCATCCCGCGGGGCCTGGTGGCGGACGAGGGCTCGGTGTGGCAGTTCGCCGATGTCGCGGTGCTGGAGCGGGGCGCGACGCTGTGGCACACGCACTCGCCGGAGCCGATGGCCGCGATCCTGGACGGCCTCGCGGCGGAGAACCGCCCGCTGCCGGACCTGGTCGTGGCCGACCACGGCTGGGCGGGCTGCGCGGCCCAGCGGGGCCTGGACGCGGTGGGCTACGCGGACTGCAACGACCCGGCCCTGTTCATCGGCGAGGCGGAGGGCACCCTCCAGGTGACGATCCCCCTGGACGACCACGTCCGCGACCCGCGGTACTACGACCCGATGGTGGCGTACATCCTGGACGCGGCGGGGCTGCGGGGCGCGTAGCCGCGTCAGGCACGGAGAAGCCCCGGCCGGGGATCCCCGGCCGGGGCTTCTTCCTATGCGCGGTTCCCCTGCGGCAGGTGTTCGGGCCGCATCGGCGGTCGTGCGGATTGCGGCGCCAGTGTGCTCGTCGGACTCGTTCGACGTGATGACGCTCTGCCTTGAGGGGCCGAGTTCCTTACGGAGGGGCGGCCGTAGGGGTCGTAGGTCGACAGGACCTCACCCCCTCTTCCGTTTCCTGTCGGCCCGTAGCGCCAGCTGTCAGAGGCGGTGGTTACGGTCACCGTATGGCGAAGTCTTCGAAGGCGCGCAGCGCGTTGTCCGTGCTGGTCGACGATCCTCAAGGGCGGTCCCTGGGGCTGGAGTTGGCCTCGGGTGTACTCATCGACAGGCCCGGTCGGCGGGGGTGGTGGAGGGAGCCCGAGCCGTTGTTGTGGGTGTCCGACGACGTCGTCGGGGTCGGGGCGCTCGCCGCGTACCGGAGCTCCGCGCTCGCGGCCGCCGGGCTGCAGGCCGTGCTGCTCCAGGAGCGGCGCGGGCTCGAACGGTGGTGGCAGGACCGGGAGCTCGTGCCGGACCGGATGTCCGACCCCGGTGACCACCACGTCGAGCCGGTGCTGCGCGAGTTCTGGAGCAGGGTGGTGCCCGACCCCGAAGAAGGGGAGGGGGAGGAGGGGGCGGGACTCATCGCTCCCTTCGGCCGGGACTGGCCCGGGCTCGCGGAGCCGGGGCCGGGGTCAGGGCCGGGGCCGGAAGGTGGGCCGGATCCGGAGGTCGTGGCCTGTGCGCTCGGGGACGAGCTGATCGAGAGCGGGTTCCTGCCGAGCCCGCGGCTCGCGCTGATCCCCGCGGGCCGCGGGGCCGACGTACCGACCGCCATGGGCTGGGGCGGCCCGACCAACCACGAGAACGACACCGCGCTGATCAGCGCGGTGCTGCGCTCCTGGGAGGACCGTTTCGGCGCCCGCGTCGTCGCCCTAGGCTTCGACGAGCTCCACGTGTCCGTGGCGGCCCCACCGCGTACGGTCGCCCACGCGCTCCCCGTCGCCGCGGAGCACTTCGCCTTCTCGCCCGACAACATCTGGCAGGGCTCCGGCAGCATCCGCGCCTACGCCGACGAAGCCGTCACCGGAAGCGACCACTGGGGGTTCTGGTGGGACTGAGCCGGGCGGCGCGGGTCACGCACGCCGGTCACGCACGCGGGACGCGTACGACACCCTCCTGGATGACCGTCACGGCCAGCCGGCCGTCCTGCGTCCAGATGCGGGCCTGGCCGAGGCCGCGGCCCGCGGCCGCCGAGGGCGACTCCTGGTCGTACAGCAGCCACTCGTCGGCGCGGAAGGGCCGGTGGAACCACATGGCGTGGTCCAGCGAGGCGCCGACCACGTCGCCCACCGCCCAGCCTCCCCGGCCGTGCGCGAGCAGCACCGAGTCCAGCAGGGTCATGTCGGATACGTAGGTGGCGAGGCAGGTGTGCAGCAGGGGATCCGCGCTGTCGAGCTTGCCGGCCGTACGGAACCACACCTGCGAGCGCGGCTCCACGGGCTCGCCGACGCTGCCCCAGGGCGGGGTCGTGGCGTAGCGCAGGTCCACCGCCTCCCGCGTCTCGATCAGCCGCTCCACCGTGCCGGGGTCGCGGAAGATCTCGCGGTACGCGGGCAGCGACTCGGCCGCGGTCGGCAGGGATTCCGGGTCCGGGGCGGACGGCATGGCGACCTGGTGGTCGAGGCCGTCCTCGTACGTCTGGAACGACGCGGAGAGGTGGAAGATCGGCTGGCCGTGCTGGACGGCGACGACCCGGCGCGTGGTGAAGGAACGCCCGTCGCGGATCCGGTCCACCGAGTAGACGATGGGCGCGGAGGTGTCGCCGGTGCGCAGGAAGTAGGAGTGCAGCGAGTGCGCGATGCGGTCCGCGGGGACGGTCCGGCCGGCGGCGACCAGGGCCTGGGCCGCGACCTGGCCGCCGAAGACGCGCGGTACCAGCGAAGGCCGGCTGGTACCGCGGAAGATGTTCTCCTCGATCTGCTCGAGGTCGAGCAGATCGAGGAGCGTCGTCAGTGCCTCGTTCATGGGGGAAGGGTAAGTGCCCGAATTCCTTACAGGCCCATGGACTTGGCGATGATGGACTTCATGATCTCGCTGGTGCCGCCGTAGATGCGGTTGACGCGGTTGTCGGCGTACAGACGGGCGATCGGGTACTCGTTCATGTAGCCGTAGCCGCCGTGCAGCTGGAGGCAGCGGTCGATCACGCGGTGCGCGACCTCGGTGGTGAAGAGCTTCGCGGAGGCGGCCTCGGCCGGGGTCAGCTCGCCGGCGTCCAGGGCCTCCAGGGCGCGGTCGGCGACGGCCTGGGCGGCGTCCACCTCGGCCTGGCAGGCGGCCAGCTCGAACTTGGTGTTCTGGAAGTGCGCGACCGGCTTGCCGAAGACGGTGCGCTCCGTGACGTACTGCTGGGCGAACCGGACGGCCGCGGCGGCCTGGGCGTACGCGCCGAAGGCGATGCCCCAGCGCTCGGAGGCCAGGTTGTGGCCGAGGTAGTAGAAGCCCTTGCCCTCCTCGCCGAGCAGGTCCTCGACCGGGACCTTCACGTCGACGAACGCCAGCTCGGCGGTGTCGGAGGTCTTCAGGCCCAGCTTGTCCAGCTTGCGGCCGATGGAGTAGCCCTCGGACTTGGTGTCCACGGCGAAGAGGGAGATGCCGAAGCGGCGGTCCTCGGCCGACGGGGCGGAGGTGCGGGCGCAGACGATCACGCGGTCGGCGTGGACGCCACCGGTGATGAAGGTCTTGGAGCCGTTGAGGACGTAGTGCGTGCCGTCCTCGGAGAGCTTGGCGGTGGTCTTCATGCCCGCGACGTCGGAGCCGGTGCCCGGCTCGGTCATCGCCAGGGCCCACATCTCCTCGCCGGAGACGAACTTCGGCAGGAAGCGCTTCTTCTGCTCGGTGTCGGCCAGCATCTTGATGTAGGGGAGCGCGAGCAGCACGTGCACGCCGGAACCGCCGAAGTTGACGCCCGCGCGGGAGGTCTCTTCGTAGAGGACGGCCTCGAACTTGTGGGTGTCCAGGCCCGCGCCGCCGAACTCCTCCGGCACGTTGATGCCGAAGACACCCAGCTCGCCGAGCTTGTAATAGAAGTCGCGCGGCGCCTGACCGGCTGCGAACCACTCGTCGTAGACCGGGACGACCTCGGCCTCGATGAAGGCGCGGATGGTCTCGCGGAATGCCTCGTGGTCCTCGTTGAAAACGGTACGGCGCACAGCCGGCTCCCTTCGGTCGCGGCGGTCCGCCGCCATGCCTAAGCGCTTGCTCAGCCTAAGTTACCGGCCAGTCAAACTGGCTGTCCAGAGTGGAGACGCCGTGGAAAGGGTGGGGTGGCTCACCCTGACCCGCGCGGGACGGCCCCTCGGGCGCCCCCCGGACGGCCTCGGGCGGGCCCGGACGGCCCTCGGGCCACCCCTCGGGCGACCCAGGACGGTCCCGGACGCCCGGGTGGCGGGCCTCGGCGGAGGGGGTTCTTCCGCGCCGCGGTGGCCGGAACGTGCTCAAGAATGCCTTGTTCGTGGGCTCACGTACCGATTCGCACTGCCCTAATCTGCCCGGCATGCCACTTTTCCGGAGAGCGAAAAAGGCCGGCGCGGATGCGGGCGGGGGCGCGGCCACGGGACCGGGCGGGGGGCCGGAGCCCTCGCCGGTACCACCGTGGTGCGCGTGGTTCGCCCCCGACGAGTGGCACGCCTTCGAGGCCCTCCTCAACGACGTCTTCCTGGACGGGAACACGAGCGGGCCGCCCATGCGCTTCGGGGAGCACCGCCACCTCTCGCTCGCGGCCGAGGGGCAGAGCGGCGCACCGCTGGACCTCGCGGAGATAGCCGAGCTGGTCCGGGCGCTGCCGCAGGCGAACTGGCGGTCGGCCACCGTCTCCTTCCTGAACCGGAAGCAGCGGCTCTCCGAGCGCCGCCGCGAACTGGAACGCGCCGGCTTCGCCGAGGTCCGCAACCTGCTCATGCCGAGGCTGGTGGCCGTCGACTCGGTGACCGACCGGCACGCGCTCGCGGTCGCCGTCACCGAGGAACTCGCGGCCGTCGTGGTGATCCAGGTGGGCGGCTCCCTCTCCGCGCCCGTCCCGCCGGAGCAGTTCGACTCCTGGCAGGTGGACCGCTCCGAGGTCTGGGCCGCGGCCATGACCAACCTCGACGCCGCGCCGGTCTCGCTCCAGTACAACGACGACGAGAACCCGCTGGTGAACGTCGAGGCCGACGACGGATGGACCTCCACCCACCTCCTGCACGCCGCCGCCCTGATCGACCGCCCGGCGCCGCTCGGCATCCTCGCGATGGTCCCCTTCCACGGGCACCTGATGCTGTGGGCCGTGGAAGGGCCGGAACTGCACACCTGCGTCATCGCCTACGGCCCGCTCGTCCGGAATATGTGGGAGGACGCCCCGCCGGAGTACCGCCTGAGTTCACGCCTGCTGTGGATCGGCGAGGACGGGATCGAGACGATCCAGGTCCATCCCTCGCCGCCCGGCAGCAAGGAGCCGGGTGTGATCACCGGCTCCGCCCGCTTCCTGGAGCTGCTCGCCGCCTTCCGCCCGCCGGACGCCTACCCGGGCTGAGTCGGCTCGCGTCGATCCGGGTCGCGTCGATCCGGGTCACGCCGATCCGGGTCGCCTTCGGTGGTCCGCAGCGCGAACCACAGCTCCATCCGTACGTCCGGGTCGTCCAGGTCCCGGTCCAGCAGTTCGGCGGCGCGGCCGACGCGCTGGCGGACGGTGTTGCGGTGGACGCCCAGGGCCGCGGCCGTACGGTCCCAGTTGCCGTGGTGGGCCAGCCAGCCGCGCAGGGTCTCCCGCAGGACGGGGGAGAGCGGCCCCAGCAGGGCCTCGGCATGGGCGCGGGCCTCGGCCTCGCCGACCAGGCCCGCGAAGCCGGGGTCGGTGTGGTGGGCCAGCGGGGCGCGGGCCGCCTCCGCCCGCCGCACGGCCCGCTCGGCCTGGGCGTCGGCCGTCGCCAGCCCGGACGGCGCGGCCGGGGCGCTCACCCCGAGCCGCCAGCCGGGCTGCGCGACGGGCTCCCGATCCGTGAGCAGCCGTACGCCGCCCTCGTACGGGTCCAGCAGTACGGTCCCCAGCGCGGCCGCGAGGGCCCGCGGATCCCCGGACCCGCGGGCGTGCACGGCGTACCAGGGCCCGGCCGCCAGGGCCTCGGCCGGATCCCCGTCGAGCAGCAGCCGGGTCAGGGCCGCGGCCTCCGCGCCGGCGGGCCGCTCGGCGGTGAGCAGGGTCAGCAGTACGGCGGCCACCGAGGCCACGGTGTGGTCGCCCGGCGCGCGGGCCGGGGTCGCCGTGCCCAGCGCCGCCCGCCCGGCCAGGGCGTAGGCGGCCAGGTGGTGTCCGCCCGCCCGGTCGGTGGCGGTGGCGGGCCCGCCCTCACGGCCGACCCGGGACAGCAGCGCGGACAGGGCCTCCCAGGCCGCAGCCGGCAGTTCCGGGCCCGCCGCCCGCCCGGCCGGCCACAGGGCGACCGAGCCGCCCAGGCTCGCCGCGAGCCTGGCCAGCACCGCCGGGACCGGGTCGGGGCGGGCCGCGGCCGCCGCCAGGGCCTGCTGGGCCTCGGTGACCCGGCGCAGCTCCCGGGTGCGCGCCTCCGCCATCAGCCGCCCCACGGCGCGGGCGACCGCCGAGAAGGGGGTCCGTGGCGGGACCTCCAGCAGCGGCAGCCCGTGCCGGGCACAGGCCTCGGCCAGCGCGGCCGGGACCTCCTCGTGCACCGGGGCCACGCCGAAGCCGAGCGCGGCCGCTCCCGCCGCGGCCAGCCGGGCCACGTACCCGTCGGGGTCGTCGGCGGGACCCGCCCCGGCGGTCAGCAGCAGCTCGCCGCCGAGCAGGTACGGGGAAGGGTCGGGCATCTCGGAGGCGTGCACCCCGTGCACCCCCGCCGCGGCCGGCCCGGCCAGGTGGCGCAGGCCGAGCTCCCGGTCGCCGAGCAGCGCGGCGAGGAGCACCGGCGGGGTGAGCGGCTCCCCGGCGGGTCCGGCCGGCCCGGCAGGCCCGCCGAGGAGCCGCTCGGGGTCGACGGGATCGTTGCCGTACTCCGGATCGCGAGGAGCGGCGGTCATGGATACTCCGCGGTTGTGGATGGTCCGTACATTTCAGCTCTGCCAGATGGATGAAACGTACACTCCCCACCCTCCGGTGGCCCGCTTACGCTCGAAGTACCGCACACGTCAGGCCAGAGAAAGAGGCACAGCCATGAGCACGCAGCCGCGCGGCCCCGTCGACTCCTCCCGCATCCCGCGCTACGCGGGCCCGGCGACCTTCGCCCGTCTGCCCCGCCTCGACGAGGTCGGCGGCAAGGCCGACGTCGCCGTCGTCGGCGTGCCCTTCGACTCCGGCGTGTCCTACCGCCCCGGCGCCCGCTTCGGTGGCAACGCCATCCGCGAGGCCTCGCGCCTGCTGCGCCCGTACAACCCGGCCCAGGACGCCTCCCCGTTCGCGCTCGCCCAGGTCGCCGACGCCGGTGACATCGCGGCGAACCCCTTCAACATCAACGAGGCCGTCGAGACGATCGAGGGCGCGGCCGACGAGCTGATCGGCAACGGCTCCCGCCTGATGACCCTGGGTGGCGACCACACCATCGCCCTCCCGCTGCTGCGCTCGGTCGCGAAGAAGCACGGCCCGGTCGCCCTGCTCCACTTCGACGCGCACCTGGACACCTGGGACACCTACTTCGGCGCCGAGTACACCCACGGCACCCCGTTCCGCCGCGCCGTCGAGGAGGGCATCCTCGACACCGAGGCGCTCTCGCACGTCGGTACCCGCGGCCCGCTGTACGGCAAGCAGGACCTGGACGACGACGCCAAGATGGGCTTCGGCATCGTCACCTCGGCCGACGTCTACCGCCGCGGCGCCGACGAGGTGGCCGACCAGCTGCGCCAGCGCATCGGTGACCGCCCGCTGTACATCTCCATCGACATCGACGTGCTCGACCCGGCGCACGCGCCCGGCACCGGCACCCCGGAGGCGGGCGGTATGACCTCCCGCGAGCTGCTGGAGATCATCCGTGGTCTGTCCTCCTGCAACCTCGTTTCCGCCGACGTCGTCGAGGTCGCCCCGGCGTACGATCACGCCGAGATCACCTCGGTCGCGGCCTCGCACACCGCGTACGAGCTGACGACGATCATGTCGCGACAGATCGCGCAGGCGAAGGGCAAGTAAGCGAAGTGACGCACGACCACGACCTGGTACTCCGTCCCACCGAAGCCCAGAAGGCGGCCGCGCTCGCGCCGCCGCCGGGGCGGACGGGCGGGGACCTGGTCGTGGAAACGCTCCGCGGCCTCGGCGCGACCACCGTCTTCGGTCTGCCGGGGCAGCACGCGCTCGCCCTCTTCGACGCGGTCGGCCGCTCCGACCTGCGCCTCGTGGGCCTGCGTACGGAGAACAACGCGGGCTTCGCGGCCGACGCGTACGGCCGGATCACGGGCGAGGCGGTGCCGCTGCTGCTGTCCACCGGCCCGGGCGCGTTGATGGCGCTGCCCGCCCTCGCGGAGGCGGCGGCCGCCTCGGCCCCGGTCCTCGCGATCTCCTCCCAGGTCCCGGTGGCGGGCCTGGGCGGCGGGCGGCGCGGGCATCTGCACGAGCTGCGGGACCAGTCGGCGTCGTTCCGGGACGTGGTGAAGTCCGTCCACACGGTCCGCACGCCCTCCCAGATCCCCTCCGTGATCGCCGAGGCCTGGGAATCGGCCCTGACCGCCCCGCACGGCCCGGTGTTCGTGGAGATCCCGGAGGACGTGCTGCGGGCCGAGACCGTCATCCCGCAGGTCACGGGCGTGGACGCGACGCCGCACGAGCTCGCGCCGCGGCCCGAGCTCACGGCGCTCGCCGCCCACTGGCTGGAGAACGCCACCCGTCCGGTGATCATCGCGGGCGGCGGAGTGGTCCGCTCGGACGCGGCGGGCAAGCTCAAGCAGCTCGCGGAGCGGCTGAACGCGCCCGTCGTCACCACTTTCGGCGGCAAGGGCGCCTTCCCGTGGACCCACCCGCTCTCCCTCCAGTCCTGGCTGGAGGACCGCCACATGACGGACTTCCTGGAGGACGCGGACGTCCTGCTGGTGGTCGGCTCGGGTCTCGGTGAGCTCTCCTCGAACTACCACACGTTCTTCCCGACGGGCCGGGTCGTCCAGATCGAGGCGGACCTCGGCAAGCTGGAGTCGAACCACGCCGGCCTCGGCATCCACGCGGACGCCCGCCTCGCGCTGCAGGCCCTGCTGGAGACGGTGACCGAGCGCGAGGACGCCGGTGCCCCCGAGCGGGTCCGCGCCGTGCTGGCGGACATCGCGGCCCGCCTCGCCACCCAGGACGTGGCCCTGGAGCAGGAACTGCTCGCCTCGATCCGGGCCGAGCTGCCGGCCCGCTCCCCGTCCTTCTGGGACATGACGATCCTGTCCTACTGGGCCTGGTCCGCCTTCGACCCGAAGCACCCCAACACCATGCACTCGGCCCAGGGCGCGGGCGGCCTCGGCTACGCCTTCCCCGCCGCCCTCGGCGCGTGCGTCGCGGAACCGGACACCCCGGTGCTGGCGGTGTCCGGCGACGGCGGAGCGATGTACTCGGTCGCGGACCTGGCCACGGCCAAGCAGCACGAACTCGACGTCACCTGGCTGATCGTGGACGACGGCGGCTACGGCATCCTGCGCGAGTACGGCTGCGATGCCGGCACGCAACTGCCCGGACCCGACTTCGTGGCCCTGGCACAGTCCTTCGGCGTCCCGGCGGCCACCACCACCCCGGAGTCCTTGAAGGACGATCTGAAAGAATCCCTCGGCACTCCCGGGCCTTCGGTACTGCTGCTTTCGGCCAAGCTCAAGATGTTCGCCCCCACTCACCTTTAGGGCCCCGCCCGGGTGACTCGTAGGGTGTGCGTGGTCAGATCCGGGCGGGTAACGAGGGGGAACGGTGTCGTTCGAGCAGGAGTGGGCCCAACAGAAGCAGGCCACGGCCGGCGACCCGTCGCCGCAGATGCGGTTGAACCAGCTCCCCGGCGACCTGGGCGGCTCCCCGGCGCCCGGCGCCGGCGCCGGGTACGGGGTGCTGGCCACCGTCCCGCCCGAGAAGAAGAAGGCGGCCAACACCATCGAGAACGTCCTGCAGCCCGGCACCACGAAGGCGGCGGACGCGGCCGACGAGCCCAACAAGAGCGCGGTCAAGGCCTTCAGCGGCTGGGACACGGCGGCAGGCCTGTCGAAGGCGCACACGCACTGGGACGACCAGGTGAAGCGCCTGATGGCACGGCTGAACTCGGAGAAGACGGGCCTGCGTGGGGCTTCGACGCTCCTGTCGGGAACCGATCAGCTGACGGGCAGCGGATTCCAGCCGGTGCAGTCCAAGGTCACCGGACTCCACTGAAGGCCACAGGGCTCTACCAAGGGAAGACATGCCGAACTACGCCGAGGTCATGCAGACGGACCTCTCCGCGCTCACCACCGCCGCCGACGGCTGGAAAGCCATGGCGACGCAGCTCAAGACCATGGAGGACGTCTACAAGGACGAGGTCCAGAGCATCTCCTCGGGCAACGGCTGGCTGGGCTCCAGCCAGCAGGCCGCCGCCACCCAGTCCGCCATGACGCGCCAGGAGTACGGAGCCGCGCAGAAGGAGGCCCTGGCCATGGAGTCGCTGCTCCGTGACGCCCACGCCCGGTTCACGGACCTCAAGGCCCGCGTGGTGTCGGCCGTGGCGGACGCCAAGACCGCCGGCATGAAGGTCTCGGACGCCGGCATAGCGAGCTACGACTACTCCAAGGCCGATCCGGCCTCCGTGAACGCGATCCGTCACGACCCCGACCTCCCCGGGATCGAGCAGTCCTGGACAAGCAAGATCTCGGACACGGTCAAGGCGGTGACGGAGTTCGACGAGGACGTCAAGGTCGCTCTGCTGAACGCGTCGGGCGCGGACGGCACGGCGATGTTCGGCTTCAACTCCAAGCCCGTCAACGATGTCGAGGCCGTGGAGGCGCTGGCCCTCACCCAGAAGATCCGTGACGGCAAGGCTTCTGACCAGGAGCTGAACCACTACAACGACCTCCTCAAGCAGAACTCCGGGGACAAGCACTTCAGCGAGGCGTACCTGAACTCGCTGGGGGCGAAGGACACCCTGCAACTCGCGGACCAGATGAACCTGGCGTCCAACGAGCGCGGCGCGTCGGCGGCCGAGAAGAAGCTCTACGAGTCGATCAATTCCGGCCTCGCGGGAACGATCGCCTCGGGCACCAAGGACCCGGGCAGCTACGCGTACAAGCCGTTCGTCGACGGACTCAAGGAACTGGGCCCGGAACTCGTCGCCAAGGGCGCGAGGCCGACGTACGGGTACCAGGCCCTCGTGACCCTCATGGGGAACGGCAACGGCTACGGCAAGCAGTTCCTCAACGACATCGGCAACGGCATCATCGACGCCGAGAAGTCGAAGCCGTACATGTACAACCACGCCTATGACGCGGCCCGCCCGAACCTGGTCTACGACCCGTTGGACGGTCTGCTGCACATCATGGCCAAGGACCCGGCTTCGGCCGAGTACTTCCTCGACCCCGCCGCACCTGGCAACAAGAACGACCACCTCGACTACCTGCTCACCGATCGGGAGTGGCAGGACGAGTGGCTCTCCGGTGGATACGGCAACATGAAGATGGAGAACCCGGACAAGGCGGGCGGCCTGGGTGCCGCGATCCAGGCCGCGGCCACCGGTCACGTGGACGGCGAGAAGCTGGGCCCGCCCGGCCCGCACACCGAGGGCCAGGCGCGGGTGATGCACAACGCCATCCGTTTCCTCGACGACGAGATGGGCGGGGACGAGTTCCCGGACCACCTGCAGAACCTCCAACAGCCGATGGCGAAGGCGCTGGTCGACTACGTCGGCGACACCCACGAGATCCTCGGCGGCCAGAACTCCGACCTGGGTGGCGTCGGTGGCAGCGACGCGATCCACGGATCGGGCGACAAGGCCCAGATCGCGGTGGGCCAGGGCAGCCTGATCCGCGTGATGCGCGGCATCGCCGACGACGGCCCGTCCTACGCCCTGCTGGTCGAGGCGGAGCAGGCCTACTCGGCCGAGCAGCTCGCGACCGCCGCCCCGTTCAAGGCCGACTCCCCGCACGCGGTGAGCGCCGACTGGGACAACCGCGCACACGACATCGGGGTGGCCAACGGCGCCCTCAACGGCATCGGGGCCGACGTCTACAAGGACAAGGAAGACGACAAGGTCAAGTGGGCGGAAGGCACCGCTGAGTACTCGGCTGCCGCGGGGAACGCGCTGATCGGCGAGATCCCGGTCGTGAGCACGATCGGAGGCTCGTTGATCGACGTGGCCAAGTACGACTGGGTCGAAAGCGTCAAGGACGCGGCCGAGGAGCAGAGCAAGCAGGACTCCAGCAACAACTACCAGGCGGGTGTCGAGGGGACCCACAAGTTGCTCGATGCGTGGAGGGATGAGCGGCACCTGGCCGGCGACCCCGCGTTCGAGCACGCCAAGGACGGGGCGGGCGACGGGTACACCACGGGGCGGGAGGCTGCCCGTGCGCACCTGCGCCCGTAACGTCCTCAAGGCATCCGTGCGATCGGCGACCGCCGTGCTCTCCGTGGTGCTGCTGGCTTCGTGCACCTCGGGCGGGTCCGAGGCGAAGATCGAGCACCTGTGCACCGTGACCCCTGCCTCGGAGGAGGACGTCCTCCTCCGAGGGATCCTCCGCGCGGATGGCTTCACGACCGATATCAACAACCGCACGAGCCGTGTGGTGGAGGGGCTGGAGAGGGATCTGCGGAAGATCGATCCGGCGAAGCAGACGCTTTCGACCTCCATGTGTGCGTACCAGCCGACTGCTCAGGAAGGATCCGAGCGCGCGAGGTTCGAGTTCGGGTGGGTGCCGCGCACCTCGAAGGACGCAGAGCCTTCGCTGTCCGACGGAGGCCGGTTCGAGGTGAACGGCGCCTTCGGCGAGAGCAACTCCTTCCTCACGAAGCTGCTCGTCCGGTGCGACATGCCCGGCGACCTCGCCGAGCCGTCGGAGTCGGCCTGGCTGTACGCGAAGGCTTCGTACACGGTCAACACCGGGCGGACGGACATCGACCAGGCGGCGAAGGACCGGCAGACCGCCCTCGCCTACCTCATGACCCGCCGCGTCACCGACGCGCTCGGCTGCGAGAACAAGCCGCTGGAGAAGCCGCCCGTGGTGAAGCCGCTCCCCACCCCCTGACCGGGGTCGCGTGTGCCGAGGGTGACCCGGCGGTCAGCGGTCAGTCACCGGGGCGCCCGTCCGTGGCCTCGTCCGCGTCCTCGTAGGTGTGGAGGAGGAGGCTGACCACGGCCACACCCAGCGCCGTCCCCAGCCGGGCCCACGAGTTCTCGGTCAGCAGGCCGACGATCTTCGTCGCGAGCAGCGCGATGAGGAACGCGGTCACGTAGGGGGCGACGCTGCGGACGGTCCGCTGCATGAAGCCGGTGCCGGTGCCGGTGCCGGTGCCGGTCGGGTGTTCGTGGTGAGTGGACATGGTCCTCGTTCCCTTCGCTGCGCCACCGCGATCGGCGGGCGGCCGACTTCCAGCATCCGCAGCCACCCCCGTCCCTCACAGATCCGGGAAGTCGTGTCTTGACAAGGGCCGGCTCCCCTCCCCACCCCGGTCGGACCCGTTCCGCGCGCCCCTGCCGTACGGCAGTGCGATTGTTGCGGCGGGATGAAATCCGCCGGTCGGAGCGTTGGCGCTTCCGGCAGGACAGGACGAACGGGGAGGCCTCACGTGGCGGCGGCAGAGACAGCGGCTGGGGAGAAACAGGGCTGGGGCAGGCGGCTGGCGGCCTACACCTGGCGGTACAGGACCAATGTGCTGCTCGCGCTCGGCTCCTCGCTGGCCGGTATGGCCGTCATGGCGGTCGTGCCGCTGGTCACCAAGGTGATCATCGATGACGTCATCGGGGACCGGACCAAGCCCATGGCCCCCTGGGCCGGGATGCTCATAGCCGCGGCCCTCCTCGTGTACGTGATGACCTACATACGCAGGTACTACGGCGGGCGCCTCGCCCTCGACGTACAGCACGACCTGCGCACCGACATGTACGCCACGATCGCCCGCCTCGACGGACGGCGGCAGGACGAGCTGAACACCGGCCAGGTCGTCGGCCGGGCCACCAGCGACCTCCAGCTGATCCAGGGCCTGCTCTTCATGCTGCCCATGACGATCGGGAACTTCCTGCTCTTCGGGATATCCCTCGGGATCATGCTCTGGCTCTCGCCGCTGCTGACCCTCGTCGCCCTGCTCATGGCCCCCGCGCTGTGGTTCATAGCCAAGCGCAGCCGCAAGAAGCTCTTCCCCGCCACCTGGTGGGCCCAGGGCCAGGCCGCCGCCGTCGCGACGGTCGTCGACGGGGCCGTGACCGGCGTCCGCGTCGTCAAGGGCTTCGGCCAGGAGGCGCAGGAGACCGGCAAGCTGCGCGAGGCCGGCCGCCGGTTGTTCGCCGGCCGGATGCGGACCATCCGGCTGAACTCGCGCTACACCCCCGCCCTCCAGGCCGTCCCCGCGCTCGCCCAGGTCGCCATGCTGGCCCTCGGCGGCTGGATGGCCACCAACGGCCAGGTCACCCTCGGTACCTTCGTCGCCTTCTCCACCTACCTCGCCCAGCTCGTCGGACCCGTCCGCATGCTCGCCATGGTCCTCACCGTCGGACAGCAGGCCCGGGCCGGCGTGGAGCGCGTGTTCGAGCTCATCGACACCGAGCCCGAGATCCAGGAGGGCACCCACGAGCTGCCCGCCGACGCGCCCGCCACCGTCGAGTTCGACGACGTCCGCTTCGGCTACGACCCCGAGCGGCCGGTCCTCGACGGGTTCTCGCTCTCCGTGGCCCAGGGCGAGACCGTCGCCGTCGTCGGCTCCTCGGGCAGCGGCAAGTCCACCGTCGCGCTCCTGCTGCCCCGGTTCTACGACGCCGACGGCGGCGCCGTCCGCGTCGGCGGCCACGACGTCCGCGAGCTGACGTACGACTCCCTGCGCGGCGCGATCGGCCTGGTCCCCGAGGACTCCTTCCTCTTCTCCGACACCATCCGCGCCAACATCGCCTACGGGCATCCCGAAGCCACCGAGGAGCAGATCGAGGCCGCCGCCCGCGCCGCCCAGGCCGAAGGGTTCATCCAGGCCCTGCCCGCCGGGTACGACACCAAGGTCGGCGAGCAGGGGCTCACCCTGTCCGGCGGTCAGCGCCAGCGCATCGCCCTCGCCCGCGCCATCCTCACCGACCCCCGGCTGCTGCTCCTGGACGACGCCACCTCCGCCGTCGACGCCCGCGTCGAGCACGAGATCCACGAGGCCCTGCGCTCCGTCATGGCCGGCCGGACCACCCTGCTGATCGCCCACCGCCGCTCCACGCTCGCGCTGGCCGACCGGATCGCCGTACTCGACCGCGGGCGGCTCGCCGACATCGGGACGCACGAGCAGCTGGAGAGCCGGTCCGCGCTCTACCGCAGGCTGCTCACCGACCCGGACGCCCTCGGTGCCGCCTCGCCGCGGACCCCGGACGCCCGGGTGATGACCGAGTTCGAGCGCGAACTCGACCGGGACCTGGAACGCGGCATCGAGCTGGAAGCCGAGATCGACTCGGAGCCCGTCAACGCCAAGCGGCGGGTCGCCGGCGGGATCACCCCCGAGCTCTGGCGCCGCCAGGAGGACGCCGAGGGCGCCGGCACCGCCGTCCCCGGAGCGGCCCCCGCCGCGGGCGGGGCACCCGGAGCCGGGCACTCCATGGCCGGGTCCGTCGCCGGGATGCCCGCCACCCCCGAACTGCTCGCGCAGGTGGCCGCGCTGCCCCCCGCCGACGACCTGCCCGAGGTGGACGAGACCCGCGCCGCGGCCGCCGAGGAGAGCTACGGCCTGCGCCGCCTGCTCCACGGGTTCTGGGCGCCGCTGGCCATCAGCCTCGGCCTCGTCGCCGCGGACGCGGGGGCCGGGCTGCTGCTGCCGATCCTGATCCGACACGGCATCGATCAGGGCGTGGAGCAGGCCGTGCTCGGCGCCGTCTGGGTGGCCGCCGGGCTCGCACTGGCCGTCGTCGTCGCGCAGTGGGCCGCGCAGTTCGCCGAGACCCGTATGACGGGCCGTACCGGCGAGCGCGTGCTGTACGCCCTGCGCGTCAAGATCTTCGCCCAGCTCCAGCGCCTCGGCCTCGACTACTACGAGCGCGAACTGACCGGCAAGATCATGACCCGGATGACCACCGACGTGGACTCGCTGAGTTCCTTCCTGCAGACCGGGCTCGTCACCGCCGTCGTCTCCGTGTTCACCTTCTTCGGCATCCTGATCGCGCTGCTCGTCCTCGACGTCGAGCTCGCGCTGATCGTCTTCGCGACCCTGCCGATCCTGGTGGTCGGCACGATCGTGTTCCGCCGCAGGTCCGTCGCCGCCTACGAGCTCGCCCGCGACCGGGTCAGCCTGGTCAACGCCGACCTCCAGGAGTCCGTCTCGGGCCTGCGCATCGTCCAGGCCTTCCGCCGCGAGGGCTCGGGCGCCAAGCGCTTCGCCGAGCGCAGCCACTCGTACCGCGAGGCCCGGGTCCGCGGCCAGTGGCTGATATCCGTCTACTTCCCCTTCGTGCAGCTGCTGTCCTCGGGCGCCGCGGCCGCCGTGCTCATCGTGGGCGCGGGCCGGGTGGAGGCCGGCACGCTCACCACCGGCGCGCTGGTCGCGTACCTGCTGTACATCGACCTGTTCTTCGCGCCCGTCCAGCAGCTCTCCCAGGTCTTCGACGGCTACCAGCAGGCCACGGTCGCCCTCGGCCGTATCCAGGGGCTGCTGCGCGAGCCCACCACCACCCCGCTGCCCGAGCGGCCGCGCGCGGTGGAATCGCTCGGCGGGGAGATCGCCTTCGAGAACGTCCGCTTCCAGTACGGAACGGCCGAGGAGCGGGGCGAGAAGGGCGAGGCCCTGGCCGGAATCAGCCTGCGGATCCCCGCGGGGCAGACCGTCGCCTTCGTGGGCGAGACCGGAGCCGGGAAGTCCACTCTGGTCAAGATGGTGGCCCGGTTCTACGATCCGACCTCCGGCCGGGTCACCGCCGACGGGGCGGACATACGTGAGTTGGACCTGACGGCGTACCGCCACCGGCTGGGCGTCGTCCCCCAGGAGGCCTACCTCTTCCCGGGGACCGTCCGTGACGCCATCGCCTACGGTCACCCCGGGGCGAGCGACGCCGAGGTGGAGGCCGCCGCCCGCGCGGTCGGCGCCCACGACATGATCGCCACCCTCGACGGCGGCTACCTGCACACCGTCGCCGAGCGCGGCCGCAACCTCTCCGCGGGCCAGCGCCAGCTGATCGCCCTGGCCCGGGCCGAGCTCGTCGACCCGGACGTACTGCTGCTCGACGAGGCCACCGCCGCCCTCGACCTGGCCACCGAGGCCCAGGTCAACCAGGCCACCGACCGGCTCGCCGGCAAGCGCACCACCTTGGTGGTCGCGCACCGCCTGACCACCGCGGCGCGCGCCGACCGGGTCGTGGTCATGGACCGCGGCCGGGTGATCGAGGACGGCACCCACGCCGAACTCCTGGCGCGCGGCGGCCGGTACGCCGAGCTGTGGCGCACCTTCGTCGGTGAGGACGAGCGCGCCGCGGCCTGAGCCTCCGGCCGGCCAGCCGGCTCGCCCGACCGAGCCGCCCGACCTGCCCGAGCCGCCCGACCCTCCTGAGGTCGCCCCGGGATCAGAACTCGCCGAACAGCAGGTTCCCCGGGGCGTCCTCGTCGGTGCCGGTGTAGTACTCGCGTACCGCGTCGAGCAGTTCGTCGACGGTCAGGCAGCCGTCCCCGTTCGCGTCGATGCGGTGGAACAGCGCCTCCGTGTCGGCGGGGCTCAGCCGGGTGTCGAAGGCTTCCTGCGCGCGGTGGAACTCCTGCGGGCTGATGAGTCCGTCGCCGTCGGTGTCGACGATCGTCAGGATCGCCCGCATCATCGGCCGGAACGAGCGGTCGTAGGCGGGCCCGCCCTGCGCGTACAGGCGGGTCATGCCCTGCTTGTACTCCTCCGGTGTGACCTTGCCGTCCCGGTCGATGTCCAGCTCGGTGAACAGGTCCTGCCAGAAGTCGGCCAGCCCGCCCATCACCAGCTCCGCCTTGGGCGAGCCGGCCGGCTCCGCGAGGGCGGTCAGCAGCCGGGAGCCGAGCGCGATGATGTCGTCGGCGTCGATCACGCCGCTCCGGTCGGCGTCCAGGTGCGTGAAGGCGCGGGCGAGCTTGCGGTCGAGCAGGTCGTTGGTCATCTGAGGGCCTTTCACGGCCGCAGCAGGGCTGCGGTGACGGCGAGCGGGGTATGGGTCACCTAGCGTAATCGCCCTCCCGGGTGCGAACTTCCGCTCGCCCAGGGGGAGGTGACGGATGCACCCGTACGAGGGAAGGTCGCCGCCGGGGGTGGGGCGGGCCCTTGCGCGCGGCAACCATCCGGGGGGTTCGGGCGTCGTACGTGCGTGCGTTCGCTGTGCGTACGACCGATCGGGGGGCAAGGTGTTGCAGGGATGGAGGAGGCGTGGCCGCCGGGTCCCGCCCCTGGGGGTTTTCGCGGTGGCGCTGTGGCTGTGCGTGGGAGGGCTGTTCACGCCGTCGGCGGCGCAGGCCGCGACCGAGGGCTGCGGGGGTCGGCTGACCCGGACGGTGGCGTTCGAGACGGGTGAGGTGCGGGTCTACAAGAGCCGCAACCAGGCCTGCGCGATGACCGTGGCGCGGGTCTCCGGTGAGCGGCGCCGGATGGCGGTGAGCATCCAGCCGCGTGGCGGAGTCCCGGTGCGCGAGGCCGGGCGATTCACGCGGTACGCCGGGCCCGTCACCGTGGGCGCGATCAACCGCTGTGTGTATGTAAGGGGGAGCGTGGGGGCCGGATCCGCGGATTCCGGCTGGATCCTGTGCTGACGGACCGGCCCAACTAGGTCTGTTCAGGCGAGCGTTGGCCCGGCTAGGTTCACGGCGACCGAAGTGAACTCAAGGGGAGGGTGAATGCGCAAGACGCTCGGATGGCTGCTGTCGCTCGTGGTGCTCATCGGCACCATGGGGGCGGCCGGCTCCACGGCGCAAGCGGCCACAGCCGCGCAGCCCGCGGCCGCCACGGACATCAAGGACCAGATCCTCGGCATTCCCGGGATGAGCCTGATCGAGGAGAAGCCGTACCCCGGCTACCGCTTCTTCGTATTGAACTACGAGCAGCCGGTGGACCATCGGCAGCCGTGGAAGGGCACCTTCAAGCAGCGCCTGACCCTGTTGCACAAGGACGTCTCGCGGCCGTCGGTGTTCTTCACCTCCGGCTACAACGTCAGCACCAGCCCGCGCCGGAGTGAGCCGACGACCATCGTCGACGGCAACCAGGTGTCCCTGGAGTATCGATTCTTCACGCCGTCCCGGCCCGACCCGGCCAACTGGTCGAACCTGGACATCTGGCAGGCCGCCAGCGACCAGCACCGCATCTTCACCGCGCTGAAGAAGATCTACAAGAAGAACTGGCTGGCCACGGGCGGCAGCAAGGGCGGTATGACGGCGACGTACTACGAGCGCTTCTACCCGCGCGACATGGACGGTGTCGTCGCGTACGTCGCGCCCAACGACGTGGTCAACGACGAGGACTCGGCCTACGACCGGTTCTTCGCCAAGGTCGGCACCAAGGAGTGCCGCGACAAGCTGAACGCGGTCCAGCGCGAGGCACTCGTGCGCCGTGAGCCGCTGGAGGCCAAGTACGCGGTCGCCGCCGCCGAGAACGGCTGGACCTTCACCACCGTCGGCGACCTCGACAAGGCCTACGAGGCCGTCGTGCTCGACTACGTGTGGGCCTTCTGGCAGTACAGCCTGCTCGCCGACTGCGCCTCGATCCCGGCCGCCGCCACCGCGAGCGACCAGCAGATCTGGGACTCGATCGACGCGATCTCGGGCTTCTCGGCCTACGCCGACCAGGGACTGGAGACGTACACGCCGTACTACTACCAGGCGGGTACGCAGCTCGGCTCCCCGGACATCAAGCTGCCGCACCTGAAGGGCCTGAGCCGCTACGGCTACCAGCCGCCGCGCAACTTCGTGCCCCGCGACATCCCCATGACCTTCCAGCCGGGGGTGATGGCGGACGTGGACAGGTGGGTGCGCGACAACGCCCACCAGATGCTCTTCGTGTACGGGCAGAACGACCCGTGGGGCGCCGAGCCGTTCCGTCTCGGCTACGGGGTGCGCGACAGCTACGTGATGATCGCGCCGGGCGCCAACCACGGGGCGAACGTCGCCAAGCTGATGGACGGCGAGAAGGCCCTGGCCACCGCGAAGATCCTCCAGTGGGCGGGGGTGGCTCCGGCCGCCGCGCTCGCCGACGCGGGCAAGGCGGCGCCGCTCGCGGCGCCGGACGCGCAGCTCGACCAGCGTGACCTGGAGCGCGAGCCGCAGCTGCGGCCGTAACCGGGAAGCCGGAACCGACCGGACCGACGGGCCACGCGGGCCACGTGGGCCGCCACCCGGTCGCCCCGCGGGTCGCCCCGCGGGCCTCCGGGCCGCGGGCCGGCGCCTGAGCGATCAGTGCGCCGTCCCGTGGCCCAGCGGGTAGCGGCCCGGGACCGGAACCGGGAGGCGCCCGACGGGCCGCAGCCCCCCGGTGAGCACGCGGGCCGCCGCCCGCATCTCCACGTCCGTCCAGGAGTACGTCGCCAGCTCCGCCGCGCAGGTCGGCAGCCGGGCCGGGTCGTACGGGTTGCGGACGGCCAGGGTGACGACCGGGACGCCGGTCGCGATCAGGTCCGCCACCAGCGTGCGCTGCGGACTCTCGCCCTCCGGGACGTTGTACGTGCACACCAGCACGGCCGCGTGACCGGCAGCGGCGGCCACCGCACGGCCCGGCGGCACCGCCGTGGCCCGGCAGCCCAGGGTGGTCAGCTCCCGCGCCAGTACGGCCGTAGGGGGGCCGGTGGTACCCGTGGGGGAGACCGGGTCCGCCCCGGTGACCAGCAGGCGTGGCCCGGCCGTCGCGTCGAACGGCACCAGGCCGCGCGGGTTGGCCAGCAGGGTCGTCGTGGCACCCGCGATGGTGTCGGCGGCGTCGAGATGCTCCCGCGCTCCCACGACGGCGTCCACCTCCCGGCCCGTGGTGTACGCCTCGTCGAACAGGCCCCGGCGGGCCTTCAGTTCCAGGATCCGCAGCACCGACTCCTCGATGCGCGCCTCCGTCAGCTCGCCTGACTCGACCGCCGCCCGCACGCTGCGCTGCGCGAGCGCCAGGTCCGGCGCGTTCAGCAACTGGTCGCAGCCCGCCAGCAGGGCCAGGACCGGCACGCGGTCGTTCCCGTACTTCTGGCGGACCCCGGCCATGTCCAGGGCGTCGGTGACCACCACCCCCTCGAAACCGAGGCGTTCGCGCAGCAGCCCGGTGACGATCGGCCGCGAGAGGGTCGCCGGGTCCCCCGAGGGATCGAGCGCGGGGAAGACGATGTGCGCCGTCATGATGGCGTCCACGCCCGCCTCCACCGCGGCCCGGAAGGGCGGCTCGTCCAGCTCCTCCCAGGCGGCCCGGGTGTGCCGCATCACCGGCAGTCCGACATGGCTGTCGGTCTCCGTGTCCCCGTGGCCCGGGAAGTGCTTGGCGGTGGCGGCGACCCCGGCCCCCTGGTAGCCGCGGACCTGGGCGGCGACCAGCTCGGCCACGGCCCGCGGGTCGGAGCCGAAGGACCGTACGCCGATCACCGGATTGGCCGGATTGACGTTCACGTCGGCCACCGGGGCGTAGTCCTGCCGGATCCCCATGGCGGCCAGCTCGGAGCCCGCGATGTGCGCGGCCCGCCGGGCGTGGGCGGTGGAGCCGGCCGCGCCGAGCGCCATCGCCCCCGGGAGGAGGGTCGCGGGCTTGCCGATCCGGGCGACGGCGCCGTGCTCCTGGTCGGTGGAGAGCAGCAGGGGGATCCGGGCGGCGGTGGTCAGGGCGGCCTGCTGGAGGCCGACCGAGAGCGCGGCGATCTGCCGCGGGTCGCGGGTGTTGTGGGCCCAGGCGAAGTAGATGACCCCGCCGAGGTGGTAGCGCGAGACCAGCTCGGCGGCGGTGCGCACGCCGAACGCGGCCAGGTTCTGCTCGGCGTCCGCCGGATCGGGATCGGTCGCCGAATGCCCGTAGGCCCGGGAGACGAAGAGCTGCCCGATCTTCTCGTCGAGGCTCATCCGGTCCATGAGGGCGCGCAGCCGCGCCCGCCCGGGGCGGCGGCTCGGGGGCCGCGCGTCGTCGGGAGTGTCGTGGGGGCGGGGGCCCACCGCGGCGGAAGCCGCCCCGGCGGCCGTGACGGCGGCCATGGCGGCCGCGGCGAGCAGATTCCGGCGCGAGGCGTGGTACGGCACGCGCCGGACCCTACTGCCGGGGTACGCCCGGGGGGTGACGGACACTCGGAAGGTCCCCCGGAAGGGGCCCCTGGGCTTCCTGGCGGTCCGTCCAGTGCTCCCGCAGACTCCGTACGGCCTCGGTGATCGCGGGGCGGCGAGCCGCACCCGTCCGCCACAGGGCGTACAACCGGCGTACGGGGCCCGGCTCCAGCGGTACGGTCACGGCCCCCGGCGGCAGCGCGCCGGTGCCCAGGCGGGGCACGACGGCCACCCCGAGCCCGGCCGCCACCAGTGCGACGATGGTGTGGTTCTCCTCCGCGACGTGCGCGATGTCGGGCTCGAACCCGGCGGCGCGCAGGGTCCGTACCAGCCAGTCGTGGCAGACCCGGCCGGGCGGCTGGCAGACCCAGCGCTCGCCACCGAGGTCCGAGCGCCGGATGACCCGGCGCGTGGTGAAGGGGTGCCCGGCGGGCACCACCAGGTCGCAGAGGTCGTCCCCGATCACCGCCTGCTCGATCCCCTCCGGCGCGGGCAGCGGGGCGATGTCCCAGTCGTGGGCGACCGCCAGATCGGTGACGCCCCGAGCCACCAGTTCCACGGACAGGTGCGGGTCCACCTCCGTGAGCCGGACGTCCAGCGCCGGATGCCGGTGGGCCAGATCGGCCAGCACCTGGGGGAGCAGTCCGCGTGCCGCCGAGGCGAACGCGGCCACCGTCAGCAACCCGCTGGGCTGTCCGCGCCGCTCCTCCAAGGTGGTCTCGGTGCGCTCCACGATCGCCAGCAACTCCTGGGCGGCGTCGGCCAGATGGCGGGCCTCCTCGGTGAGCGCGACGCCGCGCCCCCGTCGCTCCAGGAGGGTGGTGCGGGTCTCCCGTTCCAGTTTGGAGATCTGCTGGGAGACCGCCGAGGGGGTGTAGCCGAGGGCGGCCGCCGCACCGGCCACCGAGCCGTGGACGGAGACGGCGTGCAGGGCGCGGAGCCGGGCGAGATCGAGCATGCCTCCATCGTGGCACCACGGATATCCGTAAGCAACGCTTCATCCATCACTGAAGACATCCGAGCTGGTGCTACATGGTCAGGCGGTCGATGCTCGAAGCATGCGTCCCGTACACACCGCCCTCGCCGTGCTCGTCGCGGCCGTCTGGGGCTTCAACTTCGTGGTCATCGAGATCGGCCTCGACCACTTCCCGCCCCTGCTGCTGTCCGCCCTGCGCTTCCTCGTCGCCGCCCTGCCCGCCGTCTTCTTCGTCGGCCGGCCCAAGGCCGCCTGGAAGTGGATCGTCGGCGTCGGGATCGCCCTCGGCGTGGCCAAGTTCGGCCTGCTCTTCACCGGCATGGACGCCGGGATGCCCGCCGGGCTGTCCTCGCTCGTGCTGCAGATCCAGTCCGTCTTCACCGCCGTCCTCGCCGCCGTCCTGCTGCGCGAGCGGCCGGGCCGGGTGCGGGTGCTCGGGATGGCCGTCGCCCTGGCCGGGATCGCGGTCGCCGCGGTGGACGGCGGGACCTCCGGGCCGGTGCTCGGCTTCACGCTGGTCGTGGCGGCCGCCGCCTGCTGGGGCGTGTCCAACGTCCTGACCCGCAAGGCCGCCCCGCCCGACGCCCTGAACTTCATGGTGTGGGTGTGCACGGTCCCGGTCCTGCCGCTGCTCGCGCTCTCGCTGCTGCTGGAGGGCCCCGAGCGGGACCTGGCCGCGCTGCGGGCCCTGGACCGGTCGGGGGTGGCCGTCATCGGCTACGTCGCCTGGGTGTCCACCGTCTTCGGCTTCGCCGCCTGGAGCTACCTGCTGCGCCGTTACCCGGCTTCCGCGGTGGCCCCGTTCTCGCTGCTGGTCCCGGTCTTCGGGATGTCCTCGGCGGCCCTGGTCCTCGGGGAGTCCGTGTCGGGGCTGCGCTGGCTGGCGGCCGTACTGCTGGTGGGCGGGGTGGCGCTGACCTCGTTGGCCCCCGCGCGGGCGTCGAACCGTACGGGGGTCGGTTCGGGCGTCAGCGCGGGGAGCGCTCCCGCAGCGGCAGCCGCCAGTCCTGTCCCGTCAGGCTCGCTCCGTACGAGCGGTGCGGCCGCTCCGCGATCAGGGTGAACCCGGCCTTCAGGTAGAGCTCGCGGGCGTCGGTCAGCACGTCGTTGGTCCACAGCACCAGCTCGCGGTAGCCGACCGAGCGGGCGAAGGCCACGACGGTGTCGACCAGCAGGGTGCCGATGCCGCGGCCGCGGCCCTGCGGGTCGACGAGGAGCAGTCGCAGCCGGGCGGTGCCGGGCGCGCCTTCCTCCCGTACGCACATCACCGAGCCGACGGGCCGGCCGTCCAGCTCCGCGATCCACACGCGTTCGAGGTAGGGGTCGTGGTCCTGGGCGAAATCCGCGACGATCCGGGCGACCAGGCCCTCGAAGTCGCTGTTCCAGCCGTACTCGGTGGCGTACAGCGCGCCGTGGCGCTGCACGATCCACCCCAGGTCACCCGGTTCCGGGTCGCGCAGCCGCACGCTCTCAGCCATGGGGCAACTCTAGGCGGAGGGTGCGGTGGTGGGACCCCTGAGGGGCTATTTCCTGCCGGCTACTTCTTGCCACCGCCGAGGATCCCGCCGAGGCCGCCGCCCGCTCCGCCGCCCGGTCCGGCCGCACCGGTGCCCGCCGCCTTGCCGGACGCCCGCTTGGCGAGGACCGCCAGGACGACCGGGATCAGCATCTCGACGACCCGACTGACGGTGGTCGCGGGGATGCCCGTCCGCTTCGAGACGGCGGCGGCCACGGGCTTGCTCAGCTTGGCCAGCACGCCGGCCATCATGCCGCCGCTGAGCAGGCCGCCGAGGCCGCCGAAGCCGGCCACGCCCTCCAGGGGCGGTTCGGCCTCGGACACCTCGGCGAAGGCCTGGCGTACCTCCGCGCCGTCGGCGTCGTCCGCGTCGGCCCTCTGGGTGAGGTCGTCGGCCATGACGCCGAGTGTCTCCGTGACGGCCTCCCGGGCCCCGGAGGTGTCCGTGCCGAGCAGTCCCGCGATCTCGGTCATCCGGTCGTTGCCGAGTTCGCCCAGCACATCGTCCTGGAATGAAGAGTGGCTCATGCCTGAAACGCTACTTCTGTGCCGATTCGCCGGCACCTTGAGTAGGCGTTTGGTAACGGAAACATAAAGCTGTGGCTCGGGGTGCAACCGTGCGGGCGTATCGCGGGTCGTATGGTGCGTCGGTACTTCCGGGGAGGGATCTGGGGGGATCGGGAAGTCCGACACGGGAGGGGTAACCGTGAGGGGGTCCGGCCGCGAGGCGGGACCCCCTTTGCGTTGCCCCGTGGTGCGGTCCGCTTCGCGTTGTCCACAGGACCGGCGCGCTGTCGGCGCCGGCCGGTAGTTTCAGCTCATGGCAGCAACAGAGGGGGCCCCGCGCACGGTGCAACTGGCGGTGGTCGACGGTGTGCTCGAACGCATCACCTACGCCAACGAGGAGAGCGGGTACACGGTCGCCCGCGTGGACACCGGTCGCGGTGGCGGCGACCTGCTGACGGTGGTCGGCTCGCTGCTGGGCGCGCAGCCCGGCGAGTCCCTGCGCATGGAGGGCCGGTGGGGCTCCCATCCGCAGTACGGCAAGCAGTTCACCGTGGAGAACTACCGGACGGTGCTCCCCGCGACCATCCAGGGCATCCGGCGCTACCTCGGCTCCGGCCTGATCAAGGGCATCGGCCCGAAGATCGCCGACCGGATCGTGGAGCACTTCGGCACCGACACCCTCGATGTGATCGAGGCCGAGCCGAAGCGGCTGATCGAGGTACCAGGGCTCGGCCCCAAGCGGACGAAGCTGATCGGCGCCGCCTGGGAGGAGCAGAAGGCCATCAAGGAGGTCATGGTCTTCCTCCAGGGCGTCGGCGTCTCCACCTCCATCGCCGTGCGCATCTACAAGAAGTACGCCGACGCCTCCATCTCCGTGGTGAAGAACCAGCCCTACCGGCTCGCCGCGGACGTGTGGGGCATCGGCTTCCTCACCGCCGACCGCATCGCCCAGGCCGTCGGCATCCCGCACGACAGTCCCGAGCGGGTCAAGGCCGGCCTCCAGTACGCCCTGTCCCAGTCCACCGACCAGGGGCACTGCTTCCTCCCCGAGGACCGGCTCATCGCCGACGGGGTCAAGCTGCTCCAGGTGGACACCGGGCTGGTGATCGACTGCCTGGCCGAGCTCGCCGCCGATCCGGAGGGGGTCGTACGGGAGCCCGTACCGGATCCGCAGGGCGGGCCGGACCCGCTGACCGCCGTGTACCTGGTGCCCTTCCACCGGGCCGAGCTGTCCCTGGTGGGGCAGGTACGCCGGCTGCTGCACGCCGAGAACGACCGGATGCCGGGCTTCCAGGACGTGGACTGGGAGAAGGCCCTGGGCTGGCTCGCCGGGCGGACGGGGGCCACGCTCGCCCCCGAGCAGCGGGACGCGGTCAAGCTGGCGCTGACCCGCCGGGTCGCCGTCCTCACGGGCGGACCGGGCTGCGGCAAGTCCTTCACCGTGCGCTCCATCGTGGAGCTGGCCCGGGCGAAGAAGGCCAAGGTGGTGCTGGCCGCACCCACCGGCCGGGCGGCGAAGCGGCTGGCCGAGCTCACCGGGGCCGAGGCCTCAACGGTGCACCGGCTGCTGGAGCTCAAGCCGGGTGGGGACGCGGCGTACGACCGGGAGCGGCCGCTGGACGCGGACCTGGTCGTGGTGGACGAGGCCTCGATGCTGGACCTGCTGCTGGCCAACAAGCTGGTCAAGGCGGTGGCGCCGGGGGCGCACCTGCTGCTGGTCGGCGATGTGGACCAGCTGCCCTCGGTCGGCGCCGGGGAGGTGCTGCGGGACCTGCTGGCCGAGAACGGCCCGGTGCCCGCGGTGCGCCTGACCCGGATCTTCCGGCAGGCCCAGCAGTCCGGCGTGGTCACCAACGCCCACCGGATCAACACCGGGTTGCCGCCGATCACCGACGGGCTGCCGGACTTCTTCCTCTTCCCGGAGGAGGACACCGAGGCGGCCGGGGTGCTCGCCGTGGACGTGGCGGCCCGAAGGATCCCGGCCAGATTCGGGCTCGACCCGCGGCGGGACGTCCAGGTGCTCGCCCCGATGCACCGCGGCCCGGCCGGCGCCGGGAACCTCAACGGACTGCTCCAACAGGCGATGACCCCGGCCCGGCCCGACCTCCCGGAGAAGAGGTTCGGCGGCCGGGTCTTCCGGGTGGGCGACAAGGTGACCCAGATCCGCAACAACTACGAGAAGGGCGCCAACGGTGTCTTCAACGGCACGGTCGGTGTGGTCACCGGCCTGGACGTGGACGAACAGCGCCTGACGGTACGGACGGAGGAGGATGAGGAGATCGTGTACGAATTCGGTGAGCTCGACGAGCTGGCCCACGCGTACGCCGTCACCATTCACCGTTCACAAGGGAGTGAATATCCGGCGGTGGTGATCCCCGTCACCACCGGAGCCTGGATGATGCTCCAGCGCAACTTGCTCTACACGGCGGTGACCAGGGCGAAGAAACTGGTCGTCCTCGTCGGGTCCCGCAAGGCCCTCGGCCAGGCGGTGCGTACCGTTTCCGCAGGCAGGAGGTACACGGCGGTCGCCGCGAGGCTGTCCGGCCGGATACCGGTGGGAAACATCACCTAGATGATCGATCATTTGGGGTTCCGGCACCGGTGCGGAGGGGGCAGGATGAGTAGCTTCACGGCACTGAGTGCCGTCGAAAGCACCAAAGGCCGACCCCGAGTGCACTCTCCTGCGCCAAATGGGGGAAGGTAGAGGCAGTCAGGGCACCTCGAAGAAGAGGCACTACGTCGGTGAGGGATGACGTGAGCGACAACTCTGTAGTACTCCGGTACGCGGACGGTGAATACACCTACCCGGTGGTCGAAAGCACCGTCGGTGACCAGGGCTTCGACATCTCGAAGCTGCGGGCCCAGACCGGGCTCGTCACCTTGGACAGTGGCTACGGCAACACCGCGGCCTACAAGTCCGCGATCACCTACCTCGACGGTGAGCAGGGCATCCTGCGCTACCGCGGCTACCCGATCGAGCAGCTCGCCGAGCGTTCGACCTTCATCGAGGTCGCGTACCTGCTGATCAACGGCGAGCTGCCGACCGTCGACCAGCTCGCGTCGTTCCGCAACGACATCACCCAGCACACGCTGCTGCACGAGGACGTCAAGCGCTTCTACGACGGCTTCCCGCGCGACGCGCACCCGATGGCGATGCTGTCCTCCGTGGTCAGCGCGCTGTCGACGTTCTACCAGGACAGCCACAACCCGTTCGACGAGACGCAGCGCAACCTCTCGACGATCCGGCTGCTGGCCAAGCTCCCGACGATCGCGGCCTACGCGTACAAGAAGTCGGTCGGCCACCCGGTGGTCTACCCGCGCAACGACCTCGGCTACGTCGAGAACTTCCTGCGCATGACCTTCTCCGTACCGGCCCAGGAGTACGACCTGGACCCGGTCGTGGTCTCCGCGCTCGACAAGCTGCTGATCCTGCACGCGGACCACGAGCAGAACTGCTCCACCTCCACCGTGCGCCTGGTCGGCTCCTCGCAGGCGAACATGTTCGCCTCGATCTCCGCCGGCATCTCGGCCCTGTGGGGCCCGCTGCACGGTGGCGCCAACCAGTCCGTCCTCGAGATGCTGGAAGGCATCAAGAACGACGGCGGCGACGTCGACGCCTTCATCCGCAAGGTGAAGAACAAGGAGGACGGCGTCCGCCTCATGGGCTTCGGACACCGTGTCTACAAGAGCTTCGACCCCCGGGCGAAGATCATCAAGGCGGCGGCCCACGACGTCCTCTCGGCGCTCGGCAAGAGCGACGAGCTGCTCGACATCGCGCTCAAGCTGGAAGAGCACGCGCTGGCCGACGACTACTTCGTCGAGCGCAACCTCTACCCGAACGTGGACTTCTACACCGGTCTGATCTACCGGGCGATGGGCTTCCCCACCGAGATGTTCACCGTGCTCTTCGCGCTCGGCCGCCTTCCCGGCTGGATCGCCCAGTGGCACGAGATGATCAAGGAGCCGGGTTCCCGCATCGGTCGCCCGCGCCAGATCTACACGGGCGAGGTCCTGCGCGACTTCGTCCCCGTCGAAGCCCGCTGACCCGAGGCTTTTCTCCGCGCGGCGTGCGGCCGCGCGGAGCGCACCGCGGTACCTGAGCATGCGAGAAGCGCCCCGCCGTCGATCCCCCCACGGGTCGACGGTCGGGGCGCTTCCCTTTTCCCCGAAACGGATTCCCCCCACGGGACCCGAGTCGGGGCGTCTTTGTGCCGGGACCCGTTCGTCCGGGAGGGCCGCTCAAAGCCTCCCGCGGGTACGTGTCCCGGCCGGCCGATACCCACGGAAACCCCCCAGGTCCCCGTGAAACGTCCCCCAAGACGTTCTTGGTATCGCCCCATTAGACCTGCGACGACCCCGGATGGTTACGTTGCGGTCACTGTGATCTGCGTCTCCTGTGAAGGAAGTGTGCGGAGCGTGCGGAGGGGGGTCACTAGCGGAAGGACCGCAACCGAAGGCTGTTGGTCACCACGAAGACCGAGGAGAAGGCCATCGCGGCCCCCGCGATCATCGGATTGAGCAGGCCGGCGGCCGCCAGCGGCAGGGCCGCCACGTTGTAGCCGAAGGCCCAGAACAGGTTGCCCTTGATCGTGGTCAGGGTCCGGCGCGAGAGCCGGATCGCGTCCGCGGCGACCCGCAGGTCGCCCCGTACGAGGGTCAGGTCGCCGGCCTCGATGGCGGCGTCCGTGCCGGTGCCCATGGCCAGCCCGAGATCCGCCTGGGCCAGCGCGGCCGCGTCGTTGACCCCGTCGCCGACCATCGCGACCGTACGGCCCTCGGCCTGCAGGCGGCGTACGACGTCCACCTTGTCCTGCGGGAGGACCTCGGCGATCACCTCGTCGATGCCCACCTCGCGGGCCACCGTCGCGGCGACGGCCTGGTTGTCGCCCGTCAGCAGGACCGGGGTGAGGCCGAGTGCCCGCAGCCGCGAGACCGCCTCGGCGCTGGTCTCCTTGACCGCGTCGGCCACGGTCAGGACCCCGCGTGCCGCGCCGTCCCAGGCCACCAGGACGGCGGTGCTGCCCGCGGCCTCGGCGGCCGCCTTGGCCTCGGCGAGGGCGGCCGGCAGCTCGATCGACCAGTCGGCCAGCAGCCGCTCGCGGCCCACCAGGACGGCGTGTCCGTCGACCACGCCCTGGACGCCGAGCCCGGCCACGTTCTCGAAGGACTCCGGAACCGGCAGGGAGCCGGCCCGCTCCGCCGCCCCGGTGGCGACGGCCCGGGCGATCGGGTGCTCCGAGGCGTGCTCCAGGGATCCGGCGAGACGCAGGAGTTCGCGCTCGTCGACGCCCGGGGCGGTGAAGACGCCGGCGAGGGTCATCCGGCCGGTGGTGACGGTGCCGGTCTTGTCCAGGACGACGGTGTCCACGCGGCGGGTGGATTCCAGGACTTCGGGGCCCTTGATCAGGATGCCGAGCTGGGCGCCCCGCCCGGTGCCGACCATCAGGGCGGTCGGGGTGGCCAGGCCCAGGGCGCACGGGCAGGCGATGATCAGGACGGCCACGGCGGCGGTGAAGGCGGCGGTGGGGTCGTCGGTGATCAGCAGCCAGGTGATCCAGGTGCCGAGGGCGAGCACCAGGACGACGGGTACGAAGATCCCGGAGATCTGGTCGGCGAGGCGCTGCACCTCGGCCTTGCCGTTCTGCGCGTCCTCCACCATCTTCGCCATCCGGGCGAGCTGGGTGTCGGCGCCGATCCGGGTGGCCTCGACGACCAGGCGGCCGGAGGTGTTGACGGTGGCTCCGGTGACGGAGTCGCCCACGGTGACGTCGACCGGGACGGATTCGCCGGTCAGCATGGAGGCGTCCACGGCGGAGCCGCCCTCGACGACGGTGCCGTCCGTGGCGATCTTCTCGCCGGGGCGGACGACGAACCGGTCGCCGACCGCGAGCGCGCTCACCGGGATCCGCACCTCCTGGCCCGCGCGCAGGACGACGACGTCCTTGGCGCCCAGCTCCAGCAGGGCCTTGAGGGCCGCGCCCGCCTTCCGCTTGGAGCGGGCCTCCAGGTACCGGCCCAGCAGGATGAAGGAGACGACGCCGGCCGCGACCTCCAGGTAGATGGCGGAGGAGCCGTCGGTGCGGGAGATGGTGAGGTCGAAGCCGTGGCGCATGCCGGGCATGCCCGCGTGGCCGAAGAACAGCGCCCACAGCGACCAGGTGAAGGCGGCCAGCGTGCCGACCGAGACCAAGGTGTCCATGGTGGCCGCGCCGTGCCGGGCGTTGGTCCAGGCGGCCTTGTGGAAGGGATGGCCGCCCCAGATGACGACGGGGGCCGCGAGGGTCAGGGAGAGCCACTGCCAGTTGTCGAACTGGAGGGCCGGGATCATGGCGAGCAGGATCACGGGCAGGGCGAGCGCGACGGAGACCAGCAGACGCTGCCGCAGTGCGGCGAGCACCGGGTCGGGAGCCTCGGCGACGGCTTCGCCTGCGCCGGGTACGTCCTCGGTGGCTTCCGGGGCGGGCGGCGGGGGAGGCTCCTCGGCCGTGTAGCCGGTCTTGACGACGGTCGCGATCAGGTCGGCGACCTGCACGTCACCGGTGTAGGAGACGCGGGCCTTCTCGGTGGCGTAGTTCACCGAGGCCTCGACGCCGTCCATCCGGTTGAGCTTCTTCTCGATGCGGGCGGCGCAGGAGGCGCAGGTCATCCCGCCGATCGAGAGCTCGACCGCCGTTATCGGTCCGTCGTGCACTGTGCTGCTGCTCATGTTCCGGCTCCAGGGGGATGGCCGGGCCGTACGGGACCAGTATGAGCTGGCCGGCACGGCCCGGCGGGGTCCCGCGGGGCTGCCGCGGGTGCCGTGCGGGTGGGGCGGGCCGCTCAGACCTGTCCGACGAACTCGTAGCCGGCCTCGTCCACCGCGGCGCGGACGTCCTCGTCCGCGAGCGGGGCGGCGGAGACCACGGTGACCTCGCCGGTCGCGGCGACGGCCTTGACGGTGCTGACGCCCGGCAGGGCGGAGATCTCGGTGGTCACCGCGCCCTCGCAGTGTCCGCAGGTCATGCCGGTCACCCGGTAGACGGTGGTGGTCTGGGTGTCCGTCTCGGCGGTCATGTCGTTCTCCTCTTCAGGGGCGTGTGCCGGTCACCAGGAGAGGCGGCCGATGGCTCCACCGTCCTCCCGACTCTTCGAGACTATACCCCTGGGGGGTATAAAGCGAGCATCGGCTCCCGATCTTTCGATCCTCGTGGGAAAACCGGCCGGTATGGGCGCGCTGTACGTAAATGGCTGACATGGATCACTCGGGAAGCCCTCGTCCCGGGCGGGGTGGCCGCGCCGGGTGGGTTCGGGCCGACCGTCGCCATGCCACTGCTGCCGAGCGGGCGCGCGCCGACCGGCTCGACGGCGCGGTCGGCGGCCCTGAGGCCGCTGACCGCGGTGGGGCCGGTGGGTCGGGCGCGCTGTCCCGCCTGTTGTTCCCGCCGGCGGGGTCGCGGCCGCCGACCCGCGCGCGGGGCCCGGGGGCGCCGAGGTGGTGCGGGCCGGTCGAGCCGGTCGAGCCGGTCGTTCCTGGTGGGTCAGTGCGGGGGAGTCGCGGTGATCATCGGCTCCAGGTAGCGCAGCAGGACGGTCTTGAGCTCGGCGGTGTAGGCGGCGCGCTCGTCGCCCTCGTGGGCCAGGATCAGGTCGAGGGACGACTTGAAGATGCCCAGGATCATGTTCGAGGTGTGGGCGAGCTCGTCGGGCGTGATCCCGGAGCAACGGTCGCGCAGCACGGCCTCGATCCGGGTGAGCAGGCTCTCGTGCAGCTTCTCGTGCTCCTGGGCGATGCCGGGGACGCCGGTGCCGTGCATGAGGGCCCAGAAGGCCGGGTTCTCGCAGTTGAAGGCGATGACCGGGTCGAGGACGGCGTCGAGCAGCTCCGGCAGGGGGCGGTGGATGTTCTCGGGGCGGAACGCCTGTCCGTGCGCCTCGTTGGCGCGGTGGAGCAGTTGGCCACCCAGCTCTACCGCGATGGCCTCCTTGTTGGGGAAGTACTGGTAGAGGGTGCCCGGCGACACGCCTGCCTCGCGGGCGATGGCGTTGGTGCTGGCCGAGGCGTAGCCGGTACGGCAGAACACCCCGGCGGCGGCGGCCAGCAGCTGGGAGATCCGGCGTTCGCCGCGGGCCTGGCGGCGGCGCGGGGTGGCCGCGGTGCCGGTGTCGGAGCCGGCCGCATCGGTGGCCGGATCGCCGGCCGCATCCGTAGTGGCATCCGGGGTGGCGGCTTCGACGGAGTCGGCGGCAGGCCTCTTGGTCACCTTTTCGGCGTTTTTGCCCGTGCGCGTCCCTGGCATGTCCAATCCCCTGCTTCCCGTGGGCGATTGACAAACACGAGTGATCGCTCGCATTCTTGAAAAACGCGAGCGACTGCTCGTGTTTGCCAGTCTAAGTGACCTGGCAATCACGGTGAAGGGGACACCGAGTCATGTCCGAAGTCAAGAAACCGCCGTCCTCCGGGGCGGACGCGGGGTGGACCCGGTTCGTCACGGCCCGGCCGCGGCTCACGCTGCTGCTCGCCCTGCTGGTCACGGCCCTGGCCGTGGTCGCCGGCGGCGGCGTCGCCGACCGGATGGGAAGTGGCGGCTGGGAGGACCCGGGCGCCCAGTCCACCTACGCCACCAAGGCCCTGGAGCGGGAGTTCCCGCAGTCCGAGCCCAATCTGCTCCTGCTCGTGGACGCCGCGGCGGGTACCGGCGGGGTCGACGACCCCGCCGTCGCCGCCGAAGCCGAACGGCTCACCGCCGCACTCACCGCCGAACGCGGGGTCGTCGGCGTCGGCTCGTACTGGCGCGCCCAGTTGCCCGCACTGCGCTCCGAGGACGGCCGGCAGGCACTCGTCGTCGCCCGCGTCCAGGGCGACGAGAAGACGGCCACCGAGACCCTGGAACGCATGGCCCCGCGCTACGAGGGTGCACACGGTCCGGTACGGGTCTCCCTCGGCGGCCCCGTGGCGGTCCAGCGCGAGGTCACCCGGACCATCCAGGAAGACCTGCTGCGCGCCGAGCTGATCGCGCTGCCGGTCACCCTCGTCCTGCTCGTCCTCGTCTTCGGCAGCGCGGTCGCCGCCCTGCTCCCCCTCGGCGTGGGCGTCGTGGCCATCCTCGGCACCAATGCCGTTCTGCGCGGGCTCACCGAGGTCACCGACGTCTCCGTCTTCGCCCAGAACCTGACCACCGCGCTCGGACTCGGACTCGCCGTCGACTACGCCCTGTTCATCGTCCGCCGGTTCCGCGAGGAGCTCGCCGCCGGGCACGATCCGGTCGCCGCGGTCGGGGTCACCCTGCGCACCGCCGGGCGCACCGTGCTCTTCTCGGCGCTCACCGTCGCCGTCTCGCTCTCGGCGATGCTCTTCTTCCCCATGTACTTCCTGCGCTCCTTCGCCTACGCCGGAGTCGCGGTGGTCCTGCTCGCCGCCGCGGCCGCGCTGATCCTGCTGCCCGCCGCCCTGGTACTCCTCGGCAACCGGGTCAACGCCCTCGACCTGCGCGCACTGTGGCGGCGGGGACGGCCCCGGGCGGCCGCGACCGAGCCCGCGGAGACGGGCAGGCGCTGGCGCTGGACGGCCGCCCTCGTGATGCGGCGCGCACCGGTGTTCGCCGTGGCCACCACCGTGGGCCTGCTGCTCCTCGGACTGCCCTTCGTCGGCGTCAAGTTCGGCACGGTCGACGACCGGCAGCTCCCGAAGGACGCCCCCTCCCACATGGTGCAGGAGCAGATCCGCGACGGCTTCCCGAACAGCCCCGACGGCGGCCTCACCGTGCTCGCCGAGGGAGCGCCCGGCTCCGAGAGCCTCATGGCCTACCGGGACCGCCTGGCCGCCCTGCCCGGGGTGACCCGGGTCGACGGGCCGATCAGCTCCGCGACGGAAGGCCGGTACACCTCCTTCGCGGTGTCCGTCGAGGGCGAGGCCGTGGGAGAGACGGCCCGGGAACTGGTCGACGACGTCCGCGCCGTGGACGCCGACTTCAAGACCTCGGTGACCGGACAGGCGGCCGTCCTCGTCGACGCGCAGCAGGCCATAGCCGGCGCGCTGCCCGCCGCGGCGGCCCTGGTGGTACTCGCCACGCTGCTGCTGGTCTTCCTGCTCACCGGGAGCCTGCTGATACCGCTGCAGGCGGTGCTGCTCAACGCCCTCAGCCTGACCGCGATGTTCGGGGCGGTGGTGTGGGTGTTCCAGGAGGGCAACCTCTCCGGGCTCCTCGCCTTCACCGCCACCGGTGACATAGAGACCACCCTGCCGGTGCTGATGTTCTGCATCGCCTTCGGACTGTCCATGGACTACGGGGTGTTCCTCATATCCCGCATCAAGGAGGAGTACGACCGGACCGGGGACCACGAGAGCGCCGTCCGGACCGGGCTGGCCCGCACGGGCGGGCTGATCACCGCGGCGGCCGTGATCCTGGCGGTGGTGATGGTGGCCATCGGCACCTCCCGGGTGACCAACACCAAGATGCTGGGGCTCGGTATCGCGCTGGCGGTCCTGATGGACGCCATGGTCGTCCGCAGCCTCCTGGTCCCGGCGGTGATGAAGCTGACCGGCCGAGCCACCTGGTGGGCCCCGGCCCCGCTGCGCCGCCTGCACGAGAGGTTCGGCCTGAGCGAGGGCGAGTCCGCGCCCCGGACGCCGGAGCCCGACCGGATACCCGTGGCTGCCGGCACCTAGGGCCTGTAGGCACCAGGGCGAGGTGAGGGGGCGGGGGTGGGTGAGGGGACTCGGGGGTCCCCTCACCCGTCACTCGGTGCCGAGGAGATCAGTCCTCGCGGCGGCCCCGGTTCCCGGGCCGGCGGGCCACCCAGGCGCGCACGGTCTCGACGTACCAGTAGGGCTTGCCCCCCTCCACGTGGTCGGGCGCGGGCAGCAGCCCGTGCTTGCGGTAGGAGCGCACGGTGTCCGGCTGGACCCGGATGTGGGCAGCGATCTCCTTGTACGACCACAGCTGTCGGTCGCTCATGCTGGACACCTCCTTGTCCACGCCGCGGGGCCGGCCGGGAGGCCGTCGGGGGAGCCGGCGCGTGGACTCTGACGATCACTCGGGTTGTGCCCGGGGAACGACGCGGAGTGACGGCGAGGGAGGGGCTGTCGACCTCCTGTGACGGAAGACCCGCGTAATGCGGACATGCGTGACAGAAGGGTGATCCCTGTGACAAGAGCGCCACAGGGATCGCCACAAGGATCGGTACCGGGTCAGGAGTTGGTGGGGCGTCAGCGGTACAGGGCCGGGCGTTCCGTCATCTCCACCACCGACCGGGCGCCGCTGCGCGCAGCCGCGAGACCCGCCTCGGAGACGGCGGCCGCCGCGTAGCCGTCCCACGCGTCGGGCCCCGCCACCCGGCCGCGCCCGGCCGCGGCCACCCAGCTCCGCAACTGGCGGTCGTAGGCGTCGGCGAAGCGCACCGTGAAGTCCTGGTCGATCGCGCCGCCCCAGCGGCCGGCCGCCTGCACCACCATCGCGTGGCCGTCGCCGATCCGGGCACTGCCCGCCTCGCCGACCGCCTCGCACTGCACCTGGTAGCCGAAACCGCAGTTGACGAAGATCTCCACGTCGACGACGGCTCCGCCGGAGGTCTCCAGCAGCACCAGCCGGGGATCGCTCAGCCCCTCGGGAGCGGCCGCCGTGGGCCGCGGCGAGAGGACGGTGACCGCGGTGATCTCCTGCCCCAGCAGCCAGCGGGCCGCGTCCACCTCGTGCACCACCGAGTCGCTGATCAGCATGTCGCTGGTGAAGAACGACGGCGACGAGGCATTGCGGTGCCGACAGTGCAGGAAGAGCGGTCGCCCGATCCCGCCCGCGTCCAGCAGCTCCTTCAGCCCGGCGTACTCGGTGTCGTACCGCCGCATGAATCCCACCTGCACCAAGCGCCGCCCCAGCCGCTGTTCGGCCTCCATGACCCGCAGCGCCCCCGCCGGGTCCGGGGTCAGCGGCTTCTCGCACAGCACCGGTAGCTCCCGCTCCAGCGCGTGCAGGATCGCCTCCTCGTGAGCGGGCCCGGGAGAGGCGATCAGCACCGCCTGCACCCCGGGTGCGGCTATCGCCGCGGCCGGGTCGGTGTGCGCCGTCACCCCGTCCAGGGTGCCCGCGACCTCCTTGACCCGGTCACCGTCCGGGTCGGCCACGGCCACCACACGGGCCCCGCCCACCGTCCGCCCGATCCGGCGGACGTGGTCGGCGCCCATCTTCCCGGTGCCGATGACGGCGATGCCGAGCGTGCTCATCTCGTACTCCTCTTCCTTCCGAAGGGTCAGCGGGCGCCGCAGGAGCGGAGGTAGGCGCGGGTGCGCCGGGCGATCGGCAGCGGCCGGTCCGGCGAACACGGGTACATGTCCTGCTCGACGATGGCGAACAGGTCCACGCCCAGCCGCTGGGCCGCCGCGAGCACCGGTTCCAGCGCGGGCACCCCCGAGGGCGGTTCGCACATCACCCCGAGGCCCACGGCCGGCCCGAAGGGCAGTTGCTCGGCGACGACTTCGGCGAGGATCCGCGGATCCACCTGCTTGAGGTGGAGGTAGCCGATCCGCTCGCCGAAGGTCTCCACGGCCTGCACGCTGTCCCCGCCGCAGTAGGCGTAGTGCCCCGTGTCCAGGCAGAGGGAGACGAGCGCGGGATCGGTGGCGTCCAGGAAGCGGGCCACGTTCTCGGGCGTGTCGATGTGGGTGTCGGCGTGCGGGTGGACCACGATGCCCAACCCGTACCGGTCCTTGACCTCCCGGCCGAGGCGCTCGGTCTGCGAGGTCAGTTCACGCCACTGGGCGGGGGTCAGCGTGCGGTCCTCCAGCACCTTCCCGGTCTTGTCGTCCCGCCAGAAGGAGGGGATGACGACAAGATGGGCCGCGCCCATGGCCTGGGTGAGCGCCGCGATCCGCGACACGTGCTCCCAGGTGTCCTCCCACACGGCGGGCCCGTGATGGAGTCGGGTGAAGACGGTTCCGGCCGAGACGCGCAGACCGCGCCGGGCCGTCTCGTCGGCGAGGCGGGCGGGATCGGTGGGCAGATAGCCGTAGGGGCCGAGTTCGATCCACTCGTATCCGGCGTCGGCCACCTCGTCGAGGAAGCGTTCCCAAGGGGTCTGCCGGGGGTCGTCGGGAAACCAGACACCCCAGGAATCCGGAGCCGAACCGATGCGGATACGGGTCAACGCGGGCGGGGAGGACGTCATAACGGCCACCTTAGGGTGGAGGACCGATGGGAGGACTGACTGTGACCGGTACCGGCGATCCGTTCTCGTTCGACCTGATCACGATGGGCCGGATCGGGGTGGATCTCTACCCGTTGACGACGGGCATAGCACTGGCCGAGGCGGAGACGTTCGGCAAGTTCCTGGGCGGCTCCCCGACCAACGTGGCCGTCGCGGCCGCCAGGCTGGGGCGCCGGGTCGCGGTCGTCACCCGTACCGGCGCGGACCCCTTCGGCGGGTATCTGCGCTCCGAACTGCGGAGGTTCGGGGTCGACGACCGTTGGGTCGCCGAGGTCGCCGGGCTGCCGACCCCCGTCACCTTCTGCGAGATCTTCCCGCCGGACCACTTCCCGCTGTACTTCTACCGGCTGCCGAAGGCCCCGGATCTGGAGATCGCCGCGGACGAGCTGGACCTGGCGGCCGTACGGGCGGCCCGCGTGTTCTGGATGACGGGCACGGGCCTGAGCGAGGAACCCTCGCGGGCGGCGACGCTGGCGGCCCTGGAGGCCCGCGCGCGGACCGGGACGACGGTCTTCGACCTGGACTGGCGGCCGATGCTGTGGCGGGAGAAGCCCGAGCCGTACTACGAGCGGGCGCTGCGCTCGGCGACGGTGGCCGTGGGCAACGTGGAGGAGTGCGAGATCGCCACCGGCGAGTCGGATCCGCACGCGGCGGCCCGGGAACTGCTCGTGAGGGGCGTGGAGCTGGCCGTCGTCAAACGCGGACCGGAGGGCGTGCTGGCCGTCCACCGCGACGGCACGGTGGTGGAGGTCGCGCCGGTGCCGGTGGAGGTGGTCAACGGGCTGGGCGCGGGAGACGCGTTCGGCGGGGCGCTGTGCCACGGGCTGCTGGCGGGGTGGGAACCGGGGAAGGTGATGAGGTACGCGAACGCGGCCGGGGCGATCGTCGCCTCACGGCTGGCGTGCGCGGCGGCGATGCCGTTCTCTCACGAGGTGGAGGAGGTGCTGGCACGTGCCGGTGGTGTCTGAGTGGCGGATGGAATGGACGAGGCTGATGGTCCTCGACCTGGCCCCGGGGGAGGTGTACGCACACGCGGCCGGGGAGTGCGAGTGGATCGTGCTGCCGCTGTCAGGCGGATGCCGGATCCGCGAAACAGCCTCGCCGGCGTTTGAGGCGCGGGGTCCGGGGCAGAGCCCCGGAGGTGGACCGGAGGTCTTCCAACTGCGCGGACGCGCTGGGGTGTTCGACGGGACCACCGACTTCGCGTACCTGCCCCGGGACGGCCACGCCGAAATCGAAGCGGCCGCCGGCGGGCGCTTCGCCCTCGCCGGAGCCCGCTGCGAGCGCCGCCTCCCCGCCCGGTACGGGCCCGCCGCCGACGTCCCCGTGGAGCTCCGCGGCGCCGGCCACTGCTCCCGCCAGGTCAACAACTTCGCCGCCGCCGACGCCTTCCCGGCCGACCGCCTCATCGCCGTCGAGGTGCTCACCCCCGGTGGGAACTGGTCCTCGTACCCGCCCCACAAGCACGACGAGCACCACCCCGGCGAGGAGTCCCGCCTGGAGGAGATCTACTACTTCGAGATCGCCCCGCACGGGGACACCCCCGGACTCGGCTACCAGCGCGTCACCCCCTCCCCGGCCGGGAAGACCGACATCCTCACCGAGGTGCGGACCGGGGACGCGGTGCTGATCCCCGACGGCTGGCACGGGCCGTCCATGGCCGCCCCCGGGCACGACATGTACTACCTGAACGTCATGGCCGGACCGGGCCGGACCCGGAAGTGGCTGATCCGGGACCACCCCGACCACGGCTGGATCCGCGGCAGCTGGGACGGCCAGGACATCGACCCCCGGCTGCCCTTCCCCACGCGCCCCCGAACGGAGGACCACCGGTGAGGCTCACCGTCGCGCAGGCGCTCGTCCGCTTCCTGTCCCGCCAGTACACCGAGCGCGACGGGCACCGGCACCGGCTGATCGCCGCCACCTGGGGGATCTTCGGGCACGGGAACGTGGCGGGCGTCGGGCAGGCCCTCCTGGAGACCGGGCCCGAGGTCATGCCCTTCCTCCAGGGCCGCAACGAGCAGGCCATGGTGCACGCCGCCGTCGGATACGCCCGCCAGAGCGGCCGGCTCTCCGCGCATGCCGTCACCACCTCCATCGGGCCCGGGGCCACCAATCTCGTCACCGGTGCCGCCCTCGCCACGATCAACCGGATCCCCGTCCTCCTGCTGCCCGGCGACACCTTCGCCACCCGGCCCGCCGATCCCGTGCTCCAGCAGCTGGAGGTCCCGTACGCCGGGGACGTCTCCGTCAACGACACCCTGCGCCCCGTCTCCCGCCACTTCGACCGGATCACCCGCCCCGAGGCCCTGATCCCGGCCGCGCTGCAGGCCGTACGGGTGCTCACCGACCCCGTGCAGACCGGTGCGGTCACCCTCGCGCTGCCGCAGGACGTGCAGGCGCAGGCGTACGACTGGCCCGAGGAGTTCTTCGCCGAGCGGGTGTGGGGCGTGCGCCGGCCGCGGCCCGATCGGCACGAGTTGGCCCGCGCCGCCGAGGCCGTACGGGGCTCCGCGCGCCCGCTGATCGTCGCCGGCGGCGGGATCCGGCACAGCGAGGCCGGTGCGGCCCTGGCCGCCTTCGCCGAGGCCACGGGGATCCCGGTGGCCGTCACCCAGGCGGGCAAGGGCGTCCTGCCCTACGGGCATCCCGCCGACGTCGGCGGGATCGGCCACACCGGGACCTCCACCGCGGCCGCGCTCGCCCGGGAGGCCGACCTCGTCATCGCCGCCGGGACCCGGCTGACCGACTTCACCACCGCCTCCGCGACCCTCTTCCAGAACCCGGCCGTCCGGTTCGTCGGCCTCAACCTGGACCCGTACGACGCCCACAAACTCGCCGCCCTGCCCCTGGTCGCCGACGCCCGCGAGGGGCTCGACGAGCTCCGGGTCGCGGTCGCGGGCCACCGCACGGACCCGGCGTACGGGGCCGCGTACGCCGCCGACCGAGGGCGCTGGGAGAGCCGCGTGGGGCGGGCCTACGCCGTCCCGGAGGCGGCGCAGGACGCCGCGCCCACCCAGGCCCAGGTGCTCGGGTTGCTCGACGCCCTGGTCGACGACACCGACATCCTGGTCAACGCGGCGGGATCCCTCCCCGGCGACCTGCACAAGCTGTGGCGGGTCCGGTCGCAGGACCAGTACCACGTGGAGTACGGGTACTCCTGCATGGGCTACGAGATCCCCGCGGCCATCGGGGTGGCGCTGGCCGCGCCCGGCCGTCCGGTGTGGGCCCTGGTCGGCGACGGTACGTACCTGATGAATCCGACCGAGATCGTCACGGCCGTCCAGGAGGGGATCCCGATCAAGGTGGTGATCCTCGACAACCACGGCTACGCCTCCATCGGCGGCCTGTCGGGGGCGGTGGGCGGTGAGGGCTTCGGCACCGCCTACCGCTTCCGGGGGCCCGATTCCGGGTATACGGGGGACCCCCTTCCGGTGGACCTCGCGGCCAACGCCGCCTCCCTCGGGATGGCCGTGCTCCGCGCCCGCACCACGCGTGACCTGCGCGAAGCCCTCGCCGAGGCCCGCTCGGCGACCCGCCCCACATGTGTCTACGTACAGACCCGAACGCCCGACACTGTGTCGGGCCCGCCCCCGGCACAGGCGTGGTGGGATGTTCCTGTGGCCGAGACCGCGACCCGCAAGGCCGCCGCCACGGCCCGTGAAGAGTACGACCGGCAAGCCGCTCAGCGACGTCGCCATCTGTGAAGGAGCAAGGCATGAAGACCGTCAACCACTGGATCGGTGGCAAGACCGTCGAGGGCGCGTCGGGCAACTACGGCCCGGTCACCGACCCGGCCACCGGCGAGGTCACCACCCAGGTCGCGCTCGCCTCGGCCGACGAGGTCGACGCGGCCGTACAGGTCGCCCAGGAGGCCTACCTCACCTGGGGCCAGTCCTCGCTGGCCGCCCGTACCAAGGTGCTGTTCGCCTACCGCGCCCTGCTGGACGCCCACCGCGACGAGATCGCCGCCCTGATCACCGCCGAGCACGGCAAGGTCCACTCGGACGCGCTGGGCGAGGTCGCCCGCGGCCTGGAGATCGTCGAGCTGGCCTGCGGCATCACCACGCAGCTCAAGGGCGAGCTGTCCACCTCCGTCTCCAACCGGGTGGACGTCTCCTCGATCCGCCAGCCGCTCGGCGTCGTCGCGGGCATCACCCCGTTCAACTTCCCGGCGATGGTCCCGATGTGGATGTTCCCGCTGGCCGTGGCCTGCGGAAACACCTTCATCCTCAAGCCGAGCGAGAAGGACCCGTCGGCCGCCAACAAGCTCGCCGAGCTGGCCACCGAGGCCGGCCTCCCGGCGGGCGTGCTGAACGTGGTCCACGGCGACAAGGTGGCCGTCGACGCGCTGCTCGCCCACCCCGGTATCGCGGCCGTCTCCTTCGTCGGCTCGACGCCGATCGCCCGCCACATCCACACCACCGCCTCGGCCAACGGCAAGCGCGTCCAGGCCCTGGGCGGCGCCAAGAACCACATGCTGGTGCTGCCGGACGCCGACCTGGACGCCGCCGCCGACGCGGCCGTGTCCGCGGCCTACGGGTCGGCCGGTGAGCGCTGCATGGCGATCTCCGCCGTGGTGGCCGTCGGCGCGATCGGCGACGAGCTGGTCGAGAAGATCCGCGAGCGCGCCGAGAAGATCAAGATCGGCCCCGGCAACGACCCGACCTCCGAGATGGGCCCGCTGATCACCGCCGCCCACCGCGACAAGGTCGCCTCGTACGTGAAGGGCGCCGCCGACCAGGGCGCTGAGGTCGTCCTCGACGGCACCGGCTACACGGTCGAGGGCAACGAGAACGGCCACTGGATCGGCCTGTCCCTGCTCGACCGTGTGAAGACCGACTCCGACGCCTACCGCGACGAGATCTTCGGCCCGGTCCTGTGCGTGCTGCGTGCCGAGACCTACGAGGAGGGCGTGGCCCTCATCAACGCCTCGCCGTTCGGCAACGGCACCGCGATCTTCACCCGCGACGGCGGCGCCGCCCGCCGCTTCCAGCTGGAGATCGAGGCCGGCATGGTCGGCGTCAACGTGCCGATCCCGGTGCCGGTGGGCTACCACTCCTTCGGTGGCTGGAAGGACTCGCTCTTCGGCGACCACCACATCTACGGCAACGACGGCATCCACTTCTACACCCGCGGCAAGGTCGTCACGACCCGTTGGCCGGACCCGTCCGAGGGCCACCTCGGCGTGGACCTGGGCTTCCCCCGCAACCACTGATCCGCCCCGCCTCCAGCAGCCCCCGGCCACCTCACCCGGCCGGGGGCTGCTGCCGTACCCCCGTCGTCTACGCTGAGCCGTGTGACAGAACTCCCGGACTTCGACGTGCTGTTGACCCGCCTTGCGGCGCACCGCGGCCTGAGCGTCGAGGACCTGTCCCGCCTGGCCACCGTCCCGGAGACCGAGCTGCGGGCCGTGCTCGACGGCGCGGCGCCGCGGCCGTCGCTGCTGCGCCGGCTCGCCCCCGTACTGCGGCTGCACGCCGAGGACCTGTTCGTCATCGCCTCCGTCGCCGTGCCGCCGGAGCTGACGCCCCTGGACCCGGACGCCGGTGGAGAGGCGGCCCGTCTGGCCATGCATTCCATCGGTCTGCGCCGGCGGGAGCAGGAGTGGTTGTGTCGGTTCGCGGCGTCACGGCCGCAGGAGGAGCGCACCCGGCCGGCCCCGGAGGAGCGCCCGTACCTGCGGTACCCGCCGGGTCCCGGCGGGCTGCTCATGCGGCTGCTGGCCAACCGGAACCTGGGCTGGTCGGCCGGAGCGAGGGTGTTCCTGTCCCTGACCGGCCGGTACTGGTCCGCGGCCACGTACGGGCAGGTGGGCCACGGCCGGGTGGATCTGACCCCCGAACTCCAGGCCGACTACGCGACCGTGCTCGGCATGTGCGCGACCGACCTCTCCGTACTGACCGGCATCGGGCTGCCCGACGGACACCGGCCGCCGCCCCGGGCCGCCGCCGAGGTGGCCGGCCTCGTCCGTGAGGTACGACGGCTGAGCCGGGAGCAGGTGCGGGAGCTGTGCGAGGTCGCGGAAGCCACGGGGGGCGAGCGCCGGACCGAATGAGAGCCGGTCGCCGACGGCCCGCCGCCCGCTGACCTCGCCCGCCGGTATCCGCGCCGGTCGGTCAGTGGGTCCGGGCCAGGTCCGGTACGGAATCCGGCCGTTCGTCCGCCGCGCGGCGCCGACGGCGCACCACCCACACCGTGGCGCCCGCGCCCGTGAGGACCAGCACCAGTCCCACGGCCGGCCAGGGCACGGCGACGAAGTCGGTCTCGGACACCGAGACCAGATCGGGGTGGGCGGCCGCGCCCGCCGTCACCTTCACGGTCACCCAGTCCGACTGGGGGGCGTCCGGCCACGGTTCGGTCAGCTCGATCCGCCGGCCCGGCAGCAGGGTCAGCTTCAGTTCGCGGGCGGGCCGGTTCAGCACATTGCGCCCGAACAATCCCTCGGCGGACACCGCCACCGTGGGCTCGACCACCACGTTGCCCCGGTTGACCAGCGCGTACGAGACCGTCGCGCGGGCGTTCTTGACCCACGGCAGCAGCGGCGCCGAGCGGTCGACCCGTACGTCCTCCACGCTCAGCCCCGCCGTGACCGGCCCCGGCACCCGGAAGTAGAGCCGGGCGCCCACCGAGCGCTTCACCCCGACCTGGACCTTGCCCTCCTTCCGCACGCCCTCCACGGAGGTGCCCAGGGCGACGATCCCGCCGACGTGGTCACCCGGCGTCGCGTCGGCCGGGACGTTCAGGGTGAAGGGGATGTCCTTGCGGCCCTTGGCGGGCACGGTGACGGTGCTCGCGGTCTCCGGCGCGAGCGTGACCCACGCGCCGACGTCCTTCGGCTTCGTCTCCACCGGCAGCAGCGCGAAGGCGCCGCCCGCCGGGGTGTTCATGGCATCGGTGGCGAAGACCTGGAACGTCAGCTCCTGGTCGGAGGAGTTCACGATCGTCACGCTGTCGCTCAACGTGCTCCCGGCCGTGCCCTGGTGGAAGAAGTACGCGCGGTCGGTCATCGCCGCGCCGGCCGCAGGCGTCGGGAACACCCCCCACGTGCCGTTGTCCGCGGCGCGCGCCGCGGTGGCCGGCAGCAGGCCCGCGCCACCGAGCAGCAGGCCGAGGAGCAGACCGTACAGGAGGGTGCGGGTGCGACGACGGGTGCGGCTGCGGGTGCGGGTGCGCATGGGCGGTCTCCAGTGGGCGCTGAAAGGGGAAAGGGGTGGCGCGGCGCCGGAGCGCCGCACCACCCTGGGTCGAGCGGCCGTACGGGTCAGGCGATCGAGAAGGTCACGACCGTCTGGTAGGTGTCGGCGAACATGAAGGGCGGGAGCTGGATCATTCCGGCACCGCCGACGGCGAACTCACCGCCGGTCAGCTCGTCGCCGCCGGCGGCCTGGGAGGCCACCTTCATCGGGACGTCGGAGATCGCGCCGGGCGTGCCCGCGGTGCAGGTGCTCGGGCTGTCCGGGTTGGTCACGGTGCAGGACGGCTGGATGCCGATCTGCGCCTTCGCCATCGAGTGACCGGTGGTCTGGTTCAGGAACGGCGTGCGCGTCGCCGTCACGTCCCAGCCGAGCGATCCGCCGCGGAAGTCCTGGACGGTCGCGGCGTTGAAGACGCCGACCACCGACTGGGCCTTGCCGTTGATGGTGACCGCTCCGAAGCTGACGGCCGGCTGGCCGTCCTTCGGGCCGAGGGCCAGCGGTCCGGGCAGGACCTCGACATCGACCGGGTTCTTCACACCGGCCTGCTCCTCCAGGAACACGAAGGCCTTGTACGGGGTGATCGAACCGTCGATCCGGATCGCGTCGGCCTTCTTGGTGACCGTGACGTTGCAGGTGGCGGCGCCGGACGCGTCCGCCGTGCCGGTACCGGTGTCACCGGTCGCGGTTCCCGCGAGCAGGGCGGAACAGGCGACGGCCCCGGCCGGGAAGTTGGCGCCGGTCACGGTGACGGCGGTGCCCGCCGGGCCGCTGTTGGGCGTCAGCTTCGTGGTGACCGGGTCCTTGGGCAGCGCCTCGACCGCGACCGAGCCGAGCGAGGCGCTCGGGCGCGGCGCCGGGGTACAGGTGGTGGTGAAGACCGATCCGGACAGGTCCGCGTCGGTCACCGCCAGGTCGAGGGCGACCTGGACCGTGGTGCCCTCGGTGCCGTCCGGGATCTTGATGGTTCCGGAGAACGCCTTCGGGTCGAGCGGCTGCCCGGCCACGACGGAGACCGTCTCCGGCGGGCTGGTCACCACCTGGGTGGTGGTACCGACCTTCAGGGTGATCTTGGAGGTGTTCACCGTGGTGACGGAGAACGAGGGGATCAGGGGGCTGGCACCCGGGTCGATCGTGATCGGGACGACGTCGCCGGCCTTGGCGCCGTCCGGCAGGGTGACCGTGAAGTTCTGGTTGCCGGAGCCGTCCGGCTGCGGCGCCGGGGCGTCGCAGTTCTCGAAGACTGCCGTGGTCTTGGTCGCGGCCTGCGCGGCACCCGTCAGGGCCACCACGCCGCCCGTCAGGGCCAGAGACAGGGCTCCCGCCCCGGCCAGCACTCTTCGTCTGAGCGTTCTCGTACTCACTGGGTCGCGACTCCTTCGTCATGACGAACCCCTCCCCCCACCCGCTGTGTGGGGGAGGCCGAGCCGGTGCGGTGGCCGATATTGACGCGTCGCCGTGATGAGAAGTCAATGACTTGCTTTCGCCCGAAGCACACAGAAATTGATGGGCCATCAGGGAGAGTCTGATGGCCCATCGGGTACCGACCGGTCGGGGTGTGAAAGGAGGGGCGATCTAGCGCTCGGCGGGGGCTTGGAGCAGCAGGTTCGGGGTCCCGGTGGGGAGCCCGGTGATCTTGTCGGACACGGCGCCGCGCAGCAGTTCCTCCGACACCTGCGCCGGGGTGCGCGCCGTACCGCGCGCCAGGATGAGCGCGGCTACCCCGGCCACGTGCGGGGCGGCCATCGACGTGCCGGAGGCGCGGGCCGTGGCGGTGGGGGAGTCCTTCCAGGCCGAGGTGATGCGCACACCGGGCGCCGAGAGGTCCACGCAGGGGCCGTGGTCGGAGAACGGTGCCCGCCGGTCCTCGGCGTCGGTCGCCCCGACCGTGAGCGCCTGGGGGACGGCGGCCGGGGAGCCGCCACAGGCGTTCTTGCCGTCGTTCCCGGCGGCCACGGTGAAGGTGATCCCCTGGGCGACGGCCCGGATCACCGCGGCGTCGAGCGCGCGGCTGCGGCTGCCACCGATGCTCATGTTGGCCACGGCCGGGACGGTGGGGGCCCTGGCGGCGTCCTTCACCACCCAGTCGACGCCCTTGAGGAGCGCCGACAGGGGCGCGGAGCCACGGCAGTCGGCCACCTTCACCCCGACGAGCGAGACCCCCTTGGCCACCCCGTACGTCTCTCCGCCCACGGTCGCCGCGACGTGCGTGCCGTGGCCGCTGCAGTCCCGAGAGCTGCCGAGGAACATCGCGTTGTAGCCGGCGCGGGCGCGGCCGCCGAACTCCCGGTGGGTGGTGTTGATGCCGGTGTCGACGACGTAGACGGTGACGCCCCTGCCCCTGCCGGGGTACGTGTACGAGCCGTCGAGCGGGAGTTCACGCTGGTCGATCCGGTCCAGGGACCAGGGCGCGGGGCTCTGGGGCCCGGTCAGCGGTTCGTCGGTGATGTGGAACTCCGCGTCGGGTTCCACGGAGGCCACCCGGGGGTCGGCGGCCAGGGCGGCGGCCCGGGCGGCCGTGGTGCGGACGGCGAAGCCGTTCAGGGCGGCCTCGTAGACGGCCCCGACCCGGTCGCCGGCGTCCACGGCCTCGGCGGCCAGGGTGCGGGTCGGCGCGCGGGAGGTCGTGTCCTTGAGGACGACGACGTAGGGGGCCGTTGCGTCCGAGGTGCCGGCGTCGGAGCTGGTGGCGCCGGCGTCCGGAGCGGGCGAAGAGCCGGTGACGGTGGCCGCGAGCAGGGCGGCGGCGGGGAGGAACACGGCGAACGCGGTCATGGTCATGCGGCCGATGCTCTGCGAGGGGCGGCGCGGGCGCGCGGAGGGTGCGCCGAGTGGGCGCACGACACGCCGCCGCGCGGCTGGATCCGCGACCGGGCCGGACAGATCGGCCACCGGGCCGGGCGGTGCCACGACCGGCCAGGGTGGGCGCGGCCGACGCCTTCGTCAGGCCGCGCGCCAGACCGTCATGTCCACTATGACGAAGCTCGACACGTCCTCCAACGACATCACCGGCATGGACTTGAGCGTGAGCACGAGCAGTGCGATGTCCCCCGACTGATGTTTGACGCAGAACTCGCTGCCGGACGCCGCGATCATCAATGACCGGCTCTTCTCGGTCCTCCCCTCGAGGGCGGCCCGACAGGAGTCGAGGGAGCCGTTCGGCTTGCCCGACAGCTGGATGATCACACTGGTGTCGCTCTCCAGGTCGCAGTCGACCCGGTTGCAGGTGAGTCGCAGGTCCCCGGAGCGAGTGGCGCGCTCGATCGGTTCCTTGATGCTGATCGAGTTGTCCTCGCCCAGTTTCAACGCGGGGTAGGGGATGGGCTTCGGTGGAGCGCTCGGGGTCGGGGTCGGGCTCGGGCTCGATTTCGGTGCGGCGTCGGCGGACTTCCGGGACGGGTCGCCGCTCGCCGAACCGGCCTGACCCGCCGAGGTCCCCGTGGCCGTAGGGGACTTCGCGCGGTCGCGCACATTGTTCGCCGCATTGTCGATCACCGACCAGGCCGCGCCCAGCAGCAGGGCGACCGACACGATCGACGCCGCGGTGACCAGCGCGGTGCGCCGGCGGCGCTTGCGCCGTTGCTCCGGTCCCTCCGGCGCCGCCGGCCGCGGAGGCTGCCACACCTGGTGCATCGTGTGCGGCGAGAGGGGAGTGGCGGCGGGCGCCGGGACCTGCTGAGGCATCGGCTCCGGCAGGGGCTCCGGGACCGTCACCTCCGGTCCGGTCACCTCGCGCCAGAGCGCCGGGCCGCCGTCCGCGTCGGCGTCCTCGCCCAGTTCGGCCCTGCACCACGCCACGATCTCCGCGGGGGTGGCCCGCTTCTGCGGATCGGTGGCCAGACACCGGGCGAGCAGCGGAAGAAGCTCGTCGGGAACTCGGGACAGGTCGGGCTCGGAGTGCACGATCCGGTACAGCACGGTGGCGGAGGGGCCGGTGCCGTACAGCGGCTCGCCCAGCGCGGCGAACGCCGCGGTCTGCCCCAGCGCGAACACGTCGGCGGCCGCGGTGACCTCACCCGCCGACGCCTGCTCGGGGGCCATGTACTGGGGCGTTCCGATGGTGGCGCCCGTGGCGGTGTGCGCGGTGGTGTCGGACGCCAGCGAGATCCCGAAGTCGATGACGCGGGGCCCGTCGGCGGCCAGGAGCACGTTCGACGGCTTCAGGTCGCGGTGCACGATGCCCGCACCATGGATGGCCTGCAGCGCCTCGGCCACGCCCGCCATCAGCCACAGCACGGCGGGCACGGGCAGCGGTCCGCGCCGGGTCACGGCCTGCGAGAGCGAGGGCCCGGGTACGTAGAGGGTGGCCAGCCAGGGTGTCGTCGCGTCCGCGTCGGCGTCGATCAACTCGGCGGTGTACGCGCCCCGGACCCGCCGGGCGGCCTCCACCTCACGGCGGAAGCGGCGCCGGAACGCCGGGTCCTCGGCAAGTTCCGGGCGGACGACCTTGATCGCCACAGGGCGGCCGCCCTGGGTGTGTGACAGGTAGACCCGGCCCATGCCGCCCGCGCCGAGCCGGGCCGCGAGGCGGTATCCGGCCACGGTGGACGGATCGTCCGTCCGCAGCGGCTCGAACACCTCGGTCGCGCTGTTCATCTGCCCTCCCCCGATCCCCCGGTCGACCGACGGGTCGACCAGCGAACACCCTAAGCGTCGGGCGGTGGCCGAAGGCTGCCGGGGAGGCGGTGCGTGGGCGGTGCGCGGCCGTGCTTGCGGCGGTACTCGGGGCGGTGCCGGGTCGGTGCGCGGGGTGAGGCGCGGGCGCGGTGACCCGGAGCTACGGGGAGAGGGGCCAGCCGCGCATCGAGAAGACCCCCTCGTCGCGGGCGCCGGCGGCATCGTAGGTGGCCAGAGCGGCTTCGTTGTCGGTGTCGACCCCCACCCACATGCCGTAGCAGCCACGCGCCTTGGCCTCCTCGGCGAGGGCCAGGGTCAGGTCGCGGCCGATGCCGCGGCGGCGGTAACCCTCGTCCACGGACAGCTCGTACAGGCACATCTCGGTGCCCTTGTCGGGGTGGCTCATCTCGATGCCGGAGACCATCCCGGCGGGCACGCCGTCGACGTAGGCGATGAGCATCAGGTGCCCCGGGGCGGCGAGGAAGCGCTCGGACCACTCCTCGCGGGCGGGCCCGTCGAAGAGGGACTCGGCGGCTGCGAGCTCGGCGGGGGTGAGGGCCCGGCGGATGTCCATGGCGGCCACGATAGTGCGCACATGACGGATGGTCGGACGACATGGCGGCACGGCGTGGCGACCCACGACCCACGACCCACGGCAGGCACCCGCGCCCGAGCAGCGCTTAACCTGGTCCGGCTGTCGAGGACTTGAGGGGGAGCATCGTGAGGAACGCCGTGGTCACGCCCGGGGGCGACCGGATCCGCTGGGTCGAGCTGGCGGGGGAGGAGCCGGCCCGGGTGTACGTGCACGGGCTCGGGTCCACCTCGCCCGCCTACTTCGCGGCGAGCGCCACGCATCCGCTGCTGGCGGGGCGGCGTTCGCTGCTGGTCGATCTGCTGGGCCACGGGCACAGTGACCGGCCCGAGGAGTTCGACTACACCCTCGAAGCGCATGCCGACGCGCTCGCGGCCGCCCTCTCCGAGGCCGATGTGGAGGGCGCCGAGCTCATCGCCCACAGCATGGGCGGGGCCGTGGCCATCGTGCTCGCGGACCGGCACCCCCACCTGGTGTCCCGGCTGGTGCTCGTCGACGCCAACCTGGATCCGCAGCGGACCGTTCCCGTCATGCCGGGCAGCAGCGGGATCGCCTCCTACACCGAAGAGGAGTTCCTGGCCGGGGGCTGGGCCGAGGTGCGCGACCGGGTCGGCGCGCACTGGTGGTCCACGATGCGGCTGGCCGGCCGAACAGCCCTGTACCGCACGGCCGTCCACCTGGCCGCCGGCACCACGCCCACCATGCGTGAGCTGCTGCTGGAGTCGAAGATCCCGCGTACCTACCTGCTGCCCGAGGCGGACGGCCCGCTCCCGGGCGCCGATGCCCTCGAAGCCTCGGGCGTGGCCGTGGTGTCCGTCCCCGATTGCGGGCACAACATCATGCTCGACAACCCGGAGGGCTTCGCCCGGGCCACCGCGGCGGCGCTGGCCCGCGACTGAGCGACCGGGGGCCGGTCAGGGCCGGTCAGGCCGGTCAGGGCCGGTCAGGGCCGGTCAGGGCGCACCGAGCGGGCGCGCGGGGTGGTCAGCCCTGGGTCCGGGGCGTGGAGGCGGCGCCGTCCTGGGGCCCCACGGAGTTCGGGGACGGGGTGCCGTCCGTCCAGGCGTAGACCTGCTTGCCGCGCACCGCGACCTGGTACTGGAGGGCACCTCGGCACTCGGCCCGCACGCCTTCCCGCAGGCTGCCCGGCCACCACCTGGCGTGCAGGCCGGGACTGCCGATCGGCTTCGGCGTGCCCGTGTCGCACCGGGGGGCGTCCAGCGGGGTCGCGCCGAGGGTGAATCGGATCATCCGGGCCTCGCCGCTCGTGCGTATCCGTATACGGACGTCCGTGGCGTCCTTGGGTATCCAGGACGGCAGGGCGAACGGCGCCCTCTCGCGTGTGGGGGCGTCGGCGGCGCTCGCGAAGCGCTTGCCCGCCTCCTTGTACACCTTGCTGTCGATGGTGTCGGTCACGGGATTGGGCGGCAGGTTGGGCAGCGCGAAGGCGGCGGTGGCGATGACTCCCACGGTGGCTGCGGCGACGACGAGAGGGCGGCGGTTCATGCTGTCCAGTCTCGGCGGTCGGGCCCCCACCGCGCGTCCCTCCTCAGGACGAACCGGGACTGCGCCGCAGGTCCCATACGGACTCATACCTGGGAGGGTGTCCGGTCCGGTCGCGTCGCGCCCGCAGTAACCGACGAGCGACCGGGGGAGTTCACGGAGGTGATCCGTCCGCCCCGGCACCGAGGAACTCCATGCGCCGTCGCCGCCTCGTCCCCGCTCTCGCCACCGCCGCCGCCACCGCGGTGCTCGCCCTCGCCCCGACGGCCTGGGCCGCACCGCAGGTCCCGGCCGACAAGCCGCAGGTGCTGAGTCGCTGGACGCAGACCAGCGCCGCCAGCTACCAGGCATGGGCCGAGGCGCGCGAGCACCGGGCGGCCTGGGCCGCGTACGCCTTCGACTGGTCGACGGACCAGTGCACCTCGTCCCCCGACAACCCCCTCGGCTTCCCCTTCGCGGACGCGTGCGCGCGCCACGACTTCGGCTACCGCAACCACCGTGCCGCCGGGCTGTTCCCGGCCGCCAAGTCCCGGCTGGACCTGGCGTTCCACGCGGACCTGAAGCGGGTCTGCGCACAGTACTCGGGCTCCCGCAGGGGCTCCTGCGAGGGCACCGCGTGGACCTACTACCAGGCGGTCAGGGTTTTCGGCATCTCCTGAACCCCCGCGCGACGCACGGTCGGTGGGGAGCGCTCAGCAGCACAGCACGGGGACCCGCTGGACCAGGTTGTTGCCGAATCCGCCCCGGTTCCACGGCGGTTCGAGGGGCTGCGTACCGCCCTCGGCGTCCGTGGCGCGGACGGTGAGCGTGTGGAGGCCCGGCGTCGCCGTCCAGACACAGGACCAGGCCTGCCACGCCCACCGGTGCGGTCCCGGCGGCGCGACCTCGGCCCGGGTCCAGGTGCGGCCGTCGTCGGCGCTCACCTCCACCCGGTCGACGGCCCCGCGGCCGGACCAGGCCCGCCCCTCCAGCGGCACCGGGCCGGGCCGCACGACGCGGGTGCGGGACATGAAGTCGGGGAATCCCGGCGGGACCATCAGGGCGCGCGGCGCGATCCGGGTGACCGGCTCGCCGGGATCGTCCGGATCGGCGGCGGCCGACCGGTAGCGGTAGGCCACGGCCTGCTGGAACCCGGTGAACGGCGCGTCCACGAGGGTGATCTCACGCAGCCATTTGACGTGCGCCATCCCGTACCAGCCGGGGACGACCAGCCGCAGTGGACATCCGTGCTGCGGCGGCAGGGGCAGGCTGTTCATGGCGTAGGCGATGAGCACCTCGGGATCGTCCCCGGTGGCGGCGGCCACCGGCAGGCTGCGCCGGTAGTCCTGCTCGACGCCGCGCTCGACCCCGTGGTCGGCGCCGGTGAAGACGGCCTCGACAGCGTCCTCCTGGATCCCGGCCTCGGCGAGCACCAGCCGCAGCGGTACGCCCGTCCAGTCGGCGGTGCCCACCGCCTCGACCAGCCACGGCTGGCTGACCGGTCGGGGTGTCAGGCGGGCCCGGCCGTTGCCCGCGCACTCCATCGTGACGCGGTGGGTGACCTCGGGGAACGCGCGCAGGGCGGCGAGGTCCAGGCTCAAGGGGGTCCGCACCCGGCCGTCGACGGTGAGGGACCATCCGACCGGGTCGGTGGCGGGTATGTCGTAGTGGACCAGTACGTAGTGCAGCCCGGGCGGAGTGACCTCGTAGCGCAGGGCCTCCAGCGGAAGCCCGTGGTTGCGGGCCGCGAGCGCCAACTCCTCCGGGCCGATGCCCTCGCCGGGCGACGCGATGCGGCCCGGGGTGCTGACATCCCGCACCGACGGCTGCTCCATCCCCTCATGGTCGCGCGTGCCGCCGCTGCCGCGCCACCGCTGCCGCGACCACCCCCTCGTGCGGCCTCCGGTCTCCGGTCTCCGGTCTACCGCGGCACCAGGTGCCGGGTGAACCAGTCACCGGCCAGGCGGGCCACCTCGTCGAGGGCTCCGGGCTCCTCGAAGAGGTGGCCGGCCCCCGGGACGATCTCCAGCCGGTTCTCGCAGCGCAGCTCGCGCTGGGCCCGGCGATTGAGGTCGAGCACCGTCGAGTCGCGGCCGCCGACGATCAGCAGCGTGGGGGCCCGTACGGCGGTGAGCCGTTCACCGGCCAGGTCCGGCCGGCCGCCGCGGGAGACCACGGCGCCGATGTCGGCGCCCGTCTCCCCGGCCGCCCACAGCGCGGCCGCCGCCCCGGTGCTCGCCCCGAACCAGCCCGTCGGGAGGGACTCGCGCCGACGCAGCCAGGCGGTGGCCTCGGCGAGCCGCCGGGCCAGGGTCTCGATGTCGAAGACGTTGGCCCGGTCGGCCTCCTCGTCGGGCGTGAGCAGGTCGAGGAGCAGGGTGGCGAGGCCCGCCCGGTTGAGGTCCGCGGCCACCGACCGGTTGCGCGGGCTGTGGCGGCTGCTGCCGGAGCCGTGCGCGAACACCACGACCGCCCCGGCACCCTCAGGCAGGGCGAGATCCCCGGCCAGCAGGAGGCCGCCGGCGTCCACCTCCACCTCGGTGGTCCGGACGGGCGGGCGACCGGCGGGGTCGGCCGCCGCCCTCGCCAGCAGGAAGACGACCTCCTCGTCAGGGGTCTGGGAGAAGTCCTGGTACCACTCGCCGACGGCGCGGAAGGCGTGCGGCGTGGCCAGGCACACCACCTCGTCGGCGGCCGAGGCCAGCCGCGCGACGGCATCCGGCGGGGCCACCGGCACCGCCAGCACCACCCGCGCCGCGCCCTGTGCCCGTACGACCTCGCACGCGGCGGCGGCCGTGGCCCCGGTCGCGATCCCGTCGTCCACGAGGATCACGGTCCGGCCGTCCAGCGGCACCCGCGGCCGGTCTCCCCGGAACTTCGCGGCCTGTCGCGCGAGCTCCGCCGCCTCGGCGTGCTCCACCGACGCGATGTCCTGCGGGCCCAGCCGGCTGCCGCGGACGATGTCCTCGCTGATGACGTGGACGCCGCCCTCGCCGATGGCGCCGAAACCCAGCTCACGGTGGTGCGGGACGCCGAGCTTGCGCACCACGACGACGTCGAGCGGAGCGCCGAGCGCGCGGGCCACCCGATAGGCGACCGGGACTCCGCCGCGGGGCAGGCCCAGCACGACGGGATCCTCCCCCTTCAGGTGCCGGAGCGCTTCGGCGAGCCGCTCACCGGCGTCCGCGCGATGGGTGAAGAGCACGATGGCTCACCCCCAACCAGGGGAGACGGAAACCACGTACGCATCTCCTTCGACGCAACCGCATCCCCGGCCGTCCCGCAAGTCGGTCGGCGCGCGCTGCGTGCGGCGGACCCCGGCCGACGCGTTCCGATCCGGAGCCCCCGCGGCGAACTGGTCGGAATTCGACGTGCAGTTCGCTGATCGCCCTTGTCGCCCACGCGCTCACCGCGTCACCACAAGATGCTTTTCGAGCTGCTTCACCTGCGCGAAAGCCCTCCGCGGAGGGAGGGCTTCGGGTGGTGCGGAAAGAGTGCCCCCGGCAGGACTCGAACCTGCGGCCAAGTGCTTAGAAGGCACCTGCTCTATCCACTGAGCTACGGGGGCCGGAAAGTGGCCTTGGTGGGCCTGGAGCCTCCGGTGGGGGTGGGGCTGAGGTCCGTGCCGGGTCAAGGATAGGGCTCCGGTTGCCTTGTCCCGGTTGCTTCACTCGCGGGCCACGATGTGGAGGTTCGGTGAAGCGGTCCCGATAATCGCAGGCAGGTGCGATTCTCGCATCGCTTTTGCGCCGCGTCGCCCCTGGTGTTGTGCACTCGTTATGCCTGCGCCCCACTCGTCCGCCGTGCCCAGAATGTCCCACTGGAATCGCGGTCGGCGCGCAGAGGACGTATAAGCTTCAAAAATGGTCCCAAATTGGGCATTCTTCGCATGTGGTGACCTTGGATGTTCGGCCTCAGCTGCTCGATGCCCTGTCCGCCCTGCGCGACCGGGTCGCGTCCGTGCGTCTGCCGCTGCCCCTGCCCGGCGCTCCGCGCGCCCGCCAGACCAGAGCCGAGCTGCTCGCGCAGCTCGACGACTACCTCGTACCCCGACTGAAGGCGCCCGAGGCGCCGATGCTCGCCGTCGTGGGCGGGTCCACCGGGGCCGGTAAGTCCACCCTCGTCAACTCCCTCGTCGGCCGACAGGTCAGCGAAGCGGGGGTCCTGCGCCCGACCACACGCACCCCGGTGCTCGTCTGCCATCCGGACGACCACCACTGGTTCGCCGGCATGCGCGTGCTGCCCGACCTGATGCGGGTCTGGGTGCCGCACGACGAGGAGGAGACGCCCCCGACCGCCATCTCCAGGGCCCGCGACCGCCGGCCTGCCCGTACCCACGCGACCCGCGAAATGCGGATCGAGACCGTTTCCAGCCTCCCGCGCGGCCTGGCCATCCTCGACGCGCCCGACATCGACTCGCTCGTGGTCGAGAACCGGACCCTCGCCGCCCAGCTCATCTGCGCGGCCGACGTCTGGGTGATGGTCACCACCGCCTCGCGGTACGCCGACGCCGTCCCCTGGCACCTGCTGCGCACCGCCAAGCAGTACAAGGCCACCCTCATCACCGTCCTCGACCGGGTCCCGCACCAGGTGCTCGCCGAGGTCTCGCGACAGTACGGGGCCCTGCTCACCAAGGCCGGACTGGGCGACGTACCGCGGTTCACCGTCCCGGAGCTGCCCGAGTCCGCCGGTGGGGGCGGGCTGCTGCCGGCCAGCGCCGTCGCCCCGCTGTTCGCCTGGCTCGCCCACCACGTGCAGGACCCCGCCGCCCGGCAGTACGCCGTCGGACGCACCGCACTCGGCGCGCTGGACTCCCTCGCGCGCCGGATGCCGGAGCTGGCCTCCGCCGTCGCCGCCCAGCACGCCGCCGCCGTACGGCTGACCTCGGCCGTCGAGGACGCGTACAAGCGGGAGGGCAAGCGGGTCCGGGGTCGCCTCGACCACGGCGCCGTACTGGCCGGGGACGCGCTGACCCGGTGGCGCGGGTACCCGCTCGACACGAGCGCCGACGAACTGCTGGACTCGCTCGCCGAATCCCTCGGCGCGCTCCTCCAGTGCGCCGTCGCCGCCGCCGACGAGCGCATCGCCGACGCCTGGCGGCGGGAGCCGGCCGCCGGCGCGGTCTCGCTGCCCGCGCCCGACCGGGAGGCGGGGGAGCGCATCGGCATGGCCGTACGCCGCTGGCGGCGGGTCCTGGAGGAACTCGTCGAGGAGGAAGTGGCCAAGAGCGACAGGCAGCCCGCCCCCGACTCCGACGGCGTCGCCGCCCTGCTCGGCGCCGCCCTCCTCGGCGGCAAACGGGCCCGGCCCGCGGGGGAGAGGCTGGCCGAACGGATCGGCGCGCAGGCCGCCCTGCGGCTGCGCGACCGGGGCGGGGAGCTGGTCGGCGACCACCTGGACCAGGTGCTGCGTGCCGAACGCGACCGCCGGCTCGCCCCGCTGGAGGCGCTCGAAGTGACCCCGGAACCACAGGCCGAGCTGATTGCCGCGCTGTCCGTACTGCAGAAGGAGAGGTGACGCGGTGACCGCCCTGACCGACCGCACCGACGACCGCTGGGACGACGGACTCATCGCGCGCTCCCGCCCCCGGGTCGTCGACGGGAACCGGGACGACGAAGGGGACGAGGAGGAGGGGCACGAGGGCGAGGAGGGCGACGACGCCCTCGTCCGGGCCGTCTCCGGCGCCGGCAGCGACGGTGGCAAGTCGACCACGCCCCCGCTCAGCCCGGAGGGGCAGGCCTTGCGCCTGCGCCTCGACGCACTGCGCCAGCTGGTCGGGCTGTCCCGGACCCGGCTCGACGGCAAGACCCTCGCCGAGGCCGGCCGGGTACTGGACGAGGCCGCCGCGCGCCGCGGGCTGTCACCCCAGCACACGGTCGTCGCGATCGCCGGAGCCACCGGAAGCGGCAAGTCCACTCTCTTCAATTCACTCGCCGGTGTGCAGATCTCCGAGATGGGGCTGCGCCGCCCGACCACCGCCGCGCCCATCGCGTGCAGCTGGTCCGACGGAGCCGCCGGACTGCTGGACCGGCTGGAGATCCCGGGGCGGCTGCGGCGCCGGCCCCGCGAGACCTCGGAGGCCGAGGCGCTGCGCGGGATGGTCCTCGTCGACCTGCCCGACCTGGACTCGGCGGTCGGCGCGCACCGCGACCACGTGGACCGCGTACTGGCGCTGGTCGACGCCGTGGTGTGGGTGGTGGATCCGGAGAAGTACGCGGACGCCGTGCTGCACGAGCGGTACCTGCGGCCCCTGGCCGGGCACGCGGAGGTGACCTTCGTCGTCCTGAACCAGGTGGACCGGCTGCCCGGGGAGGCCGCCGACCTCGTACTGGACGACCTCCGCCGGCTCCTCGACGACGACGGCATCGCCCTCGGCGAGCACGGCGAGCCGGGTGCCACCGTCCTCGGGCTGTCCGCCCTGACCGGGGAGGGCGTCGGGGAACTGCGCGAGCTGCTCGGACAGTTCACCCAGGAGAAGGGCGCGGCCACCCGGCGGATCTCCGCCGACGTCGACCGCGCGGCCACGCGCCTGCGCCCGCTGTACGTGGCCGACGGGCATCCGGGGCCGGAGATCGGGGAGGCGGCGCGCGCCGAGTTCGAGGACCGGCTCGCCGAGGCGGTCGGGGCGTACGCGGCCGGGCTCGCCGCCGAGCGCGCGTGGCGGCGCAACGCCGGGAAGGCGTGCGGGACGCCGTGGCTGCGGCTGTGGCGGTGGTACGAGGGCCGCCGCGCGCCGCGCACCCTGGCGGGCCTGGCCGCCCTCGCGACGATCGGCGGGCGCGGCCCGGCGGTCGCCCAGGCCCCGGTCGAGGAGGAGGTGACCGCGCGTCAGCGGGTGGAGCAGGCCGTACGGGTCGTCGCCGACGAGGCGGTGTCCGGGCTGCCCGACCCGTGGGCGCAGGCGGTCCGCGAGACGGCGGTGCGCGGCGCCGACCGGCTCCCGGAGGCGCTGGACGAGATCGCGGTGACCCTCGGGGCGGCGGTCGCGGTGCCGAGCGTCAAGCCGCCGCGGCCCAAGTGGTGGCCGGCGGCGGTGCTGACCCAGGCGGCCATGACCCTGCTGCAGATCTTCGGCGGGCTGTGGTTGGTCGGGCAGATCGTCGGGGTCCTGGAACCGAGGCTGCTGCCGCCGGTGCTGCTGATGGTCGCGGGCATCATCGGCGGGCCGCTCGTGGAGTGGTCCTGCTCGATCGCGGCCCGGGGGCCGGCGCGGCGCTACGGGCAGGACGCGGAACGCAAACTCCGGGAGGCGGCGGCCGGGTGCGGGCGGGCCCGGGTGCTGGAACCGGTGGCGGCGGAACTGCTGCGTTACCGGGAGGTGCGGGAGCAGTACGCCACGGTGGCCGCAGGGGGGAGCAAGTTGTCCACAACCCGGCAGTAGTCCACAGGCCGGAGCGGGGATCGGCGCCCTGCCCCACCATGGTTCGTACCTCGTACGGATGGTCCGTACGGCTGGTCCGCGCGGATCCGTTCGGACCGGAACCACGGGGGAGGACGACCGGGATGTACGACACCCAGGTGACGCTGGTGGGCCATGTGGCGACGCAGATCGACTACAAGGAGACGGTGAGCGGTCCGGCGGCTCGGTTCCGCTTCGCGGTGACGCCACGGTACTTCGACCGGCGCAAGGACGTCTGGACGGACGGACCCACCAGCTTCTACACGGTGTGGGCGCGGCGCACGCTCGCCGTGAACCTCGCCGGTTCGGTATCGGTGGGCGAGCCGCTGGTGGTGCACGGGCGGCTACGGGTGCGTGAGGATCCGCCCGACGGCGAGGGGAACCGATGGTTCTCCGCGGAGATCGACGCGACGGCCATCGGGCACGACCTGAACCGCGGGACCGCGGCCTTCCGGCGCGTGGTGCGGACCGAGACACCACTGATGGCCAATCAGGAGGCGGCGGTGGTCTGAGTGTTCGAGGCGGATAGGATTCCCCGGTACTCACGGGCACCTGGGTCTTTGGCCCGAAGGGGAAGACTGTGTCGATTGCCGTTCCCGCATCCTCCGCTCCTGATTCCACTCCTGCGTCCGCGCTCGCTCCTGCTCCTGCTCCTGCACCCGCACCCGCACTCGCTCCCGTTCCTGCTCCTGGCGCGGTTCCTCTCGAACCTCCCGCCGCGGTACGGGGCTCCGCGCGCCGCCCGCTCACGGTGGCCCTGCTGGCCGCGGCCCTCGCCACCGCACCGGCGGCGCGGGCGGTCGCCGACTCCGGCCCGGTGGCGCCCAGGTCACCGGAGGGTGCGAGCGCCGTGCTGGACGGGCTGAAGACGTTCGGGCAGGCGGTCCTGCGGTCCGGGGACGGCTCGGTCCGGCAGATCCCGGCCGGGCTCTACGAGATGCGGGTCGACGGCGGCGGCATGCTCCAGACCTATGGGGTCGGCGTGACGGGCAACGCCCAGCCGCAGGCCCGGTACACCGAGAGCGGCTGGAGCGGCAGCCCGCTCGCCGGGAACCGGGAGGCGGGCCGGATCCGCTGGGTCCTGGAGCACTCCTACCCGCAGCACAACGATCTGGCCGGGCTCGCCAAGGCGGCCGGCGCCGGGGCCCTGACCGCTCAGAGCGCGGCCGCCGGCACCCAGGTGGCGATCTGGCGGCTGGCGGAAGGGGCGCAGGTCGAGGCGGCGGATCCGGCGGCCGAGAAGCTGGCCGACTATCTGCAGCGGGCCGCGGGGCAGCTGCCGGAGCCGCCGGCCTCGCTCGGGCTGGACCCGGGCGACGTGTCGGGGGCGGTGGGCACCAGGCTCGGCCCGGTGACGGTGCGGACCGGGGCGCCGAGCGTGTCGGTCATCCCGGACGCGGCGGCCGTCGCGATGGGGGTGCGGGTGGTGGACGCCGACGGGCAGCCGATGACCACCGCGGTCAACGGGAGCCGGCTGTACTTCGAGGTGCCCGCGGGCACCCCCGACGGGAGCGCCTCGGTCACCGTCCAGGGCGCGACCAGGGTGCCGGTCGGGCGGGTCTTCACGGGCGAGCTGCCGGCCCACGCCCAGATCGTGGCCGGTTCCAGCGCGTCCGCGGCCGTCGCCAGGGCCACGGCGGTCTGGCCGCAGCCCCCGGCGACGGGGGTGGGCGACGCCACGGGTGATGCCACGGGATCCGGTTCCGGTTCGGCGGCCGAAGCGCTGGGCTCCCAGTCCGCGGCCCTCACGACGACCTCCCCGGACGAGGAGCGGCTGGCGACCAGCGGCAGCTCGGCGGCCACCCCGGTGATCGCCTCCCTGGCGGTGGGCCTGGTGGTCCTGGGCGGCCTGGTCGTGCTGCTGCTCCGCAAGCGCCCGTTGGACGAGGAGGACACCCCGTAGGAGGGGCCCGCCGCCGGCGGACGTCCGCACGTCCGCACGTCCGTACGGCTCGGGCGGCTCGGGGGGACGGGTCCGCTGGGCCGGGTGGCCGCGCCCGCCGATTCGGATCCGCCGACCGGGGTAAGGGCACAAGATGGCTGATCAAGAACTGACCTGGTCCGGCGCTCTCGGGTGGTGGGATCGTCGGCTGTTCGACGCGGTGGCCCGGCGGCACTGGCCCGGCGCCGACCGGGTGCTGCCCCGGCTCGGGCGGGCCGCGAACCACGGAGTGCTGTGGGGCGGGGCCGCCGCGGCCATCGCGATCTTCGGGTCGGCCGGTGCCCGCAAGGCCGCCGTGCGCGGGGTCGCCTCGCTGGCGCTGGCCTCCGCGACCATCAACACCGTCGGCAAGTGGTCCGTACGCCGGCCGCGGCCGCTGCTGGAAGGCGTCCCCCTGACCCGGCAGCTGACCACGCAGCCGCAGACCACCTCCTTCCCGTCCGGGCACTCCGCCTCGGCCTTCGCCTTCGCCACCGGTGTGGCGCTGGCGTCCCCGGGCTGGGGGGCCGTCCTGGCCCCGGTCGCCGCGTCCGTGGCGTTCTCCCGGGTCTACACCGGGGTGCACTACCCCTCCGACGTGCTCGTGGGCGCGTCGCTGGGAGTGGCCGCCGGGTTCGTCGTACGCCGCCTCGCCCGGGACGCGCGGGAGGCCCGGGTCGTACCGGGCGACGAGCGGACCGCCGCCGGGGCCCCCGCGCTGCCCGACGGGGCCGGTCTCACCGTGGTGGTGAACACCGGATCCGGGACGGCAGCGGCCGCGGGTCTCGACGTACTGCGCACCCGCCTGCCCGCGGCCGAGGTGATCGAGTGCGAGGGCCCGGAGCTGCCGGCCGCGCTCGCCAAGGCGGCCTCGCGGGCCACCGTGCTCGGCGTCTGCGGCGGCGACGGCACGATCAACGCGGCCGCCACCGCCGCACTGCGCGCCGGGGTGCCGCTGGCCGTGTTCCCCGGCGGCACCCTCAACCACTTCGCCACGGACCTCGGCCTCCCCGGAACCGAGGCCACCTGCCAGGCCCTGGTCGACGGGCACGCCGTCCGCGTCGGCGTGGGCCGCTTCTCCCCGGGGCCCGACGGCGAGAGCGGTTACTTCCTGAACAACTTCAGCATCGGTGCCTATCCGGAGCTGCTGGGCCACCGGCTGCGCTGGGCCCCGCGCATCGGCGGCGGCCCGGCCGCGCTCCTGGCGGCCTGGCGGGTGCTGCGCGCCCAGCGGCCCGTCCGGCTACGGCTGGCCGGACGCCCCCGGAGCGTGTGGCTGCTCTTCGCGGGCAACGGCACCTACCACGGCACCGGCCCCACCCCCCGCCGCCGGGACAACCTCGGCGAGGGCCTGCTGGACCTCCGGCTCGTCCACGGCGGCGGCCGCCCCGGCCCCCGGCTGCTGGCGGCGGCCTTCACCGGCCCGTTGAGTCGGTCCCCCGTCCACGTCGCCACCCGACTGCGCAGCCTGCGCATCGCGGACATCCCGGCGGGTACCCCGCTCGCCTACGACGGCGAGCACGCCGAGGCACCTTCCGCCCTCGTCCTCGACGGACTGCCCCACGCCCTGACGGTCTACCGCCCCCGCTGACCGGCCCGCCCCGCCGCGCGTTCCCCGCCGTCCTCCCGGCCCAGCGCCTGGTGGACGGCGGGAGCCGTCGGGCCGGCGCTCGAAAGCGGCCGCGAGCACCACGGCTGCCGCGAGCACGCCGGCGGCCGGGAGCACGCCGGCGGAGACCGCCGGTCAGGCGGCCTTCGGGCGGTTCGGAGCCTTGCGCGTCCGCACCCCGGTGGCGACGAGCGCCAGCCCCACGGCGACGATGCCGAGGTAGGCGGCGGACGGAAGGTCGACGATCTTGTGGAGCCAGCCCCACTCCATGCCGAAGAAGGTCTGCGAGGCGAAGCTGACGAGCCCCTGGGCTCCTATGACGTAGCCGATGCTTTCGACGGTGTATCCGATGGTTGTCCGCACGGATCAACCCTCTCGCGGCCGTGCCGCAAGATCATCGTCCGTAGGGTCGAAAACGCGGTAGGCCGAAGGATGCAGTCCCGCCCCGGACCGTCCCCGGACCGTCCCCGGACCGGCCCCGGGCCGTCCCCACGCCGCGCCCCGGCTCAGGGGGCCGGCCCCTACGCGTTTCCCCCGAGGTATGGACGCCTGGCAAGATGGGGTGTATCTGCCCACCATCGATCTGCCGGACGGTTTCTCTTGGCTGAGTTCATCTACACCATGCGCAAGACGCGCAAGGCGCACGGCGACAAGGTGATTCTTGATGACGTCTCCTTGAACTTCCTGCCCGGCGCGAAGATCGGTGTGGTCGGCCCCAACGGCGCCGGTAAGTCCACCGTTCTGAAGATCATGGCGGGCCTGGAGCAGCCGTCCAACGGTGACGCGTTCCTGTCGCCCGGCTTCACCGTCGGCATCCTCATGCAGGAGCCCAAGCTCGACGAGTCGAAGACGGTCCTGGAGAACGTCCAGGACGGCGCCGCCGACGTCATGCAGAAGCTCAAGCGCTTCAACGAGGTCGCCGAGCTCATGGGCGTCGAGTACACCGACGCCCTCATGGACGAGATGGGCAAGCTCCAGGAGGACCTGGACCACGCCGACGCGTGGGACCTGGACGCCCAGCTGGAGCAGGCCATGGACGCCCTGGGCTGCCCGCCCGGCGACTGGCCGGTCACCACCCTCTCCGGTGGCGAGAAGCGCCGCGTGGCGCTCTGCAAGCTGCTCATCGAGGCCCCGGACCTGCTCCTCCTCGACGAGCCCACCAACCACCTCGACGCCGAGTCGGTGAACTGGCTGGAGCAGCACCTCTCGCAGTACAAGGGCGCCGTCGTGGCCGTCACCCACGACCGCTACTTCCTGAACAACGTCGCCGAGTGGATCCTCGAGCTCGACCGCGGCCGCGCGCACCCCTACGAGGGCAACTACTCCACCTACCTGGAGAAGAAGGCCACCCGCCTCAAGGTCGAGGGCCGCAAGGACGAGAAGCGCCAGAAGCGCCTCAAGGAAGAGCTGGAGTGGGTCCGCTCCAACGCCAAGGGCCGCCAGACCAAGTCCAAGGCCCGCCTCGCCCGCTACGAGGAGATGGCCGCCGAGGCGGACAAGATGCGGAAGCTGGACTTCGAGGAGATCCAGATCCCGCCGGGCCCGCGTCTGGGCTCGATCGTGGTCGAGGTCAACAACCTCTCCAAGGCGTTCGGTGACAAGGTCCTCATCGACGACCTGTCCTTCACCCTGCCCCGCAACGGCATCGTCGGCATCATCGGCCCGAACGGCGCCGGCAAGACCACGCTCTTCAAGATGATCCAGGGCCTGGAGACGCCGGACTCCGGCGCCATCAAGGTCGGCGAGACCGTCAAGATCAGCTACGTCGACCAGTCCCGCGCCAACATCGACCCCAAGAAGACCCTCTGGGCGGTCGTGTCGGACGAGCTGGACTACATCAACGTGGGCCAGGTCGAGATGCCGTCCCGCGCGTACGTCAGCGCCTTCGGCTTCAAGGGTCCGGACCAGCAGAAGCCGGCCGGCGTCCTGTCCGGTGGTGAGCGCAACCGCCTCAACCTGGCGCTGACGCTCAAGGAGGGCGGCAACCTCCTGCTCCTCGACGAGCCCACCAACGACCTCGACGTCGAAACCCTGTCCTCGCTCGAGAACGCGCTGCTGGAGTTCCCCGGTGCGGCCGTGGTCATCTCCCACGACCGCTGGTTCCTCGACCGGGTCGCCACGCACATCCTGGCGTACGAGGGCGAGTCCAAGTGGTACTGGTTCGAGGGCAACTTCGAGTCGTACGAGAAGAACAAGATCGAGCGTCTCGGTCCGGACGCGGCTCGTCCGCACCGTGCCACCTACAAGAAGCTCACGCGAGGCTGAGGTCGCCGTCATGGCCAGACACCACTACCGGTGCCCCCTGCGCTGGGCGGACATGGATGCCTTCGGGCACGTCAACAACGTCGTCTTCCTCCGTTATCTGGAGGAGGCGCGGATCGACTTCATGTTCCGTCTGGCCCCGGGGGAGGGCAGCGAGTCCTTCACGGGCGGGTCCGTCGTGGCCCGTCACGAGATCGACTACAAGCTGCCCCTCGTGCACCGTCACGAGCCGGTCCTCATCGAGTCCTGGGTGACCCGGATAGGCGCCGCGTCCCTGACCATCCGCTACGAGGTCAAGGACGAGGCGACCGAGGACGCGCCCGAGACGGTCTACGTGCGCGCCGAGACCGTGGTCGTGCCCTACAACCTCGCCGCGGGGCGGCCCCGCCGCATCACGGCCGAGGAGAGGCACTTCCTGGAGGAGTACCTCGACGAGCCGCGGACCGAGGCCATCGCGGCATGAACGACCAGCTGCGCTTCGCCGATTCCGGGGAGGCGGCGGACCTCGCCGCCTTCCTGGGTCGGCTGGTGCACTACGACCGCGCCGCCGCCGTACGCCTGCAGGCCGGTGGCGGCGCGCTCGCCGTCTTCGGACGGCCGCCGTCCTTCGACATCCTCGCCATCCGTACGGTGCGGCTCGCCGCACCCGTCGCGATGCCGCTGGACCTCACGGTGTCCGCCGGAGAGCTGCTGGAGGCCGTGGACGAGACCTCGGCCGCGGCCACCGTGCCCGGGCCGGTCACCGGACCGCCCTGGGCCGGTGTGCTGCCGCCCCGCGGCGGCTGGCGGCAGGTTCCGGGGCTGCCCGGCCCCGAGGCGATGGGAGCGGCCGTGGCCGCCGCCGTCGCCGAGTTCCGGGCCCGGGACGAGGCCCTGCCCGCGCAGCACCGGACCCGGTCCGAGCGCGACCGGATCGGCCGCGAGATCTGGTCCCGCACCCTGGGCGACACCGAACTCCCGCTGCGCGCCGTGCACGCCGCGCAGTCCCTGGGCTTCCTGAGGCCGGTACGGGCCGCCGTGCCCGCCTCCGCACCCCTGCCGGACGCCCCCGCCCCCGTGGCGCTGCTCGTTGCCGGCACCTGGCTGCGGCTGCGGACCCCGTACGGATCCGTCGCCATGCGCCGCCCCGGTGTCACCGGCGGCCTGGGCGCCCTCCAGGTCCGGCCGGTCTGACCGGTCCGAGCGGTCCGACCCGTCCGACCGGTCCCTCCCCCGGGACGTCCGTCAGCCCGCCGTGTTGATCATCGAGGCGGCGGCGTACGTCAGGTACTTCCACAGCTGCGCCTCGTGCTCCGGTGCCAGACCCAGCTCGTCCAGCGCGACCCGCATGTGCCGCAACCACGCGTCGTGGGCGGCCGCGTCCACCTGGAACGGCGCGTGCCGCATCCGCAGGCGCGGGTGGCCGCGGTGTTGGCTGTAGGTGGTCGGACCGCCCCAGTACTGCATCAGGAACAGCGCGAACCGCTCCTCGGCGGGCCCCAGGTCCTCCTCCGGGTACATCGGGCGCAGCAGCGGGTCCTCCGCGACCCCCTCGTAGAAGCGCCGGACGAGGCGGCGGAAGGTGTCCTCGCCGCCCACCTGCTCGTAGAAGGTCTGCTCGTCAAGCGTGCCCCGCGGGATCTCATTCACCTGACCATCGTCTCAGACGCCCGGATCCAGGACCGAGGTCCTAGGACCGTCCCCCCGAGGCCCGCCGGCCTCCCTGGCACCCCTTGGCACCCCTGGCCCCCCTGAGCCCGCCGAGCCCCTCGCGTTCGCACGCGGCGGCCCGGAGCAGGACAGTGGAGGCATGGCCGCACACACCGCGCACACCGAGACACGGGATCTGCGGGAGACCGCGCACGCCGCCCAGGTGCGGGAGCTGACCGCCGCCGGTGTGCTGGAGGATCCGCGCTGGCGGGCGGCCTTCGCCGCCGTGCCCCGGCACGTGTTCGTCCCGTACTTCTGGACCGGCCGCGGCGCCGGTCACGAGCGGCTCTGGGCGCAGGATCCCGACCCCGAACGACGGGCCCGTTGGCTGCGCGGGGTCTATGTGGACACCCCGCTGGCGACGCGGATGCGTGACGGCCGGCAGGTCTCCTCCAGCAGCCAGCCCTCCCTGATGGCGAAGATGCTGGCCGCTTTGGACGTGCGCGACGGCGACGACGTCCTGGAGATCGGCGCGGGTACCGGCTACAACGCGGCCCTGCTGTGCCACCGGCTCGGCGAGGAGCACGTCACCACCGTGGACCTCGACGAGGAGATCACCGAGTCCGCGCGGGCCCACCTGGCCGAGCTCGGGTACCGGCCGGTGGTGGTCACCGGGGACGGGGCGCGCGGCTGCCCCGCCCGGGCCCCGTTCGACCGGATCATGGTGACCTGCACGCTGCCGCTGATCCCGCACACCTGGCTCGGCCAGTGCCGGCCGGGGGCGCGGATCCTGGCGCCGCTGTCGACGGGGTTGATCGCGCTGACCGTCCGGGACGCGGGTTTCGCCGAGGGCAACTTCCTGCACACCTCGGCGTACTTCGTCCCGCTGCGTGGGGCCACGGCCGCCCCGCCGCCCGACCTGGCCGGAACGGGGTACGGGCTTCCGTACGAGCTGGTGGAGAACGAGCGCTTCCAGTTCATGCTCGTCCTGACCGCGGGCGTGCTGCACCCCCGCGAGGCCCTCGACCTGTGGCGCCGCGAAGGCCGCCCGGCCCGGGAACGCTTCGGCGTCTCGGTGAGCGCGGACGGCCAGTGGTCGTGGCTCGACGATCCCCAGGGGCCGTACGTGTGGCCCCTGGGGGAGGGGTGAACCGAGGACCGGATCAGCCGCGGCGGATCGTGATCGTCGTCCAGGCGCCCACGTGGACCCGATCGCCGTCGGCGAGAGGGACCGGGACGTAGGGCTGGATCGGCTCCTCGCCGCCGTTGATGGTGGTGCCGTTGGTGGAGTTCTGGTCCACCACCGCCCAGCTGAGGTCGGGCTGCTGGACGAGCACCGCGTGCTGGTGGGAGACGCCCGGGTCCTCCGGGGGCACCGACAGGTCGATGTCGGGGGACTCGCCCGTGGAGGCGCGCCGGCGGCCGATGGTGATCTGTCCGCCGGACAGCGGAAGGTGCTGCTCCGGAGAGTAGGCGGGCAGGTTCAGCCCGGCGGCCTCGGGGCCGCTGCGCTGCATCATCGCCATGAAGTACGAGCGGTCGGGGCCGATCGTCGCGTTCCAGGCGCCCCCGCCCTGCGGCGGGAAGGGCTGGTGCTGCGGCGGAGGCTGCTGCTGGTACTGCTGCTGGGGCGGCGGTCCCTGCTGCTGGTACTCCTGCTGGTACTCCCGCTGCTGTGGCGGCGGGGGCTGCTGCTGGTACTGGGGCTGCGGAGCCTGCTGGTACTCCAGCGGCTCGTGCGCGGGCGGCGGCAGCAGCCAGTCGTCCTCGCGCTGGAGCGGCTCGGCCGGCCGGTTGACCCGGGACGGCCGCGAACCCTGGTACTCGAAGTGGTCCTGGGAGTAGGTCCCGGGAGCGGGCACGGGCGGCGGAGGCGTACCGCGACCTCCGGCACCGCCGCCACCACCGACGCCGACCCCCGTCGCCTGGGGGCCCTGGTCCGGAACCGGCGGCGCGTACGAAGTCGAGCTACGGGTGAGGTAGTTGTAGCGGCATTCCTCGCAGAACGGCGCCATGGCTTCGCGCGGGGTCCGGCACTGCGGGCAGAGCTCGGCCTGGGCGGTCGGTTCACCGGCGGTCGGGGGGAAGCCGTAGCCGTAGGACGGCACCGGAGGCGGGCCCTCCGAGGCAGCCATGCGATGGCCGCAGACCTCGCACCAGTCGTCGGACGCGGACTGGTGCCCGTTCGGGCAGGTCGGCATGGCGGCGCTTCCCCCTTCTTCTCCCTGCGTCATCACGTCAGGTCTCAGGTCTTCTTCACTCGGACGGTCTGCGTCGAACGCGTATCGAGAGTCATCTCGTCGGCATCGGCGACCTTCGCTTTCAGCCGCACAGTACCCGCCACCGCGTCCACCACATCCACCACCTTCGCCAGGAGTCGTGCTGTGTCGGCGTTTCCGGAGGAACTCGCCAGTTGTACCGCACGCCCCAGCTTGGCCGTGGCACCACCGACATCGCCCATTTTGCGGGCTTCCAGGCCCTGCTGGATAGCCTCCGCCAGCTCCGCCTGTCCGGTGTAGTGGGCGACCTGCGCGTTGATGGCGGTGGACGCCGCGAGATCGTTCGTCCACACCGCGCGCACCAGGCCCTGGGCCAGTACGGTCGGTTTCTCCTCCGGCCCGCCCGCCGTGGCCGGCAGGACGAGCGTGGCGCGGGCGGCCAGCATCTCCTGGCCCACGGTGGCCGTGGGCACGCGGACGCACACGTGGTACTCGCGGGACTCGTCGCCCCACGACCCGGTCGGATAGTCACCGGCGAGCGGGCCCGCCTCGGTGCGCCGGTCGGTCAGGTCCTGGAGGATGGGAGCCACCTGCTTGACGTACTGGATCTCCACGCCGACCGGGGTCCACAGGCGCATAGCGACGTCCGCGACCTCCTTGCCCATGACGTTCTCCATCATGCGCGTGAAGTCCTCGGCGAGGTGGGCCGGGTCGGCCACGATGTCGGCGGAGCCGAGCAGCGCGTGCGCGATCCCGGTGACCTCCTTGACGTCCCAGTCCGTGCCCACCCCGCGGGCGTCGCAGGTGAAGCGGCCCGCGCAGGCGTCGAGAGTGGCGCGGAGCACGGCCGGCTCCTCGTGCTCGTTGCGGCCGTCGGTGAGCAGCACGCCGTGCCGGATGGCGGCGGTGGAGCCGCGCAGCAGGCCGTCGGCGAGGCGCAGCCAGGTGCCGATGGCGGTACCGCCGCCGGAGCTCAGCCCGCGCAGGGCCTCCTTGGCCTGGGCGCGGGTGGCCGCGTCCGCGACCGCGAGGCGGCCCTGGCCCGGGTAGACCTCCTTGGCCACGTGCGTACCGGCGATCACCGCGAAGGCGGTGCCGTCGCGCAGGGTGTCGACGGCGGCCGCCGTGGCCTCACGGGCGCCGCGCATCTTCTCCGGCGGGTACTCCATGGACCCCGAGCAGTCGACCATGAGCACCACGGCCGCCGTGCCGTCGGCGACCGGTGCGCGCGTGGCGGTGGCACCGCCGGTGGCGGTGACCGTGACGATGGCGTGGACGTCCCGTCCGCCCTCGGGGAGAAACTCGTTCTGGTACACCTCCACGCTGAACCGTGGGGCACTCGGCTTGGCGAAATTCGCCATCGGTTGGACTCCTAGAGGGCTCGGGCAGGCGGGTCAGACCTGCGGGCGCGCTTCCACTTCCTATTCCGGTCCTGCCGCCGGGCCTGGCTCCGCATCCGGTCCCGGTTCCTGCTCGGGTGGCGTGGCGAACGGCACGATCGCCACGGTGACGTTGTCGTGGCCGCCGCCGTCGAGGGCGTAGCCCACCAGTACCTGGGCGCTGTGCAGCGGGCGGGTCGCGGCGTCGGTGGGTACCACCTGGGCCATCTCCCGCGCGGATTCCGCGTAGTTCCACAGTCCGTCGGTGCAGACCACCACCACCCCGGGGTGGTCGGGCTTGAAGGTCGCGGTGTGCGGTTCGAGGTCGTACGCGTCGGCCCCCAGCCAGCCGGTGATGGCGTGCGCGCGGACGTCCGCGTAGGCCTCGGCCTCGCCCATCAGACCGGCGGCGACCATCTGGGCGGCCCAGGAGTCGTCCTCGGTGAGCCGGCGCGGCAGGGCGGCACGGTCGTCGGGGATCCAGTAGGCACGGCTGTCGCCCACCCAGCCGATGGTCAGCAGGCCGCCGCTGACGACGGCGCCGACCAGGGTGCAGGCGGGGGCGTTCTGCGCGCCCGGGGTCTCCGGGGCCAGGGCGTTCACCGCGTCGGCGGCGGCCAGGATCGCCTCGTGCATGGCCTCCTGGGGGTGGGCGCCGCGGGGCAGCGCTTCGAGCAGCGCCTCGTTGGCGGCGCCGGCGGCCGCGGCCGAGGCCTCGTCGGGGCGGCTGGCGGAGGAGACACCGTCGCAGACGATGGCCACGGTGGCGGCGGAGCCGTCGGGCAGGGCGGTGGCCGCCACGGCGAACGAGTCCTCGTTGCGGTGGTGGCGCAGCCCCCGGTCGGTGACGGCGGCGACGCTCCCGAGCTCCTCCTCGATGTGGTCGCGCTCGCGGGGCTGCGCGTGCCCGCAGTGCTCGCAGTACCCGTCGGTGTCCACGTGCCCGGCGCGGCAGGCGACGCAGGTCTTCCCGCCGTCCGGGGCCTGGGCCGGGGCTTGGACCGGGGCCGGGGGCTGCGGGGCGCCGTACGCCGGTTCCTGGGCGGACTCGGCGCCGTACGGGTTCTCGCCCGCGGGGTGCCCGCTCCCGTCGGGCGTGGTGCCGCCGCCCGGGAGGTCGTACCGGGCCCGCGGGGCGTCGGTCGTGGCGCCGTAGGGGTGCTCCGCCGCGCCCCACGGGGTGCCTTCCGGCGGGGTGCCGTCGCCGTACGGGTTCCCGTGGCCGGAGGCCGCGTAGGTGGCTCCGGTCGGGCTCTGCCGCGGCTCCGGTTCAGGCTCCGGTTCCGCCGGGGTGGTGGCCCAGTCGGCAGGGTCGCCGACCAGTGTGGGCGCGGCCGCGGCCACACTGCCCCAGCCGGGCGCGGGCTCGACGGCGGCAGCGTGCGAGGTGCCGGGGGCCGGGCTCCCGTAACCGCCCGCGCCCGCCCCCGCGCCCCCGCCCGCGGCGGCCGACGGTGACGGTGGCGCCGGTGGGATGGGGATGGTCGGATGGTCCACGGCCGCCGGGGGCGAAGCGCTCACGGCGTAGCCGCAGACACCGCAGAAACGGTCACCCTCCTCCAAGGGTTCCGCGCAGCTGGGGCAGCCCGACAGCCGATGCATCGACATCACTCACACCCACGTCCGGGGACGGAAACGGTTTGCCCGTTCCACCAGTTCGATCCTCTCCTCGCCACGCCGCGCCAGCCGTGCGAGGACGCGGTACGAGCGCTCCAGTCCGAAGCGCAGGCCCCGCTCGTCCAGTTGACTGCCGAGCAGCGAGGTGCGGCCGGGGTCGGAACCCCGGCTACCCGACAGTACCCAGTCCAGGGCCGAGCCCAGAACCTCCGTCGCGAGCCGCTCCTGCCGCTCCGGGTCCAGCCCGAACCGCCGTAGGGCCTCCACCTGGTCCGCTGCCGCCGCCAGGTCGGCCAGCAGCGGCTCCTGCGGGGACCGGTCGCGCAGACGTGCGCGTACCGCCGCCACCCGCGCGGCGGTGTAGTGGATGGACGCCTCCGGCACGGATTCCAGCGTGCGCACGGCCGCGTCCCGGTCCCCGGCGGCCAGTTGGACCCGGGCCAGCCCGAAGGCCGCGCTCACGAATCCCGGGTCGGTGATCCACACGAGCCGGTAGTACTCGGCGGCGTTGTCCAACTGGCCCAGCACCTCGGCGCACAGCCCGAGGGCCAGCTTCGGCGCGGGCTCGCCCGGGAAGGCGTCGTAGATCGCGTCGAAGGACAGGGCCGCTATCTCGTCGTCACCGGTGGCCAGCGAGGCGATGCCACGGGCCCACACGACCCGCCAGTCGTCCGCGTGCCGGGTCTCCAGATCCGCCAGGGTGCGTCCGGCCGCGGGCAGTTCACCCAGTTCCAGGTGCGCCCGCAGCTCCCGCAGCCGTAGCTCGGCCGAGTCGGCCGGTGCCGCGTTCAGGGCGCCCAGCAGGTCGCCCGGCGCGGAGGCCAGCAGACCGGTCAGGAAACCGGCGTTCGGGTCGGTCGAGTCCACCAGCGGTACGGGCAGGGCCAGCGCGCTGTCGCGGGCGTCGAGGGTCGTCGCTCTCGCGGCGGACCGCTCCGGGGACAGGAGTACGGGTACGGGTGCCACTCCCGCGCCCTGGAACGCGGCGGGCGGCGCGGGCCGCTGACCCGGCACCGGCGCGGCCGTCACGTGCGTGGCGGTGCTGCCGAGCCCGGGCACCGGCGCGGCACCGGTCCGGTTCCCGGGCGGGGCCGTCGCCGCCCCGCCGGTCGGGCCTCCCGCCGTTCCGGGCGCGGAAGCCGCCGCGGGCAGGGCGGCCGCGCCGCCGGGCGCGTGGATCCCCGCGGCGACCCCGGTGCGGGACCCGGCGTGCGCCCCACCCGGGGCCGCGCCGCGGCTCAGCATCGCGAACAGCCCGCCACCCCGCCGGGAGGCGATCGGCCGGTAGCCCAGCCGGGAGACGACCTGGTCGGCCACGTCGGCGAACAGTCGGGTGTCCGGAACGCGCAGCTCCGGGCCGAAGAGGGTCGACAGCTGCGGCCGCGGCCGGCCCGTCTGCAGGGCGACCACCTCCCGCAACACGCCCGTCAGCTGGTCCGCCATCTCCTGCGCGGACGAGAACCGCCGCCCCGGATCCGGGTCGGTGGCCCGCACCAGCAGTCGGTAGAAGGACTCGTACCGCCGGAACACCTCGATGTGTTCGGGGTCCGGCAGCGAATCCACGAACACATTGGTGTAGCCCTGGAAGTCGAAGGTCAGCACGGCCAGCGTCCGCGCCACCGTGTACAGGTCGGAGGCGACCGAGGGGCCCAGCTCCGCGACCTCGGGGGCCTGGTAACCCACCGTGCCGTAGATGGCCGACTCGGCGTCGTCCATCCGCCGCACCGCGCCCATGTCGATCAGCTTCAGCTGGTCCTGCTGCTGGATCGCGTTGTCGACCTTGAAGTCGCAGTAGAGGAGGTTCCTGCTGTGCAGGTGGCCGAGCGCCTCCAGCGCCTCGATGCCGTAGGCGCACGCCTGCTCCACCGGCAGCGGGTCGCGTCGCCCGTCCGGCCGGCGCCGCTCGTTCGCGATCTCCTTCAGCGATTTGCCGCCGACGTACTCCATGACGATGTACCCGTCCAGCGAACCGGTCCGCTGGTCCAGGTGCTCCACGAAGTTGTAGATCCGCACGATGTTGGAGTGCTCGATCTCCGCGAGGAAGCGTCGCTCCGAGATCGCGGCCTCCATCGCGTCCTGGTCCCCGGTGTCCAGCAGGCCCTTGAGCACCACCCACCGGTCCGCGACCGCCCGGTCCACCGCCAGGTACACCCAGCCGAGACCGCCGTGCGCGAGGCAGCCCGCCACCTCGTACTGGCCGCGCACCACATCACCGGAGCGCAGCTTGGGCACGAAGGAGTACGGGTGTCCGCACTTGGTGCAGAACCCTTCCGTCCGGCCCGGCCGGTCGCCCCGGGAGCGGCCCACCGGGGCCCCGCAGTCCGAGCGCGAGCAGAACCGCTTGCGCTCCGGCACCTCCGGGTTCTCCAGGACCGCGGTCGACGGATTCGGACGCGGCACCTCCGGCACGTTGACCAGCCCGGCGCCCAGCCGGCTGCGGCCCGAGGCCGCCGAGCCCGAACTGCGCACCGACACCGAACGGGTGGACGTCGTCCCCGACACCGAGCGCGACAGCCGCCCGGACACCGAACGGCGCGAGGAGGAGGAGCGGGAGGACCGGGCCGAGGCCGAGGACCGCGCCGAGCCGTGGGAGCCCTGCGAGCCCATCGACCCACGGGACCCGCCCGACCCCAGGGAACCCCGGGCCGCGCTCGTCATCCCGGTCGGCGGCGACACCAGCTCGTCCGCACCCGCGGCGATCGAGCCGATCGGCGCCAGCCCGCACGTGTCGCAGTAGACCTCGCCACCGCCCATGTCCTCGTACGCCCCCGGACAGCCGGGGCGGACGCACGTGGTTCCGATCAGGCTCATGCGTCCCCCTCTCCCGGCCCGTCGGGCCGCTGTTCCTGGTCTCGCGGTTGCTCGGGCCGGTGCTGCGGCACCAGCGACTCCGCCGTCGCCTGCTGGTAGCGCAGGACGGCCTGCTCGGCGGCCCGCAGGTCGCAGGGCGCGCTCCACAGCATCCGTCGGGCGGTGTCGTACCGCTCGATCAGCAGCGGGTCCTCCGCCATTCCGTGGCGGGCGACCTTCGCCTTGTACGCGTCGAGCCGCCCGCGCAGCTCGGCCCGCACGGCCAGCGGCGCCGTCACCGCGGTCAACGATTCACGGGCCCGCCGCAGTTCCTCCTCGGCGCGCACCTCCAGCAACTCCAGCAGCGGCGAGAGCCGGTGCCAGCGGGCCTGGCGCCGGTGCTCGGCGGCCGCCGCGAGCTGCTCCTGGAGCACCGTGGGCGGGCCGCTCACCGCGGGCACCTCGGACGCGGCGATCTTCGCCAGCACCTCGCCGCGCGCGGTCCGCGCCTCCGCCAGGGTCCGGTCGGCCCGCGAGAGCACGTCCCGCAAGGCGATCAACCGCTGCTCGGCGTCCTGCCGTACGTCCAGCACCGCCTCGATCTCGCGGCGTACGTCCTCCAGCGCCAGCGCGGCCCGGTCGTAGCGCCCGGTGTCCGGACGGCCGCCGCCGGGCGCCGAGCTGCCCGTGGCCGGCAGCCAGAAGGCCAGCGGATCCGCGATCACCTGGGTGCGCAGCTCCGTCAGCTCGGCGGTGATGTCCTCCAGGTCGTCGCCCGAGGGGTGCTCGCCCGGCCGCACGCCCACCGAGTGGGCCAGCGAGCGGGTGCGGTGCAGCTCGGCGGCGAGCAGGTCGATCCGGGCGGGCAGCGCCGACCACACGGCATCGGCGGCGACCACCACGTCCAGCGAGCGGGCGTACAGGCCGTTCATCCGCGCGACGAGCTCGGCGAGCGAGAGCCGCTCGGCCAGCGCCACTCCCTCGGCCGCGGCCCCGGCGATCAGCACCCCGGGCCCGCGCAGCCGCTCCGTCAGCTCGATGAGGTCCTCGCGGCTCGGCCAGCGCCGCCGCTCCCGGACCTCCCGGGCGGCGGTCAGCGCCCCGCTGTAGGCGTCGAAGTACGTCCACAGCCGGGTGATGTCCGCGTCGGCGGTCGTCCAGCGGTCCTTGGTGGTACCGGCCAGCGCGGCGCCCTCCAGCAGCCGGCGCCCGGCATGGTCCTGGAGGGCGAGCAGCGAGGTCTCGACGGCCTCGTGCTCCGCGCCCAGCCGGGACAGGGCGCGGTCGACGTCGTCCCGGTCCATCACTGCAGACCCCGCCTCCACCGATTGTGCCTCCGCTTCCGCCGCCGCCTCCGGGTCCGACCTCGTATCCTGCCCCGCGCCCGGTCCCGTGTCCGAAACCGTCACGGACCTCAGCCGTCCCGGTACTTGGGCGCGGGAGGCGCGGTCACGCCGGGCAGCACGGGCTGCAGGTGCTTGAGGTAGGCCCTCATCCACGGGCTCTCACCGCCGCCCGCGCGGTAGTTCTCCAGCACCTTGTTGACCCGGCGGACCAGGTCGGAGGCGTCCTTGTTCATCGCCACCCCGTAGAACTCACGGGTGAAGGGTGAGCCCACCAGCTGCACGGACGGGTCCTGGGCGGCCTGGCCGGCCGCGAGGGCGTTGTCGGTGATGATGCCGTCGACCTCGCCCAGCTGGAGCCGGACCAGGCAGTCGAGCTGGTTGGCGACGGTGACCGCCGCCGAGCCGTACGACTGGGCCTTCAGGGCCGACTCGGCCGTGGAACCGGACGCGACGCAGATCCGCTTGTCCTTCAGCGAGGTGTCGTACCCGGTGATCGGCGAACCCTTCGGCACCAGCACCTGCTGCCCGGCCTCGAAGTAGGCCGTCGAGAAGGCGACGTCCTCCAGCCGCTTGCAGTTGATGGTCATGGTCCGCACGACGATGTCGACGCGCCCCTCCTGGAGGGCGGGGATGCGCTGGCTGGTGGGGATGGCCCGGTAGATGACCGCGTTCTCGTCGCCCAGGATGTCCTTGGCGATGGCCTTCACCAGGTCGATGTCGAAGCCGTCGAGGCGGCTGCCCTCGGCGGTCTGGTTGCGGTATCCCCAGCGGAAGCTGTTCTGGTCCACGCCGGCGACGAGCTTGCCCGCCGCCTTGATCCGCGCGATGGTCGCCCCGTCCACGTCGGAGGGACGCAGGCTGGCCTCGGGGTCCTGGCAGGTGTCGGTGAGGGTCCAGGGCGTGGCCGGAGCCGCGGCCATCGAGGCGGGCCGGCGGACCACGGGCTTGCCGGTGTCGGGCGTCGCGTGGGCCAGCGGCAGCAGGACGACGGCGACGGTCGTCGCACAGGCGACGGCCATCGCGCTCACCCCGCCCCAGCCGCGCAGCCGGCCGGCGGCACGGCGCAATCCGGACGCAGCGCCCGCGCTCGCCGCGTGCCGGGCCCGGCCCGCGCGGCCCTCGCGGCCCGCGGGGTTCCCGACGCCCTCGCGGCTCTCGACGTTCTCGTGACCTTCGGCGGCCCGCCTCGCTCGTATCCGCATCGCGCTCACCTGTACTCCGAAAGCCTGCGCCCGATGCCGAGCAGAGCCGCTGTCGCGCCGATGACCACCAGGACCGCGGCGCCCGTCACCAGGCCGCCCAACGCCCCGAGTCCGTCCTGGGCGGCCCGGGTGAACTCCTCCTGCTCGTGGGTGACGGCCTGTTCCAGGGAGGCGTCCACCGTGTCGAAGGCGGCGCCGCTGCTCTCCTTGTGCTTCTCGTCCCCGACGACCAGGGGCAGCGCGGCTTCGTAGTCCCCCTTCAGGTCCGCCTCCCGGGCCGCCGAGTGCCGCTGCTTCCACTGCTGCACGCCGTCCGCGGCCCGGCCGACGGGATCCCGGCCGGCCGCGTCGTCGGCGAGCCGCAGCGCGGTCGCCAGTCCGGCGTCCAGCTGCTTCATGTTCTGGGTGAAGTCCACGTCGTACTTGTCGGACTTCTTGTCCTCGGCCAGGACGGCGCCCCGCGCGATCAGCGTCAGGTTCTCACCGGCTCGCGCCTGCAGGGAGGCGATCCGCGCGTCGTTGAGGACCTTCAACGACTCCTGCCCGTCCGCGCGGGCCTCGCTCAGCGAGGACCGGGCCACCGTGTGCCCCACGGCGAGCCACAGCAGGACCACCACCGAGGCGGCCGTCGCGGCCACGAGCCCGTGGTTGAGGACCCGGTTCGTGTGCCGGTAGTTGCGCCGCTGCGCCCACACGAGGGCGGCGACCGCGAGCAGGCCCAGACCGATCGACGCCAACGGCCAGGACCGGGCGTCGTCGTCGTCCTGGTAGAGCCGCTTCGTCTCGGACTCGTACAGCCGCTGGGCGGCGGGCAGCAGCTGGGTGGTCATCTGCTCGTTGGCGTAGCGGAGGTAGGCGCCGCCCAGCGGCAGGCCTTGCCGGTTGGTGGCCCGGGCCTGCTCGATCAGACCGGTGTAGCGCGGGAGCTGCTCGCTCAGCACGGTGATCTGCCGGCGGGAGTCCTCGTTGCCGCCGGTGTTGGCCGCGGCGCTCACCAGCAGCTTGGAGGCGTTGGCGATGTCCTTCTCGTACCGACTGCGGACCTCGCGCGGCTCCTGGGCGCCCAGCAGGAACCCGCTGGAGGAAGTCGTGTCGGCGTCGGCCAGGGAGCGGTAGATGCTCGCCGCGTCCGCGCTCAGCGGCTGGCTGCGGCCCACCACGTCGTCGGCGGCCGCGGCCCGGTCGGAGATCTCCCAGACGCTCACCGTGCCGAACAGCACGATCAGGGCGGCCAGTACCGCGCCGATGATCCGCAGCCGGCCCGGCTCGGTGGTCGCCGCCTCGCGCAGCCGCTCCACACCCTCGGCCCAGGCGGTGCCCCGCCGGGCCGGCCCGGCGGGCGGTGGCGCCGTCGGCCCGGCGGACGGCACGGAAGCACCGCCCCCTGGCGCGGGCGCGCGTGATGTGATCGCCACCGTGACCTCCCCCTCGGTCCTGTCGTCCTCCAGCCGACGCTGGGAGGTACCCCCTGCGCAGCAGTATGGCCGTAGTGCCGGTCGACCACAGCACCCGGTGCTGGATCCAGGGCGATCCGTCCCCGAGGGCCCCCTTCGTCGCCCCTTCACCGTCAATACGTCCCTACGGGCGCCACGGTTCCAGACCGGAGGACTTCCCGGGCGGGTTCAACCGAAATGGGTACGGAGCTTCCGGTGCGCCGGGGGAGGGGACCCGAGCGCGTCCAGGCCCAGCAGACCGGCGCCCAGCACCGGCGAAGCCGTGATCACGGAGATCCGGGCGTGCGGGGCCCGCTCGGCGAGGCCCGCGGCGATCCGCTCGTTGAGCTGCGGATGGCCGGCCGCCAGCACACTGCCGCCCAGCACCACCGGAACCTCCCGATCCAGCAGATCCAGGCGCCCCAGCGCCACCGATGCCATGGCCACCACCTCGTCCGCCTGCCGGTGCACCAGCGACAGCGCCACCGGATCCCCGGCGGCCGCCACCGCGAACAGCACCGGGGTCAGCTCGTGCCGCCGCGCGTGCGGCAGCCGGCCCAGGTGCATCGCCTCGATCAGCGAGGCCATCGACGCGTGGCCGAAGTACGCGGGCAGCGCCCGGGCCAGCTCCGTCGGCCCGCCCCGCCCGTCCTCGGCCCGGGCCGCGCACCACAGGGCCTCCTCGGCCAGTCCGCCCCCGCCGCCCCAGTCGCCGGAGATCCGCCCGATCGCGGGGAAGCGCGCGGTCCGCCCGTCCGGGGTCATCCCGACGCAGTTGATGCCCGCCCCGCACACCACCGCGACGCCGCACGGGTCGGCGCCTGCCGGTAGTCCGGCGCGCAGCAGTGCGAACGTGTCGTTGCGGACCGTCGTCGTACGGCCCCAGCCGCGCCGCTCGATCTCACGCGCCAGCTCCCACTCCTCCACCGGGAAGTCCGCGTTGGCCAGGCAGGCCGACACGTGCTCGACCCACGGCCCGGCCCCGGCCCCCGTGCCCGCGTGCAGGCCGGCGTCGGCCATCGCCTCGGCCAGCACGTCGACGGCCGCGGCCACGCCCGTCCGCGGCGGCTGGAAGCCCCCGGCCTGGCCGGAGCCCAGCACCGAGCCGTCCGGACCGACGAGCGCCACGTCGGTCTTGCTGTTGCCCGCGTCGATCGCCAGCACCGAAGGAAGGGTCACGCCCATGGCAGGTGCTCCTTGTTGTGCGCGAGGAGTCGGTCGGTCAGCCCTTCGGCCAGGTCGAACTGCCCGATCAGCGGGTGCGCCAGTAGTGCGTCGAAGACCCGCTCGCGCCCGCCGCGCAGGGCCGCGTCGAGCGCGAGGTCCTCGTACGCGCTCACGTGCGCGATCAGCCCGGAGAACAAGGGGGCCGGCCGGGGCACCGTCAGCGGGACGGCGCCGGATCCGTCGACGCGGGCCGGCACCTCGATCACCGCGTCGTCCGGCAGGAAGGGCAGCGTGCCGTTGTTGTACGTGTTGACCACCTGCACGGTCGGCCCGCCGTCGCCCAGCAGCGAGGCCGCCAGGTCGACGGCCGCCTCGGAGTAGAAGGCGCCGCCCCGTTTCGCCAGCAGCGCCGGCTTCTCGTCGAGCGCCGGATCCCCGTACAGGGCGAGCAGTTGCCGCTCCATCGCGGCGACCTCGGCGGCCCGCGAGGTTTTGGTCCCCAGCTCCCGCACGACCTCGTCGTGGGAGTAGAAGTAGCGCAGGTAGTACGAGGGCACGACACCGAGCCGGTCCAGCACCGCCCGGGGCAGCCGCAGGTCCTCGGCGACGGCCTCCCCGTGCGTGGCGAGCAGTTCCGGCAGCAGGTCCGCGCCGTCCGGGCCGCCCCGGCGCACGCCCATTTCCCAGGTGAGGTGGTTGAGGCCCACGTGGTCCAGGTGGATGTCCGCCGGCGCCAGGTCCAGCAGGGCCGCGAACTTCCGCTGGAGGCCGATGGCGACGTTGCACAGCCCGACGGCCTTGTGTCCGGCCCGCAGCAGGGCCCGGGTGACGATCCCGACCGGGTTGGTGAAGTCGATGATCCACGCGTCCGGGTTGGTCCGCCGGACGCGCTCGGCGATGTCGAGGACCACCGGGACGGTGCGCAGCGCCTTGGCGAGCCCGCCGGCGCCCGTGGTCTCCTGCCCGACGCAGCCGCACTCCAGGGGCCAGGTCTCGTCCCGCAGCCGCGCGGCCTGCCCGCCGATGCGCAACTGGAGCAGGACCGCGTCGGCCCCGGCGACGCCCGCGTCGAGGTCGGAGGTGGTGGTGACGCGGCCCGGGTGGCCCTGCCGGGCGAAGATCCGTCGGGCCAGGCCGCCGATCAGCTCCAGCCGTTCGGTGGCCGGGTCGATCAGGACGAGTTCGGCGACGGGCAGGGTGTCGCGCAGCCGTGCGAACCCGTCGATCAGTTCGGGGGTGTAGGTGGAACCGCCGCCCACCACTGCGAGTTTCAACGTCGTCAGCCTTTCACGCCGGTCAGGGTGACTCCCTCGACGAACGCCTTCTGGGCGAAGAAGAAGAGGACGATCACCGGGGCCATGACCAGCACGGTCGCGGCCATGGTCAGGTTCCAGTTGGTGTGGTGCGCCCCCTTGAAGGACTCCAGCCCGTAACTGAGGGTCCAGGCGGCCGGGTTGTCGGAGGCGTAGATCTGCGGGCCGAAGTAGTCGTTCCAGGCACAGAAGAACTGGAAGAGCGCGACGGCGGCGATCCCGGGCTTGGCCATCGGCAGCACCACGCGCAGCAGGGTGCGCAGCTCGCCGCAGCCGTCGACGCGGGCCGCGTCGAGGTACTCGTCGGGGATGGTCAGCAGGAACTGGCGGAGCAGGAAGATGGAGAAGGCGTCGCCGAAGGCCATCGGGACGATCAGCGGCCACAGCGTGCCGGACAGGTCGAGCTGCCTGGCCCAGAAGAGGTACATGGGGATGACCACCACCTGTGGCGGCAGCATCATCATGGCGATCACGAGGAGCAGCGCGAGCCGCCGCCCGCGGAAGCGGAACTTGGCGAGCGCGTATGCGACGGGCACGGAGGAGACCACGGTCAACAGGGTGCCGAGTCCCGCGTACAGGAGCGTGTTGCGCCACCAGGTCAGGAAGCCCGGGGTGTGCCACACCTTCGCGTAGTTGCCCCATTCCCAGGTGTCGGGCCACAGGTCGCGGGTCAGCGCCTGTCGGTCGCCCATCAGGGAGGTGAGGAGCAGGAAGACGAAGGGGAGGACGAAGAAGAGCGCGGCGGCCACGCCGAGCGAGTGCACCGCGACCCAGTGCAGGACCGCCTTGGAGGATCTCCGGCCGGAGTGCGAGCTGCTCATTCACCGGCTCCGATCAGGCCGCCACGGCGCCGCATCAGGAGCGCGGTGAAGGCCATGGACAGGGCGAACAGGACGAGCGCGACGACACACGCGGTGCCGTAGTCGAAGCGCTGGAACCCGAGGTTGTAGACGAGCTGGGGCAACGTCAGGGTGGACTTGTCGGGGTAGCCGGGCTCGAACTGCTGGCCCGAACCGCCGATCACCCCGGCCGCGACCTTCCCCGCCACCAGCGGCTGGGCGTAGTACTGCATGGCCTGGATGACCCCGGTGACCACGGCGAACATGATGATCGGCGAGATGTTGGGCAGGGTGATGTGCCGGAACCGGGCCCAGGCGCCGGCCCCGTCCAGCTCCGCGGCCTCGTACTGCTCCTTCGGTACGTCGAGCAGCGCGGCCATGAAGATGACCATCAGATCGCCCACCCCCCACAGGGCGAGGGCGGTCAGGGCCGGCTTGGACCAGTCGGCGTCGGTGAACCAGCCCGGGGTGGGCAGTCCCACCGCGTCCAGCAGGGTGTTGACAGGTCCGGTACCGGGGTTGAGCAGGAAGACGAAGGCCAGGGTCGCGGCGACCGGCGGGGCGAGGTAGGGCAGGTAGAACAGGGTCCGGAAGATCCCGGCGCCCGTCTTGATCTTCGTGATGAGCAGGCCGATGCCGAGGCCGAAGGCGACCCGGCAGGTCACCATCACCAGGACCAGCCACAGCGTGTTGCGCATCGCCGGCCAGAAGAGCGGATAGTCCGTGAAGACGTAGCTCCAGTTGTCCAGGCCGTTGAAGGCGGGCTGCCGGAAGCCGTCGTACCGGGTGAAGGAGAAGTACAGGGTGGACAGCAGCGGATAGACGAAGAAGACCGCGAAGCCGATCAGCCAGGGGGACAGGAAGGCCGCGGTCCGCAGGGCGGAGCGCCGCCGCTTCGACCGCAGGGGGTGGGCGCCGGTCATGGAGTTACTTCGCCTTCGCGATGTCCGTGTCGATCTGCCGGTCGGTCCTGGCGAGACCGGCCGGGATGTCGGCCACGTCGCCCTTCTCGACCCCGTACGCGAAGTCCTCGAAGGTCAGCTGGTAGGTGCCGCCGTCGGCCTGGGCCGGGGTGGTGCCGGACTTCGGGTGCCGGGCGATGTCGAGGAAGGTCTTGAACTCCGGGGTCACCTCGAGGTTCGGGGACTCCAGGGCGGCCAGGGTGGAGGGCACGTTGTGGATGGCGTTGGCGAAGGCCACGACCGCCTCGGTGTCGGTGGTCATGTACTTGACCAGCTCCCAGGCGGCGTTCTGCTTCTTGCTGCCGGAGGCGATGCCCATGATCGTGCCGGAGAGGTAGCCCTTGCCGTAGTCGTCGGCCTGCTCGTCCGGAACGGGCAGCGGCGCGGTGCCGATCTCGAAGGCGACCCCGGCCTCCTTCGCCATCGGGGCCCGCCACTCGCCGTCGATCTGCATCGCGACCAGCCCCAGGTGGAAGGGGTGCTCGGCGCTCCACTCGTCCCCGAAGGTGTTGCGGAACCGTTCCAGCTTCTCGTAGCCGCCGAGCTTGTCCACCAGGTCCTTCTGCGCGGTCAGCATCTTGGCGAAGGCCGGGTCCGCGGCCAGGTTGGACTTGCCGTCGGTGTCGAAGTACGTCGCGCCCCACTGCGCCGCGAGCCGGGTCGGCTTGGTCTCGTAGCCGTGGAAGGTGGGCATCAGGCCGACCTGCTCGTACGAGTCGCCCTTGAGCTTGGTGAGCTTCTGCGCGACCTCGGTGAACTGGCTCCAGGTCCGCGGGGGTTCGGTGATGCCGGCGGCCGCGAAGGCGGTCTTGTTGTAGACGAGGCCGTACGCGTCGTGCAGCAACGGCAGGGTGCACTGGTTGCCTTCGAACTGCGTGTACTCCAGCAGGGTCTTGGGGAAGACCTTCGTCTTGTCCGTCCCGGACTTCTTCAGGAAGGGATTCAGGTCGGCGAAGGCACGCGAGTTGCAGAACTTGCCCACGCTGTCGGTGGTGAAGGAGGAGACCACGTCGGGGGCCTTGTCCCCGCCCGCCCGCAGCGCCTGGTTGATCTTGTCGTCGGTCATGTTGCCGGTGACCTCGACCTTGATGTTCGGGTGCGCCTTCCGGAACCGGGCGATGTTGTCCTCGATCGCCTTGGTCTCGCTCGGCGCGGACCAGCCGTGCCAGAAGGTGAGGGTGACGTCCGCCTTCGGATCGTCGGAGGCGGTGTCCGCGCCCTGGCCCGTACAGGCCGTGGCGAGGGCGGATATCGCCGCGAGGACGGCGATCGCGGTGGTCGGGCGTCCGATTCTGGGCATGGCGGGGCTCGCTCTCTGCGGGAGGAACTTCCGTGGGGGGTGCCGGTGGCGGTGGGGTGTGCGGATGCGTGCGGACGTGCGTGTCGCGTGTGCGGGTCCGGGATGCGGGATGCGGGGTGTCGGCCGAGGGGGTGGTCGGCGGGGACCGGGCGGGTCAGCCCGAGGTGTCGAACACCTCGTCACGGGTGGCGGCCAGCGCGCTCTCCAGCGCACCGTGCAGGACCGCCCGCTCCCGTACCTCGCCGGGGACCAGCCGGGGCCGGGAGGGGGCCAGTTCGGCGAGCTCGGCCTCCAGCAGCGCGCGCAGCGGCTCGCCGCCCGCACTGATGGCCGCCCCGGACAGGACCACGATCTCCGGATCCAGCACGGCGACGACCGAGGCGAGACCGGTGGCCAGCGCGGTGGCGTACGCCTGGAGGAAGCGCAGCCGCGCCCCCTCGGGCGCGGCCGCGGCCCCGGTCAGCAGGGCGACGGCCGCGGCGACCTCCGGTCCGTGCGGTGCGGCCGGCGCCGCCGCGGCATCGGTGGTGTCCGGCGGCTCGACGCCCAGTTCCGCCGCGAGCCGGGGCAGTCCTTCCACGCCGGCCAGCTCCTGGTACCCGCCGGAGTTGGCCCGGGTGACCTGCCGGACCAGGGGCCGACCCGGCACGGGCAGGAAGCCGACCTCGCCGGCGCCGCCGGTCCAGCCGCGGTGCAGCCGGCCGCCCAGGACCAGCGCGGCGCCGAGGCCCTCCTCGTTCCACAGCAGGACGAAGTCCTCGTGGCCGCGGGCCGCGCCGAGCCGCTGTTCGGCGACGGCGGCGAGGTTGACGTCGTTCTCGTACTCGACGGGCATCGGCAGGGCCGCCGCCAGCTCCTCCAGGAGGGTGGGGGAATGCCAGCCGGGGAGATGGCTGGCGTAGCGCAGGCGGCCGGTCTGGGGATCGAAGGCGCCGGGCGTGCCGATGACCACCCGGCGCAGGTCGGTGCGGGTCAGTCCGGCGGCCTTGACGGCCCCGCCGAGGGCCTCGGTCACCTGGTCGACGGCCTCGGCCCCCTCGGTGTAGGGAACCTCGTGGGTGGCGACCACCGTGCCGGTGAGGTCGGCGACGGCGGCCAGCACGCGTTCCGGGGTGACGTCGAGGCCGCCGACGTAGGCGGCCCGCGGGTTGATCGCGTAGAGCTGGGCGCTGGGGCCGGGGCGGCCGCCGTCCGTACCCGTGGCGACGACCAGCCCGACCGCTTCGAGGCGGGCGAGCAGTTGGGAGGCGGTGGGCTTGGACAGTCCGGTCAGGTGCCCGATGCGCGTCCGGGACAGCGGGCCGTGCGTCAGCAGGAGTTCGAGTGCGGCCCGGTCGTTCATGGCGCGCAACAGGCTGGGCGTTCCGGGCGTGGCGGCGGGCATCGTGCGGCTCTCCCTCACCGAGGTGATCTGTTAGGTAAGTTTCCTATCACCTGTTGAAGTGTGTCAATGCCGCTGCCCCGCAGGCTGTGTCATTTCACGGATGACCTGCGGGGCAGCGGGACGAGCGGGGCTCGTGGGACGTGCGACGAAGGGGCCGAGCGGCTAGGCCGTCTCTTCCGGATCTTGTCGGGGCCCGCGCGGCCCGGCACCGCACCTCGCGGCGTTGTCGGAGCACCCCGGTACGTCCAGCACAAGGGAGCCCCTCCGCCTTGCGAGGCACGGCACCGGACAACGCGGGCCCGACCGACAAGATCCGAAAGAGACGACCTAAGGGCTGTCCCGTAATCCCCGGCGGGCGCGCGGCGCCAGCTACGGCACCTCGCCGCGTTGTCGGGATCGCCCGAATACGCCCAGTATGCGGACGACCCTCCGCCTTGCGATGCACCGCATCTGACGCCGCGCGCCGACCCGCCGCGGATTACGGGACAGCCCTTAGGGGGCCGCCCGGCCGGGTGGCTATTTGGTGACCCGGGGGCCGGCCGGCGGCGGGATCGGGGCCGTGGCCAGTGACTGCGGAGAGGTCGGGTTCGCCAGGGCGGACGGCGCGGCGACCGAGGCCGACGGGTCGGCCGGAGCCTCCTCGTCCTCGTCGGCCGCCGGCACCCCGCCGATGATCCGGATGCCCGCGGCGTCGAAGGCCTCCTTGATCCGCCAACGCAGCTCCCGCTCCACCGCGAACTGCTGGCCGGGCATGGTCTTGGCGGACACCTTCACGGTCATCGAGGCGAGCAGCACCTCGTCCAGACCCAGGACCTCCACCGGGCCCCACAGGCGCTCGTCCCAGGGGGACTCCTTGGCCATGGCGTCGGCGACCTCCTTGACCACCTCGCGGATGCGGGACAGGTTCTCCGAGGGCTTGACCTGGACGTCCACGCCCGCGGTCGCCCAGCCCTGGCTGAGGTTGCCGATCCGCTTGATCTCGCCGTTGCGCACGTACCAGATCTCGCCGTTGTCCCCGCGGAGCTTGGTCACGCGCAGGCCGACCTCTATGACCTCGCCCGAGGCCACACCCGCGTCGATCTTGTCGCCGACGCCGTACTGGTCCTCCATGATCATGAAGACGCCGGAGAGGAAGTCGGTCACCAGGTTCCGGGCGCCGAAACCGATCGCCACACCGGCCACACCGGCGCTCGCCAGCAGGGGGGCCAGATCGATCTTCAGCGCGGCCAGGACCATCAGCGCGGCCGTACCCAGGATCAGGAACGAGGCCACCGACCGGAGCACCGATCCGATCGCCTCCGAACGCTGGCGCCGGCGCTCCGCATTGACGAGCAGCCCGCCCAGCGCGGTGCCCTCCACCGCCTCGGCGCTGGTGTTCATCCGGGTTATGAGCTTGGTCAGCGCCTTGCGGACCGCCGAGCGGATCACCGCCGCTATCACGACGATCAGCAGGATCCGCAGGCCGATGCTCAGCCAGGTGGCCCAGTTCTGCTCGATGAAGCTGGCGGCCTCGGTGACGCTCGCCTGCGCCTCCTTGACCGATGCGGGCGCGTCCGGAACGTCGGCTGCCAGCGGCAGCGGAGCGGCGGGCCAGGGCACGACGGGAACCTCCAGGTGTAACGGTCTGCCCGCGGAACCGGGGGGACCCCCGGACGGATCCCGGGGACATGCGGGACAGACAGACCACACTAACGGGGCAATCCCTTCACCTTGGTGCCGTGTTCGAGGGAGAGACCAGACTCACCTGGGGATGACTGACTGTGGTTGAAAACACCTCGGACCCGTTACGGGCGAGTGGTGGCGTTTCGACCAGCCCTGAGGAGAGACTGGAGAGCAGATCGTCCCGGCGCGAGCCACGCGCCGCCGGCGTACAAGGAGGCAGTCCGTGCCGCACGTCCTGGTCCTCAACGCGTCGTACGAGCCCCTCGGCGTCGTACCGCTCCGCCGCGCGCTCGTCCTCGTCCTGGAGAACAAAGCCGTCTCCCTGGAAGAATCCGGCGCCTATCTGCACAGCGCGACAAGGGTCGTCCCCGCGCCCAGCGTGGTACGGCTCAAGCGCTTCGTGCGGGTCCCCTACCGGGGGCCCGTTCCACTCACCCGGCGCGCGCTGTTCGCGCGGGACGGCGGTCGCTGCATGTACTGCGGTGCCGTCGCCACCAGCGTCGATCATGTCATCCCGCGCAGCCGGGGCGGGCGGCACGCGTGGGACAACGTCGTGGCCGCCTGCCGCCGCTGCAACCACGTCAAGGCCGACCGGCACCTGCTGGAACTCGGTTGGCGCCTGCGGCACCAGCCGGCGCCGCCGTCCGGTCTGGCGTGGCGGATCATCGGGACGGGGCATCGGGATCCGCAGTGGATGCCGTATCTCCAGCCGTACGGGGCGGACGACGCGCTGGAGCGGATCGGGATCGGGGTGGCGGCCGGGTAGCGCCCGCCGCTCCCCTGCGGGGTTGCCTGCCCCTGCGGGGGTGCCGGTCCCCTGTGGGGTTGCGCCCGTCGTGGACGTGCGGCCCGGCGTCCCGGGGCGCAGCCCCGGACCCCGCGCCTCGATCTCCGGCGGGGCTCGAAGGTGCGGCGGCGGGGCCGGGTGGGTGCGCCGGCTGGGGTGAGGCGTACGGCTACGGCGTGACCGCGTAGGCCTCCGCCGACCAGAGGGAGCAGCCGTACCGCGTCGCGCGGGTCTCGCACGTGATCCGCAGGAAGCGGGTGTCCGGGGCGTCCATCCGGAGCGTCTCGTGGCCGCCCCGGGAGGCCTTGACGGCGGCCGCCGGGCGCCAGGTCACCCCGTCCGTGGAGGTCTCCACCCGGTACGCCGACGGGTACGCGTCCTGCCAGTGCAGCTCCAGCCGTCCCACCCGCGCCGGAGCGGGCAGTTCCGCCTTCCACCACGCGCCGTCCACCGCCGGCGACGACCAGCGGGTCGCCATGGAACCGTCCACGGCCGCCGAGGCCGGGAAGTCGGAGGTCTCGTTCGCGGACGAGGTCGCGCGCGCGTTCCGCAGCAGATCGGCGCCACCGGTACGGGCCACCGCACGCACCGTCAAGGTCCGTGACTCCCCGTCGAAGGTCACCGGCACCTGGTAGCTGCCCGCCGGGGTGCCCGCGGCGACGCTGACCTCCAGCGGGATCGACACCTGGCCGCCCCGCGGGGCCACCACGGTCTGCGGGAGACGTACCTCGATGCCCGCCGGCGGCCGTGCCGACAGCGGTCCGCGCACCTCGGCGGGTCCCAGCGCCGACAGCTGCGCCGAGATCCGCTGCGCGGCGCCGCCGATCTCGGCGTCCGCGGCGGCCCCGTCCGCCAGCTCGAAGCGGGCCCGCGGGCCGTCCCCGAACCACGGCACCACCTGGTGCACCGTGGGTGCGGACTCGGCCCCGGCCCAGGACAGCCGCACCGCGTCCGCGCTCAGCCCCGGTGTCTCCACCTGGGTCCAGCCCGAGGCCGCGGCGCCGGCGATCTTGCGCCAGCCCTCGCCCGGTACGTGTGCCTCGACCACGGCGCCCCGTGCCCCGGCCGGGAGCGGCTCGGTCATCACGGTCACCGCCGACAGCGGGCGCGGGGCGTCCAGTCGTACGGTCCAGGCCTCGGCCTCCTTCGTCACCGTGCCGGTCTTGCGGGCGGCCCCGGTCCAGGCGTCGGCCTCGGCCACCGCCTTCGTCAGGAAGGGCTCCAGGACGGCCTTGTCCACCCGGGCCGGTCCGGGCTGCGCCAGTGTCGCCCGGACCTCGGCCAGGGCCCGGGAGGCCTTCCACGCGGCCGTGCCGTCCCCGCGGGCCTGGGCCTGCAGGACGTCCACCGCCAGTTCGCCCGCCGTCCCGTAGCGCGCCAGGCGGTCCAGCCAGGGGCCCGCCTCGCCCGACAGGGCGGGCAGCCGCTCCTTGGCCTCGCGCAGGACCGTGAACGCCTTGCGCAGCTCGGTCCCGGCCGCCGGATCGCCCGCGGCGCGGGCCTTCCAGAACTGCTCGACCAGGGGCTTCAGATACGCCGACTCCTCCTGCTTGAGCCCGGACGACGTGGTGTTCCCGGCGAGCGCCGCCACCGCCTGGCGGGTGCGCGGATCGGCGCCCGTCAGGTCGCGCACCGCCGCCGCCCAGGATTCGCCGGGCCGGTAGCCGCGCGGATTCCACGCGAAGTCCGCCGCCGTGAAGAGCGGGATCCGCGACAGGGTGCCCTGCGGCATCGCGTTGGCCAGCAGCGCCGCCGAACCGCCCGCCACCGCCGGCTCGCGGCCCGCGTACGGGCCGAGGAAGATCCGACCCGGATCCCAGTCGTTCACCGGGTAGTTGTCCATGGTGATCAGCGGGTGCCCCAGGGCGGAGCGGGCTCCGGCCAGTTCCTTGCCCGTGATCGTCCGCGGCACCACGCCCACGCCCGTCCAGGCCACCTCCACCCGCGGGTCCAACGCGCCCGCCAGGGCCGTCCGGTAGGTGGTGGCGCCCTCCTGGTAGTACTCCGTCGGCAGCAGCGACAGCGCGGGCGCTCCCGGGTACCGGGCGGCCAGGTGCGCGGCCAGTCCGCCCGCGACCTCCGCGTGCGCCTTCGCGGCCGCCGCCGGGCCCTTGCCGTACCGGTCCCGGTCGGCCCGGCAACCCCACTCGGTGTAGCTGACGTCCTGGAACTGCACCTGGAAGGCGCGGAAACCGAGGTCCCACATCGCGTCCAGCTTGCGCGCCAGCGCCGCCCGGTCGGCCTCCGAGGACAGGCACATCGACTGCCCCGGCGTCACCGCCCAGGCCAGGACGACCTGGTTGGCGCGGGCCCGTTCGGCCAGCGCGCGGAACTCGGCCTGCTGCTCCTGCGGATAGTCCTGGCGCCAGGCCGTCGTGCGGTACTGGTCGTCGCCGGGCGCTATGAGCAGCCGGTTCTGCTTGGTGCGGCCCATGAAGTCCAGCTGGGCGAGGCGCTGTTCCTGGGTCCACGGCTGTCCGTAGAAGCCCTCGGTGATCCCGCGTACCGGCGCGGCCGGCCAGTCCCGCACCAGGACGCCGGGCATCTTCCCGCCGCCGGCCGCGAGGAGCTGGCGCAGGGTCTGCGCCGCGTGGAAGAGCCCCTCCCCGCCGATGCCGGCCAGCGCGATCGTGTCCCGGCCGGCGTGCCGGCCCGCGGCCAGCCGGTAGCCACCGGTCGGCAGGTCCGACGGCGCGGCCGCGCCCAGCGCCCGCAGCGCCTGCTCCGCGTCGGTGTCCTGGAGCCGTACGACGGTGCCCCGCGCGGGCAGCGGAGCCCCGGGGGCCGGTTCGTGGACGGTGCGGACGCCCGCCGCGCGCAGGGCCTCCCGGACGACCCGGACGGCATACGGATCGGCGTCGGGGGCCGCGACGAGCACGGCCTCGGTGCCCAGCGGCAGCTCGCGCGCCGGATCGGCGGCCATCGACTGCGGCCGGGGCCACACGGCGGGCCCCTCGGTGGCAGCCCGCGCGATGTCGGCTCCCGGGTCGAGCATCGGCCCGGCCGCGGCGGACACCGGGGTCGCGCCGGGGTTGGCCCCGGGCGCCGGTCTGTCCGGTGCGGTGGGCGCCGCGAAGATCCCGGGCGGCGCGGAGGACACGGCGCCGCCCAGGAGCGTGCCGATCACCGCCACAGCGGCGGCGGTGTTCCGCCTCCTACCCCTGAGCTGCACTGAGCCTCCTCGTCCCGAGACGTCCCCCACTCGTACGAATGAGCCTGAGCCCACCATCCGTGCGGCTGGAGTGTCAATGTGGATGGGTGATCTGCCCCGTATGCGGCAGGAATGCGGTGCCTCCGAGTGGGTATGGACGCGGTGTTCCCCGGCGGCGTCCCACCCTCGTGAACCACCCTTGTGTCCCAATCTTCTGACTCACCCTCATGCCCTCATGCCCGCACGCACGAAGGAGCGCCCGCAGATGGACGACCTGGCCCGGCTCGCTGCCCAGTACGGCGTCGCCACCGACTACCGGCCCGCCGCCGACGTCTCCGTCCCGGTGCCGGAGACCACCGTCAGGACGGTCCTCGGGCTGCTGGGGGTGGTCACCGACGACGCGGAAAGCATCCGGGTGAGCGCCGAGTCCGCCGTCCGGGAGGCGGCCGGGCGGCTGCTGCCGCCCACGGTGGTGCTCTGGCAGGGCGAGCGGGTGGCTCCGGAGCCCGCCGGGCTACCCCCCGGCACCCGGGTGCGGGTGGTGGCCGAGGAGGCGGGCGAGGTGCTCGCGTGGGGCCCCGCGCTGCCGCTGGGCGTCCACCGGCTCGTCGCCGAGGCGCCGGACGGGCGGAGCGCCGAGGCCACCCTGGTCGTCGCCCCCGCGCGGGCCCCGGCCGCGCCCGAGCGGGCCCACGGGCTGCTCGTCCAGCTCTACTCCCTGCTCTCCGAGCGCTCCTGGGGCATGGGCGACCTCGGCGACCTGGCGGAGCTCGCCCGCTGGGCGGGCCGTACCCACGGCGCCGGGTTCATCCAGGTCAACCCACTGCACGCGGCCGTGCCCGGGGCCCCGACCGACCCCTCCCCCTACCGGCCCTCCTCGCGGCGCTTCCCGGACCCCGTCCACCTGCGGATCGAGGACGTCCCCGAGTACGCCGACTGCCCCGACCGCGCGGCCCTCGACGAGCTCGCCGCACGCGGCGGCGAGCTGCGCCGCCAGGTCATGGAGAAGGGTGCGCTGATCGACCGCGACGCCGTCTGGGAGCTCAAGCGGTCGGCCCTGGAGCTGCTGTACGCCGTGCCGCGCACGCCCGAACGCGAAGCCGCCTACCGGGCGTTCTGCGCCGAACAGGGCGCACCGCTGGACGTGCACGCCGTCTGGTGCGCCGGGCACGCGGGGGAGGAGGACCCGAAGGAGCGGGCCGATTTCCACCGCTGGCTGGTCTGGCTGACGGACGGCCAGCTCGCCGCCGCCCAGCGGGCCGCCCGCGAGGCCGGGATGACGGTCGGCATCGTCCACGACCTCGCCGTCGGGGTGCACCCGCAGGGCTCCGACGTCTTCGGCTCGCCCTGCTACGCCCGGCACATCTCGGTCGGCGCGCCGCCGGACGCCTTCAACGCGCGCGGCCAGGACTGGGGGCTGCCGCCGTGGCGCCCCGACGTGCTGGCCGACACCGGCTACGCGCCGTTCCGGTCCCTGCTGCGCGGGGTGTTCCGCTATGCGGGCGCCCTGCGGATCGACCACGTGATGGGGCTGTTCCGGCTCTGGTGGATCCCGGAGGGGACTCCGCCCGCGGAAGGGGCGTACGTCAGCTACGACGGCGAGGCCATGCTGGCGATCCTCGTCCTGGAGGCCCACCGGGCGGGCGCCCTGGTCATCGGGGAGGACCTCGGGACGGTGGAGCCGCGGGTCCGTCAGGAACTGGCACGGCGCGGGGTGCTCGGCACCTCGGTGCTCTGGTTCGAGCGGGACTGGGACGGCGGCGGGGACCCGCTGGCCCCCCAGGCCTGGCGGTCCGACTGCCTGGCCACCGTCACCACGCACGACCTGCCGCCCACGGCCGCCAAGCTCGCCGGGGGCCATGTGGAACTGCGCGACCGGCTCGGCCTGCTGACCCGCCCGGCCGAGCTGGAGCGGGCCGAGGACGCCGCCGACACCGCCCAGTGGCTGGAGCTGTTGGACGGGCTGGGCCTGGACACCAAGGGCGAGGAGGCCGCCGTACGGGCCCTGTACGCCTTCCTGCTGCGCACCCCCGCGCGGCTGGTCGGCGTATGGCTGCCGGACGCGGTGGGGGACCGGCGGCCGCAGAACCTGCCCGGCACCTGGGACCAGTACCCCAATTGGAGGCTGCCGGTCGCCGATGCCGCGGGGCGGCCGCTGACCCTGGAGGAGCTGGTGTCCTCGCCGCGGGCGAACGCCCTGCTGAGCGCGGTGGGGGAGGGCGTACGACCCCGTACGGCACCCCCGGGCGCGCGCCCCGTTTAGGTGTTCGCTACGTTTGCACCGTGGACAAGAAGAACGCTCTGCGCGCCGGCGCCGTCACGGCCGGAACCGCGCTGATGATGCTGCTGATGACGTCTCCCGCCCTCGCGCTCACCCGCGACGACGGTGACGACCCGGGTCCGGGCCTGAGCATCGGTGAGACGGTCGGCCTGTACGTGGCCCTGCCCCTGGTGATCTTCCTGGGCATCATCGGTCTCGTGATGGTCCTCGACAAGTCGGACCGCAAGCAGAAGCAGGCCTGATCCGGTCCGGCCCCACGGGGCCGGGACCAGCAGATCTTCCCGGGCGCCGGGGGTCCGCACCGCCGATTCGATTCGGCCGTGCGACGCCCCCCGGCGCCTTGTCGTGTCCTCAGACAGCGGCCAGCAGTCGGCGGAGCAGGCCGGTGAGCACGGCGACCTCGTCGTCGGTCAGCCCGGTGAGCGCGGCGCGCTGCACTTCCAGACCGGCGCTGACGGCCTCGTCGATGAGTGCCAGGCCGCGGTCGGTGATCGTCACCTGGAGCCCCCGCCGGTCGTGCGGATCGGGCTTGCGGCACAGCAGCCCGGCCTTCTCCAGTTTGTCCAGACGCCCGGTCATGCCGCCCGTGGTGAGCATGAGGGTGGCCGAGAGCTGCCTGGGTGAGAGCGTGTACGGCTCTCCCGATCGGCGCAGCGTGGCCACGACGTCGAACTCGCCGCGCGAGATGCCGAAGCGCGCGTAGCACTGCTCCATCGCGTCGCCCATGGCCTTGGTGATCCGGTAGATGCGTCCGAAGACGGCCATGGGTGCCGTTTCCAGGTCGGGGCGCACCGCGAACCACTGGGCCGTGATCGCGTCCACTGCGTCCTTGTCGTCACTCATGCGTGCAGTATCCGGCCTCCCCGAGATCGTTCGCAAGAAAGTTGCTTGACGCTAAGTAGCTTAACGGTAAGCTACTTAGCAGCAACCGAATCTGGGGAGGGGTCATGACGGTGTTCATGAGGAAGACGACCGCGTCAGGGGAAGCGAAGGTCGCGGGGGAGCGGTCGCTGCTCCTCGGAATCGGTATCAGCGCGGTCGGGATCGGTATGTACGTCCCGTTCTCGCTGGTCTTCTTCCACCACGTCACCGGCCTCTCCCTCACCGTCGTCGGCCTGGTCATGACGGTCACCGGACTGGCCGGGCTGGCGTTCATGCCGCTGGCCGGCACGGCCGTCGACCGGTTCGGCGCCAAGCGGGTCAACCTGCTGCTCTACGGGGTGCGGGCGCTCGGCTTCGCCCTGTACCCCCTCGCGAGCTCCCTGCCCGCCTTCGCCGCCGTCGCCCTCGTCACCGCCCTCGCCGACCGCTCCTTCTCCGTCGTCCAGCAGTCCCTGATCGGCGAGGTGGCGCGGGGCGCCGCCCGCGACCGGCTCCAGGCGTCGACCCGGGCCCTGCAGAACGCCGGGATGGGCGCGGGCGCCCTGCTCGTCACCGGGGTGCTGGCCCTGTGGGGCACCGGCGGATTCACGTACACCGCCTGGGGCAATGCGCTCGCCTTCGCCCTCGCCGGACTGCTCGTCGGCCGGGTCCGGGCGGTCCGGGCCGTCCCAGGGGCCGGCGCTGCCGGTGCCCCGGTGACCGGATCCGCCGGATACCGCACCGTCCTGCGCGACCGCCCCTTCCTCGGGCTCACCGCCGCCAACTTCCTCACCGCGCTGGGCTACTCCGCCCTCTCCGTCCTCTTCCCGCTCTACCTCTCCACCTGGCTCGGGGCCCCCGACTCCCTCACCGGAGCCGCGTTCACCGTCAACACCGCGCTGTGCGCCGGGATCGGCGTACTGATCGCGGGCCGGGTCCGCCGCTCCGGCGCCCGCCGCACCCGCTCGGCCGCCCTCGGCGCCGTGCTCTTCGCCGCCGCCTTCGTCGGGCAGATCGCGCTGGGCACACTGCGGCCCGGCCGGACCGCCACCTTGATCGCCCTGCTGGTCATCGTCGTCGTCTACACCCTCGGCGAGCTCGTCCACAGCCCCTCGGGTGGCGCCCTGTCGGTCTCCGCCGCCCCCGAGGCCGTCCGCGGCCGCTACCTCGCCACCTACCAGCTGTCCTACTCGCTGGCCGGTGCGCTCGCCCCCTCCCTCTTCACCGCCCTGCTCGCCGTCGACGGCCGCCTGCCCTGGGCCGTCCTGACCGTCGCCGCCCTCGGCGCCGCCCTGGCGCTGCTCCGGCTGGAGCGGCACCTGCCGGCCCAGGCCGTGCACGCCGAGCCCCCGGTCGTCCCGGGCGCCGCCCGGCCGGTTCCCGTGACCGCCGCGGCCTGAGCCCCGCCCCCGGCCCTCCCCTCCGCCCTTCCGCTTCCTTCGCCCGATCGAGGAGCCACCGCCATGAAGCGCTTGGCCACCGTCGCCCTGACCGCACTCGCCCCCATCTCCTGGGGCTCCACCTACGCCGTCGCCACCGAGCTGCTACCGCCCGACCGGCCGCTGTTCACCGGGGTCATGCGGGCCCTGCCCGCCGGACTGCTGCTGACCGCCCTGGCCCGCACCCTGCCCAAGGGGCAGTGGTGGTGGAAGTCCGCCGTCCTCGGCATCCTCAACATCGGCGCCTTCTTCCCGCTGCTGTTCCTCGCCGCCTACCGGCTCCCCGGCGGTGTCGCGGCCGTGCTGGGCGCCGCCGGCCCGCTGTTCGTCGTAGGACTGGCCGCGCTCGTCCTCGGGGAGCGGGCGAGCCTGCGCACCGTACTGGCCGCCGTCGTCGGGGCGTTCGGCGTGAGCATGGTGGTCCTGACCGCCGAGGCCCGGCTCGACGCGGCCGGTGTCGTCGCCGGTGTGATCTCCTCCGCCTCCATGGGTGCCGGCACCGTGATGACCAAGCGCTGGGGCCGCCCGGAGGGCGTGGGCCCGCTGGCGATGACCGGCTGGCAGCTCACCGCCGGCGGACTGTTCATCATCCCCGTCGCCGCACTCGTCGAGGGGGCCCCGCCCGCGCTCGACGGCAAGGCCTTCCTCGGCTACGGCTACATGATGCTGATCAACACCGGGATCGCGTACTGGCTCTGGTTCCGCGGCATCGGCGCCCTCAGCGCCACCTCGGTCACCCTGCTCGGCCCGCTCTCCCCGCTCACCGCCGCCGTCATCGGCTGGGCCGCCCTCGGCCAGGCGCTGTCGCCCGTACAGCTCGTCGGGATGGCGATCGCCTTCGGGGCCACCGTCGCCGGCCAGCTGGCGGCCGCCCGCACCTCCCGATCGTTCAGTTCTGCTGAAAAGAATGATCAGAACATTTCGATGGACCTGACGGATGAGGTGGTGCGACGGTAGTCCCCACACACCACCGACCCACCCCGAGGAGCAGACCCACAGTGGCCGTCATGGACCGCGTCCGTACCGTCTCGCAAGCCAAGCCCGGCAGCACGGGGAAGAAAGGTGCCGCCGGGCTCGGCGCGCTCCTCGCCCTGCTCGCGACGGTCGTCTGGTCCGGCAGCTTCGTCGCCACCCGGGGCATGGCCGAAACCGTCCCACCCGTCCAGGCGGTCTTCTGGCGCTGGATCATCGCCCTGCTGGCCGTCGCCCCCTTCGCCGCCCGCCAGGCATGGCAGCAGCGGGCCCTGATCCGGCGGCACCTCGGCTTCATCACCCTCGCCTCGCTGTTCGGCGTCACCCTCTACAACACGCTCGTGCACCAGGCCGGACTGACCACCTCCGCCTCCAACATGGGCATGATCATGGCCGCCTCGCCCGTCATCATGGCGCTCTACGCCCGCCTCGGCGGCGAACGGCTCGGCGCACGACGGACCTTCGGCATCCTGCTCGCCGCCCTCGGGGTGCTGCTGCTCGTCGGGGACGGCTCGATCGGCTTCGACTTCGGCGCCGGAGACCTGTGGATGTTCGCGGCCGCCCTCTCCTTCGCCACGTACAGCGCCCTGCTGCGGCGCAAGCCCGCCGAACTCGGCGGACTGGCCTTCCTGATCACCACCTTCGTGCTCGGCGCGCTGATGCTGGCACCCGCCTACGCCGTCTCCGTCTCCGTCCAGGGCGGCTTCGAGGTCACCACCGGGACGGTCGTACCGCTGCTGTACGTCGGGGTGTTCTCCTCGGCCGTCGCCTTCTTCGCCTGGAACAAGGCCGTCTCGATGATCGGCGCCGCCCGCGCGGGAGTCGTCTACTACCTCCAGCCGGTGTGCGTGGCCGGGCTCGGCTTCCTGCTCCTGGGCGAGCGGACCGGACCGGCGCAGCTGCTCTGCATGGCGCTCATCCTCGGCGGAGTCGGGCTGGGGAGTGCCCGGCGGTAGGTTCGGGCCCATGACCGAGTGGGACATCAAGAAGCTGCGGATCCTGCGGACCCTCGCCGACCAGGGGACCGTGACCCGAGCGGCCGAGGCGCTCCACATGACGCCCTCGGCCGTATCGCAGCAACTGACGAACCTGGCCCGGCAACTCGGCGTGGCGCTGCTGGAGGCCGAGGGCCGCCGGGTACGGCTCACGGACGCGGCCCACCTCGTCCTGCGGCACACGGAGGCGGTGTTCGCGCAGCTGGAGCGGGCCGACGCGGAACTGGCCGGATACCTCGCCGGCGACACGGGCGAGGTACGGGTGGGCGCCTTCTCCACCGCCGTACCGGCGCTCGTGGTCCCGGCGGTGGCGGCGCTGCGGCGGACCCACCCAGGGGTGGAGATCCGGGTCCGGGAGACGGAGGCGGCCGAGGCCTACGAGCTGCTCTCGGCCGGGGGCGTGGACCTGGCGCTGTCCCTCACCGCCCACGCGCCGACCGCGCGGGATCCCCGGTTCACCCGGGTGGCGCTCCTGGAGGACCCGCTGGACGTGGCGCTCCCGCCGGGCCACCCGCTGGCGGCCGCGGCCGATCTGCGGCTGGCGGACCTGTCCGGCGACCCGTGGATCTACGGGGGCAGCGGCCCCTGGTCGGAGATCGCCCGGTCCGCGTGCGAGGCGGCGGGCTTCGTCCCGGAACAGGCGCACTCGGCCTCCGGCTGGACCGCGATCCTGGCGATGGTGGAGGCGGGGATGGGGGTGGCGCTGGTGCCCCGGATGGTGTCGAGCCGCGCCTCGGGCGTGGCCGTCCGGGTGCTGTCGCGGGACCGCCCGACGCGGCACGTGCTCGCCGCGGTCCGCCGCGGCGCCGAGTCCGCGCCGGCGCTGGCCCACGTCCTGGCGGCCCTCCGCGAGGTGGCCTCGGCCCGTCGGTAGGGGGGCCGGGCTCCGCCCGGACCCGGTCCTCAAACGCCGGACGGGCTGAAAAACCAGCCTCGCCGGCGTTTGAGGCGCGGGGTCCGGGGCGGAGCCCCGGCTACGGTGCGAGCCGTCAGACCTGAGCGGCAGCCGCGTCCGCCGCCTGGGCCTTCAGCGCCCGCTCGACGCCCGCGCGGGACTCCGAGATCAGGCGGCGCAGCGCCGCGTTCGGCTCGGCCGAGGCCAGCCACGCGTCCGTCGCGTCCAGCGTCGCCTGCGAGACCTGCAGCGCCGGGTAGAGGCCCACCGCGATCTGCTGGGCGATCTCGTGGCTGCGGTTCTCCCAGACGTCCTTGACCGCCGAGAAGAACTTCTCGGTGTACGGGGCCAGCAGCTCGCGCTGGTCGGTCTGGACGAAGCCGCCGATCACCGCCTCCTGGACCGCGTTCGGCAGGTCGCCGGACTCCACCACCGAGGCCCACGCCTCGGCCTTGGCCTCCGCCGTCGGGCGCGCCGCCCGGGCGGTCGCCGCGTGGCGCTCGCCGGCCGCCGTGGCGTCCCGCTTCAGCTCCGCGGCGATGGCCGGCTCCCCGGCGACACCCGTCGCGACGAGCCGCTCCAGGAACGTCCAGCGCAGCTCGGTGTCGACGGCCAGGCCCTCGATCTCGGCCGCGCCGTCCAGCAGCGCCGACAGGTAGGTCAGCTGCCCCTCGGTACGGGCGGTGGCCGCGAAGGCGCGCGCCCACGCCAGCTGGTGGTCGCCCGCCGGCTCGGCGCCGCGCAGGTGCTCCAGGGTGGCCTCGGTCCAGGCCGCCAGGCCCTCCTCCCGCCACGCCGGGGCGGCGTACAGGTCGATGGCCAGCTTCACCTGGCGGTGCAGCGACTGGACCACGCCGATGTCGGACTCCTTGCCGATGCCCGAGAGGACCAGCGCGAGGTAGTCGCGGGTGGCGAGCTCGCCGTCGCGGGTCATGTCCCAGGCCGAGGCCCAGCACAGGGCGCGCGGCAGGGACTCGGTGAAGTCGCCGATGTGCGCGGTGACGGTGGCCAGGGACTCCTCGTCCAGGCGGACCTTCGCGTAGGACAGGTCGTCGTCGTTCAGCAGGAAGACCGCCGGACGGGTGCGGCCGACCAGCTCCGGCACCGTGGTGAGCGCGCCGTCGATGTCCAGCTCGATCCGGTCGGTGCGCACGAGGGCGCCGTCCTGGAGCTCGTACAGGCCGACCGCGATGCGGTGCGGGCGCAGGGTGGACTCGCCCTTGGCGCCGGCGGGCAGCGCGGGCGCCTCCTGGCGGATGCCGAAGGCGGTGATCACACCGTTCTCGTCGGTGGTGACCTCCGGGCGCAGGATGTTGATGCCGGCCGTCTCCAGCCACGCCTTCGACCAGGCGGCCAGGTCACGGCCCGAGGTCTCCTCCAGGGCGCCCAGCAGGTCGGACAGGCGGGTGTTCCCGAAGGCGTGCGCCTTGAAGTACGCCTGCACGCCCTTGAAGAAGGCGTCCATGCCGACGTAGGCCACGAGCTGCTTGAGCACCGAGGCGCCCTTGGCGTACGTGATGCCGTCGAAGTTGACCATGACGTCGTCGAGGTCACGGATGTCGGCCATGATCGGGTGCGTGGAGGGCAGCTGGTCCTGCCGGTACGCCCAGGTCTTCATGGAGTTGGCGAAGGTGGTCCACGCGTGCGGCCACTTCGAACCCTCGGCGTAGGCCTGGCAGGCGATCGAGGTGTACGTCGCGAAGGACTCGTTCAGCCACAGGTCGTTCCACCACTCCATGGTGACCAGGTCGCCGAACCACATGTGCGCCAGCTCGTGGAGGATCGTCTCCGCGCGCACCTCGTACGCCGCGTCCGTCACCTTCGAGCGGAAGACGTACTGGTCGCGGATGGTGACCGCGCCCGCGTTCTCCATGGCGCCCGCGTTGAACTCCGGGACGAAGAGCTGGTCGTACTTGGCGAAGGGGTACGCGTAGGCGAACTTCTCCTGGAACCAGTCGAAGCCCTGCCGGGTGACGTCGAAGATCGCGTCCGCGTCGAGGAACTCGGCGAGCGAGGGGCGGCAGTAGATGCCGAGCGGTACCGACTGGCCGTCCGGGCCCTCGTAGGAGCTGTGTACCGCGTGGTACGGACCGACGATCAGCGCGGTGATGTACGAGGAGATGCGCGGGGTCGGCTCGAAGCGCCAGACGTTGTCCTTGACGTCCGCGGCCTCCGGGGTCGGGGAGTTCGAGATGACCGTCCAGCCCTCGGGGGCCGTCACGGTGAACTGGAACGTGGCCTTCAGGTCGGGCTGCTCGAAGCTGGCGAAGACTCGCCGCGCGTCCGGTACCTCGAACTGGGTGTAGAGGTATGCCTGCTGGTCGACCGGGTCGACGAAGCGGTGGAGGCCCTCACCGGTGTTCGTGTACGCGCAGTCCGCGACGACCCGGAGCTCGTTGGCGCCGGCCGCCAGGTCGCTCAGCGCGATCCGGGAGTCGTGGAAGACGGCGGCGACGTCCAGCGACCTGCCGTTGAGGACGACCTCGTGCACGGCCGGAGCGACCAGGTCGATGAAAGTCTCGCCCCCGGCCTCGGTCGACTGGAAGCGCACGGTGGTCACGGACGGGTAGGTGCCACCCTCCTGTGCGCCGCTGAGATCGAGTTCGATCTCGTAGGAGTCGACGGTCAGCAGCTTGGCCCGCTGCTGAGCCTCTTCACGGGTGAGATTCGTGCCAGGCACGCGTTCATCTCCTTCGATGGTGACGTTGCCCGGCCATCCTGCCATCCGGACACCGTCACCGCCCCGGAGTAATCCACGGGCGAAAAAACGCGCGCGAGGGCGGCACCGTGACGGTGCCGCCCTCGCGTCGGGTGGGCGGGATCAGCCGCGCAGCTCCTCGGCCACGAGCTCGGCGATCTGCACCGCGTTCAGGGCCGCGCCCTTGCGCAGGTTGTCGTTGGACAGGAACAGCGCGAGGCCGTTCTCCACCGTCTCGTCGGAGCGGATGCGGCCCACGTACGAGGCGTCCTTGCCCGCCGCCTGCAGGGGGGTCGGGATCTCCGAGAGCTCGACGCCGGGGGCGTCCTTCAGCAGCTCGTAGGCGCGCTCGACGCTGATCGGGTTCGCGAAGCGCGCGTTGACCTGCAGGGAGTGGCCGGAGAAGACCGGGACGCGCACGCAGGTGCCGGAGACCTTGAGCCCAGGGATCTCCAGGATCTTGCGGGACTCGTTGCGGAGCTTCTGCTCCTCGTCGGTCTCGAAGGACCCGTCGTCGACCAGGTTGCCCGCGAGCGGGACCACGTTGTAGGCGATCGGGCGCTTGTAGACGGCCGGCTCGGGGAAGGCCACCGCGTCGCCGTCGAAGGTCAGCTGGTCGGCGGCCTCGGCCACCGCGCAGGCCTGGCCCTTGAGCTCGGCCACACCGGCCAGGCCCGAGCCGGAGACGGCCTGGTAGGTGGTGGCGATCAGCGCGGTCAGGCCGGCCTCGTCGTGCAGCGGGCGCAGCACCGGCATCGCGGCCATGGTGGTGCAGTTCGGGTTCGCGATGATGCCCTTGGGGCGGTTCTTGATCGCGTGCGGGTTGACCTCGGAGACCACGAGGGGGACCTCCGGGTGGCTGCGCCAGGCGGAGGAGTTGTCGATCACGACGGCGCCCTGGGAGGCGACCTTCTCGGCCAGGGCCCGGGAGGTGGCGCCGCCCGCGGAGAAGAGCACGATGTCCAGGCCCGCGTAGTCGGCCGTGGAGGCGTCCTCGATGGTGATCTCCTGGCCCTCCCATTCGAGGGTGGAGCCCGCGGAACGGGCCGAGGCGAACAGCCGCAGCTCGTCCACCGGGAACTTCCGCTCGGCGAGGATGCCGCGCATGACTCCGCCGACCTGTCCGGTGGCTCCGACGATTCCGACCCTCACGGTGACTCCTTTTGGTACGTACGACGCGGGCGCGCGTGAAGCCATCATGCGTTCGACCCCACGAGCCTTGTCCAATCCATTGTCCGAGGTACGGACGGTGTCCTGGATGTGAACCCTTGTGGCGCGTTCGTGGTGGGCGTGTCGCGAGGCCTCCGAGCACCCGTTTCGCCTGGTCGGAGCCGGTCGGTGGCCGTTCCGTCGTGTCCGCTCTCCGGACGTGGCCGACCGGAGGGCGGACCGCCGATCCGGGGGATCCCGAACGGCCCGAGGGGGCGGTGCTCGTCAGAGCGCCGCCCCCTCGGGTTCGTCCAGCCGCAGGGTCCTACGGGAGGACCTTCTCGATCTGCACGCTGCCGGTGCCGGCGGCGGTGCCGCGGGCGTTGAGCAGCTGGACCTGGCCGAAGAACTGCCGGCCCTCGGGGGCCGGGCTGGTGACCAGGACGTTCGCCGAGACCTGCGCGGTGGCGCCGGTGGCGAGGTTCACCGTGGCGGCCTCGTCGACCTGGACGGAGCCCAGGGCGGCCGAGAAGAACACGTCGCGGTAGTCGTACGTGGTGGTGCCGGACGGGATCGCGTAGCCGATCACCTTGACGGTGTAGGTGCCCGCGGCCGGGTTGACCAGGCTCACGGCCTCCTCGGAGTCGCCGTCGGCGGCCGAGCCGACCTTGACGCCGTCCTTGTAGACCTCCAGGTCGAGGTCGGCGGCGGTGTCGGACACCTTGCCGATCGCGACGTCGAGGCGCGAGGTGCCCGCGGGCACCACGATCTCGGTGGAGTGGGTCTCACCGGGGGTGATGGTCGGCTTGGCGACCTTCGCGGAACCGAGCGGACCGCCGACGAGCTTGCCGCCGGAGATGGCCGCGCCCGCGTTCTTGACGCTCCACTGGACCGGGGCGGGGGTGCCCTGCTTCACCTCGGGCAGGACCTTGACCGCGGGGTCGAAGGCCGCGCCGAGCACGGAGACGTCCAGCTTGAACGGGTTGTCGAGCACCGGAGACGTACGACGGGCCTCGACCTCGATCTCCCAGACACCCGGGGTGGGCTCGGGGTACGAGCGCACGTCGGGGCGGCAGGTGTTGGCCGGGTTGTCGTAGTTCGGGTAGCAGTTGGTCGTGGCCGTCGGGTCCACCGGGGTGCCGTAAGGGTGGATCGCGATGAAGCGCGTCTGGCTGCCGGCCGCGAGACCGCCGAGGGCGACCTCGAGGCTCTTGGCGCCCGCCGGGACGGTCACGAAGTACGACTTGTGGCTGTTGCGCTGCACCGAGGCGGACTGCGACAGGGCGAACGACGGCGCGGCCAGGGGGGCGGAAGCCACGACGGTCGTCAGGATCTGCTTGTCGATGCCCTCGGTGGTCTCGTCGTCCAGCTGCAGGATGCCGCTGTGGACGCCCGCCGACTTGGCGTTGGCCTCGACCTTGATGGTGACGGGCTTGTTCAGCGGCAGGGTGACGTAGTCGTAGCCGCCGATGACCTTGAAGGTCCCGTCGTTGTTGCGCCAGCTCAGATCGTGCCGGGTGCCGTACTTGACGCCCGTGGTGCGGGTGACGACGACGTTGTAGACCTTCTTCTGGCCGACCTTGAGGCCGCCCTCACGGTCGTACAGGCCGGTGCCGAAGCCCGGGGTCTTCAGGAACTGGTCGATCGCGGTGTCGACCGGCGCCTTGACGGTGAACTCGTTGGCCTTCGCGTCGCGCTGGATGGACTCCCACGCGCCGGGGATGTCGATCAGACCCGAACCCTGCGCGTGCGCGGGGACGTTGTCGATCTTCTTGGCGGCCGTGGTGAGCGCGACCCGCAGGGAGGCCGGCGTCAGCTTGATGTTGTGCTGCTTGGCGGCCGAGATCAGCAGGGCGCTGGCGCCCGCCGCCTGCGGCGAGGCCATCGAGGTGCCCTGGAGCATGCCGTAACCGGCCGGCAGGGTGTAGCCGGCCTCCTTCACCGGGGCGCCGGGCAGCCAGGTCTGGATGGTGTTGATGGCCGCGCCGGGGGCGCTGATGGTCGGCGTGAAGCCGCCGTCCTCACGCGGACCGCGCGAGGAGAAGGGGAACATGTTGTACTTCGCGCTCACACCGGAGCCGTAGTTGGCGGCCCAGGTCTCCTTGGAGACCGACGCGCCCACGGAGATGACCTTGTCCGCGAGAGCCGGGTCGCCGATGGTGTTGACGCCCGGGCCCGAGTTGCCGGCCGAGATGACCAGCTGGACGCCGTAGGTGTCGATGAGGTTCTTGTAGAGCTCGGAGCGCGCGTTGTTGCCGTCGTTCAGCGCCGGCAGGCCACCGATGGACATGTTGACGATGTCCACGCCGCGGTTGACGACGAGGTCGATCATGCCCTCGGTCAGCGCGATGTTGGTGCAGCCGCCGGACCAGGAGCAGGCGCGCGAGGAGACGAGCTTGGCGCCGGGCGCCTCGCCGTTCATCGCGCCGCCGAAGAGGCCGTTGGCGGAGGTGATGCCGGCGACGTGGGTGCCGTGCTCCGACTCGATGATGCCGACGTTGACGAAGTCGGCCTTCTTGCCGACCCAGTCACCGCCCAGCGGGTCCATCGGGACGTCCTTGCGGATCTCGATCACGAACGGGATGCGCTCGGCGACGTCGGTCGCCGGGTTGTCCGTGCCGAAGTAGCCGATCTGGTAGCCGTCCTTGTACGGCTTCATCGGCTCGTTGTTCGTGAAGTCGCCGTCCTGGTCGGTGTCGACGCGGACGGTGCCGGCGGCGGCGTCGTAGAGCAGGCCGAACCGGTCGGTGGTGTCACCGTCGCGGTTGACGTCGCCGGCCATGTCACCGGTGGCGGTGATGGACTCGGTGAAGCGGCTCCACTGGAAGCTGCCCTCCGGGGCCTTCCAGCTCTGACCGCCCGCGGTGAAGCTACCGCCGCTGGAGGTGACCGGGGTGATCTGGGGGCGCCAGGTGGCGTCGTTGTCCGTGATCGGGTCGGTCGCCGTGACCCAGTCGACGATCTTGCGCTCGCCGGTGGTGGTCTTCTGCAGGGCCGGGTGACCGAGGTCGATGCCCGAGTCCATGATGCCGATGGTGACGCCGCGGCCGTCGGCCTGCGGGTTGTCCTTCACGAAGTCGACGGCGCCGGTCTCGAAGGACGGGTTGTACGGGTTCTTCGCGGGGGTGTTCTTGTCCGGCGCCGCGTAGGTCTCGGCGGCGGTCTTCTTCACCGCGCCGGTCGAGCGGTCCGCCTCGGGGCGCGGGTCCGGCAGCTGGATCTCGTGCCGCAGGTCGATGCCGTGCACCGAGGACAGCTTGGCGGCCGCCTTGAGCGCGGCGTCGGCCTTGCCGGTGGGCAGGGTGGCGCGTACGTAACCGAGGTTGTCGTACGTCTGGCCCACCGAGGCGCCCTGGACCGAGCCGAGCTGGTCCGCCACCTGCTTGGTCTGGCCGGGAGCGGTCGCGACCATGACGGTGACGTTGGCGTCACCCTTGGCCTTGGCCTGCTGAAGCAGTTCGGCGTCGGCCGAACCGAGCTTCTGCTCCGCGGACTTGACCGCGGGCGAGGTGCCCGGGGTGTCCGCGCCGGTCGCCGCGAAGACGGGCCCGGCGCCGGTGGCCGCGAGAGCGGCGACCAGACCGGCCGCGGCCGCGACGCGCGCGACGCGTCTGGCCCCGGATATGGAGCTGGGGGATTCGAGGGTCATCAGCATCCCTGGTAAGTGAAAGATACGGTCCGGATTTCGGTGCCGGATGACCGGTCAGCTTGGCCTAAGCGACAGCTCTTTGGGGAGAGTTGTCATTGACCGAGACCTGTCATGGCGGACTCCCGCCGGCGCGAAGAATGCGCCGGCGCGGCCCAACCGGGGCACAACGGTGCGAACCGTAGGGGCTGATCGATCGATTTATCGACTTGGCGGCCCTACGTCAGCACCGGGACGCGATAGCGCCCCGGTGCGGGTGTGACAGATTTCGCGCGCTCAGCGCTCGCGCGTGCGCGCGTAATGACGTGAGGCTTTCGCCCGGTTTCCGCAGGCGGCCATCGAGCACCAGCGACGCGTGCCGTTGCGCGAGGTGTCGTGGAAGTGCAGGACGCAGGTCTCGGAGGCGCACTTGTGGATCCGCTCGGGCGCGGTACCCAGCAGTTCCAGGTAGTTCCTGGCCGCCGTCCAGGCCGGACCCCAGGTGGGGTCGTCGAACTCGGCGCGCTCGCCCGGCCCTTCGGCGGTCAGGGTGGCGCGGATGCGGCCGTGCTCCAGTACGGCGTCGACCAGGGTGCGAGCGCTCTCGTCGGTCGGGTCCGCGACGGCGCGGGCCAGGGCCTCGCGCGCGGTCATCAGGTGGACGAGGGTCGCCGCGTCGGCCCGGAAGCGACCGGCCAGACCGGTGCTCTCCAGCCAGACCGCCAGTCCTTCGACCCTACTCAGGCCGAAGGCCCCCGCGAAGAGGTCGACCAGTGCCCCCTCGCGCATCCAGCGGGTGTTCAGCAGGTCGAGGGCGATCGGCTCCCCGGTCAGGGGTCGTGGGTCCGCCGTCGCCATGTCCGTCTCCTCGCTCGCTAACCCCTCAAGGATACGTGAACGGTTGACGCGGATCGACCTAACCTCTAACTTGAATTTAGAAGGTTAGTCATTGTGGAACGATCTCTGGGGAGGACCCGTCATGACCACCGCCATCAGCGAGCTCCGTACCGGGCACATCGGCCTGAACGTCACCGATCTGGAGCGCTCGCTCGCCTTCTACCGGGACGCCCTCGACTTCCAGGTCCTCGGCGAGGGCAAGGAGGAGGGCCGCCGCTTCGCCTTCCTCGGCCGGGACGGCGAGCTCGTCCTCACGCTCTGGCAGCAGGCCGACGGCGCCTACGCCCCGGCCGCGGCCGGACTGCACCACCTGGCGTTCTCGGCCGACGCCGTCGAGGAGGTGCGCGCCTACGAGGAGCGGTTGCGCGGCCTGGGCGTCGCGTTCGCCTACGAGGGCGTCGTCGCGCACCGCGAGGGCGTGGCCTCCGGCGGCATCTTCTTCCACGACCCCGACGGCATCCGCCTGGAGATCTCCGTGCCGACCGGTGCCGAGGGTGCTCCCGCCCCCACCGCGGGGGCGCCGACCTGCGGGTTCTTCTCATGAGCGGCGTCTACCACCGGGGGTCGCTGGCGGTGCAGGAGCGGGTCGGCGTGCGCGGGCCGGCCGAGCACGTCGGCCGCTCGATCGGTACGGGCATCCGCGACGTCGCCGCGGCCTTCCTGGAGCTGCAGCCGCACCTGGTCGTCGGGGCCGCGGACGACGCCGGCCGGATGTGGGCCTCCCTGCTCACCGGCCCGCCCGGCTTCGTGCGGGCCACCGGCCCGCACCGGATCTCCGTCGCCGGAGGAGCCCCCGCCGGAGACCCCCTCGCGGAGGCACTGGTCACGGACGGGACGCGGATCGGGACCATCGCGCTCGACCCGCGCACCCGGCGCCGGATGAGGCTGAACGGAACCCTCGCGGCCACACCCCGGGGCTTCGCCGTCGAGGCCGAGCAGGTCTTCGCCAACTGCCCCAAGTACCTGCAGAAGCGGCAGCCGCTGGAACGCGTCGCGGAGGGGAGCGGAGTCGTGCGCCGCGGGGAGGCGCTGACCCCCGACCAGCGGCGGACCGTGCGGGAGGCCGACACCTTCTTCATCGCCACCACGGCGGAGGCGGACGGGGTCGACGCCAGTCACCGGGGCGGACTGCCGGGCTTCGTGGAGGTCCTCTCGCCGGTCGAACTGGCCTGGCCGGACTTCGCGGGCAACGCCATGTTCCTGACCCTGGGGAACCTGACGGTCGACCCACGGGCCGGGCTGCTCCTCCCGGACTGGGAGAGCGGAGGGGTCCTTCAACTCAGCGGCCGGGCCCGGACGGAGTTCGAGGCCGACGGGAGCCGCCGCACCCGTTTCCGGGTGGAGTCGGTGGTGGAGAGCGTGCACCCGGGGCGGCTGCTCTGGAGCGCCCCGGAGTACTCGCCTCACCTGGGCAGTACGACCAGGTAGGCGGCGGGTTCCCGGTCGTCGGCGGCCGTCAGGGCGGTCCGGATGACCGCGGCCTGCTGCTCGGGCCAGTCGCGGAGCTTGCGCGGGGTGATGTGGATGACGGTCACCCCGAGTCGCTCCAGCGTCTCGCGCTTGCGCACGGACTCGGACCACTGCTCGTCCTCGCCCTGGCGCGGGGCGCGGGTGTCGATCTCCACGGCGACGGAGTGTTCGGGCCAGTACGCGTCGACGCCGCCGAGGTGGGGGCCGCCGGGCAGTCGCAGGTCGACGTTCCAGACCGGGTCGGGCAGTTCGTAGCCGCGGACGACGTGGTACAGCCGGTCCTCGGCGATGGCCCGCCCCTCCGCGAGCAGCGACTCGACGGCGTCGACGACGTGCGGCCGGTTCAGCAGCCGGGCCACGGTCAGCTCCCGGACGACGGCGGCCGGTTCGCAGTGCCCGCCGCGGACGGCCTCGCTCAGCAGGCGGCGCACGGTGCCGGCGTCGGAGAGCTGGGCGACGGCGTCGGCGACGGCCCGGGCGACGGGGGCCACCGGCAGCCCGGTCACCTCCTGGGACCGAGGCGGGGTGTGCGTCCGTACGATCCGCACGTCGCCGGTGGAACGCAGCCGCCGGGTGCCGGGCACGAGCACGTCGACGTGCGAGAGGGCGAGCAGCGGGGGCGCGGAGCTGAACCGGTACAGGGCGAGCGCCGCCAGCCCGGTGATCATGGCCTCGCCACCGCCGCGCCGCCCCGCGTACAGCAGCGCCGCGTGCAGCCGCTCCTCGCTGGTCGCGGGACCGGGGTGGAGCAGGAACACCCCGGGCAGGATCTGCTGCCAGGACCGCTCGGTCGCGTCGGAGGCGGTGACGCCGTGCTCGCGCAGCTGTGCGAGGGTCAGCACGCGGGGGCGGCTACCGGTGAGGTGGGCGAGGGGGAGGGGTGCGTTGTGGTTCATGACGCGGTGATTCCCTCAGGCCATGGCCTTGCTAACCCCTGTTACACGCTCGTCGACAAATCCGGACAAGCTGGGGCTAAAGTACGGGCGTTCGACTGCCGATGGGATGCGCCCGTACGGGGGACCCGGCGCGGCGCCGCTGCCGGGGCTCCGCCCCGGACCGCCAGGCGGGGCCGGAAGCCCGGAGGGCAATTCCAGCCCCGCCGACGATTGAGGCGCGGGGGTTCGGGGGCAGCGCCCCCGCAGCGAGCCGCGGGCTAGTTGCCCGCCGCCGCGGCGTCGCAGGCCTGGGCGCGCAAGGCCCGGGCCAGGTCGTCGCGGGCCTCCAGGACCAGCCGGCGCAGGGCCGGAGCCCCGTCCGCGTGGGCCGAAAGCCAGGCGTCGGTGGCCTCCAGCGTGGCGGAGTCACCCTGCAGCGACGGGTACAGCCCCTTCACCACGTCCATGGCGATCTGGATCGACCGGTCCGCCCACACCCGTTCGATCACCTCGAAGTAGCGCCCCGCGTACCCCGCCAGCAAGCCCCGCTGCGAGGACTGCTGCATGCCCGCGATCGTCGCCTCCACCAGCGCGTTCGACAGCGCGTCCGACTCGACCACCGCCGCCCACGCCTGGTCCTTCACCGCCTGCGAGGGCCGCGCCGCCAGGCACCGCACCTGGTGCCGCTTGCCCGAGGCCGTGTCGTCGCGCGCCAGTTCGGTGGCCAGCGCCGCCTCGTCCACCGCCCCGTGCGCGGCCAGCGGCAGCAGGAAGTCCCAGCGCAGCTCCTGGTCCACCTCCAGCCCGTCGATCCGGGCCGAACCGGCCAGCAGGCCCAGCAGCAGCTGGAAGTCGCCCTCCGTCGCCGCGCTCGCCGCGAAGAAGCGGGCCCACGTCAGCTGGTGCTCCGACCCCGGCGCCGCGTTCCGCAGCTCGTGCAGCGCGCCCGCCGCCAGCTCCCGGCCGCCCTGCGCGCGCCAGGCGGGCGCCGCGTAGTGGGTGACCGAGGTCAGGGCCTGCGTGTGCAGCATCTGCAGGACGCCGACGTCGCTCTCGCGGCCCGCGTGCGCGAGGACCAGCGCGATGAAGTCCCGGGCCGGCATCAGGCCGTCACGCGTCAGGTTCCACAGCGCCGACCAGCAAAGGGCCCGCGCGAGCGGGTCCGTCAGATCGCCGAGGTGCGCCCGCAGGGTCTCCAAGGAGCCCTCGTCGAAGCGGATCTTGCAGTAGGTGAGGTCCTCGTCGTTGACCAGGACCAGGTCCGGGCGCTCCGTGCCCGCCAGCTCGGCGACCACCGTCCGCGCGCCCGACACGTCCGCGTCGGCCCGTGCGTAGCGGACCAGCGTCCCGTCGGACTCCAGCCGGTACAGGCCCACCGCGACCCGGTGCGGGCGCAGCTCGTCGCCCTCCTGCACGACGGCCAGTTCCGTCACCCGGCCGCCCGCGTCGTAGGTGATCGCCGGGGTCAGCGCGTTCACACCGGCGGTCTGCAGCCAGGCCCGCGACCACGTGGCCATGTCCCGCCCGGAGACCTCCGCGAGCACCGACAGCAGGTCGTCGAGCGTGGTGTTCCCGTACGCGTTGGCCTTGAAGTAGCGCCGGGCGCCCTCCAGGAAGGCCTCCCGTCCCACATAGGCGACGAGCTGCTTGAGCACCGAGGCGCCCTTGGCGTAGGTGATGCCGTCGAAGTTCAGCTTGGCGTCCTCCAGGTCACGGATGTCGGCCGTGATCGGGTGCGTTGACGGCAGCTGGTCGGCCCGGTAGGCCCACGACTTGCGACGGTTGGCGAAGGTGATCCACGCCTGGTCGAAGCGGGTGGCCTCGACGAGCCCGAACGAGCCCATGAAGTCGGCGAAGGACTCCTTCAGCCACAGGTCGTCCCACCACTTCATGGTGACCAGGTCGCCGAACCACATGTGCGCCATCTCGTGCAGGATGACGTTCGCGCGCGCTTCGTACGAGGCCTGCGTGACCTTGCCGCGGAAGATGTACTCCTCGCGGAAGGTCACCATCCCCGGGTTCTCCATCGCGCCCAGGTTGTACTCCGGCACGAAGGCCTGGTCGTATTTCCCGAAGGGGTAGGGGTAGTCGAAGAGCTCGTGGAACAGGTCGAAGCCCTGCTTGGTGACGAGGAAGATGTCATCGGCGTCGAAGTGCTTCGCCAGACCCTTGCGGCACATCGCGCCCAGCGGGATGGTCAGGTCCCCGCGCGTGTAGGAGTCCGTCACGTAGTGGTAGGGGCCCGCGACCACGCACGTGATGTACGTGGAGATCGGCGCGGTCTCCGCGAACCGCCAGACACCCGCGTCGCGGGACTCCTCCGCGCCGTTGCTCCACACCTGCCAGCCGTCGGGAGCCGTCACCTCGAAGCGGTACGGGGCCTTCAGGTCGGGCTGTTCGAAGTTCGCGTACACCCGCCGCGCGTCGGCCGGCTCGTACTGGGTGTAGAGGTAGACCTCGCCGTCCTCCGGGTCGACGAAGCGGTGCAGGCCCTCGCCCGTCCGGCTGTACGCGCAGTTCGCGTCGACCACGAGGACGTTCTCGGCGGCGAGGCCGTCGAGGGCGATCCGGGAGCCGTCGAAGACGGCGGCCACGTCCAGCGCGCGCCCGTTCAGGGTCACGGCGTTGACCGAGGGTGCGATCAGGTCCGCGAAGGTGGCAGCGCCGGTGCCCGCCGCCCGGAAGCGGATCGTCGTCACCGAACGGAAGGTCCGCGGACCCTCGGCCGGTTCGGCCTCGTCCACCGCGGACCGGATGTCGAGGACCACCTCGTACCCGTCGACGGACAGCAGCTCGGCCCGCTCGCGGGCCTCGTCGCGGGACAGATTCTCTCCGGGCACATGCACTCCTTCGTGCGTGATCGCGTTCTTGTGTCGAATCCTCGCACGAGGGAATGCGCGCCACCCGGTCCTGGTTGGTGACGGGGAACGTGAGCCCAGTGATGCCCTTTTGCGACGCACGCCGAGACTGAGGAGAGACATGACCGACACCCAGGTGCGCGAGAAGACTCCGGTCGACTTCTGGTTCGACCCGCTCTGCCCTTGGGCCTGGATGACGTCCCGCTGGATGGTCGAGGTCGAGAAGGTCCGCGACGTCGAGGTCCGCTGGCACGTGATGAGCCTCGCGGTGCTCAACGAGAACAAGCTCGACGAGCTGCCCGAGGTCTACCGCGAGCTGCTCGGCCCCAAGGGCTGGGCCCCGGTGCGCGTGGTGATCGCCGCGCAGCAGAAGCACGGTGAGGAAGTCACCGGCAAGCTCTACACCGCGCTCGGCACCCGCATACACAACGACGAGAAGGGCCCGACCCGCGAGGTGATCGCCGAGGCACTGGCCGAGGTCGGCCTGCCGGCCGAGCTGCTCGCGTACGCCGACTCGGACGAGTACGACGAGGTGCTGCGGGCCTCGCACAACGACGGGATCGACCGGGTGGGCCAGGAGGTCGGCACCCCGGTGATCTCCGTTCCGGGCGCCGAGGGCGATGTGGCCTTCTTCGGTCCGGTCGTCACCCCGACCCCGCGCGGCGACGCGGCCGCCCGGCTCTGGGACGGCACCCTGCTCGTCGCCTCGACCCCGGGCTTCTACGAGATCAAGCGCACCCGTACCCAGGGCCCCTCTTTCGAGTAGGCGGACCCGCCGGCCCGGCCGGCGCGGCACACAGAAGACCCCCGTGAGTCACGTCCTCACGGGGGTCTTCCGCTGTACACGCCCGCTGGTGAAGGTTGAGAAGACGATCACGAGGCGGACGGGCTCGGGGTGCTGCGATCAGCCCTTGGCGGGGATCAGCAGCGGGGTGTTCGCCTTGGCGTCGGCGTAGCGCTTGGAGACGTCCTGCCAGTTGACGACGTTCCACATGGCCTCGATGAAGTCCACCTTCTGGTTCTTGTACTGAAGGTAGAAGGCGTGCTCCCAGGCGTCGAAGACGAGGATCGGGGTGCTGGCCACGCCCACGTTGCCCTGGTGGTCGTAGACCTGCTCGACGACCAGACGGCCGCTGACGGGCTCGTACGCGAGCACGCCCCAGCCGGAGCCCTGGGTGGCGGAGGAGGCGAAGGTCAGCTGCTTCTTGAACTTCGCGAAGGAGCCGAAGGACTCGGTGATCGCGTCGGCCAGGTCGCCCAGGCCGTCGGCCGCGGTGGGCTCGCCGCCGCCCTCGCCGGTCTTCGGGCTGGCCATGTTGTGCCAGTAGATGCTGTGCAGGATGTGGCCGGAGAGGTGGAACGCGAGGTTCTTCTCCAGGCCGTTGAGGGCGCCCCAGTTCTCCTTGTCGCGTGCCTCCGCCAGCTGCTCCAGGGTGTTGTTGGCGCCCGTGACGTAGGCCGCGTGGTGCTTGTCGTGGTGCAGCTCGATGATCTGCGGGTTGATCACCGGCTCCAGTGCCGCGTAGTCGTACGGAAGCTCAGGAAGCGTGTAGATGGCCATGCGTGATATCCGGTCCCCTCAGCGTGCCAACTGCTTATTGCAATCAATGCGCAACTGCACGCTAGCAGTATCTATTCCAGGCCACATGTAAGGGTTACCTCTGAACGACGAAGGCGGGCCCCGTGTCTTCGCACGGGGCCCGCCTTCGTTCTTCGTTCTTCCGAGGAGCCGTCAGCTCCGGGCCGCCGCCCGGCGCTGCATCACGTAACCGGTCGCCGCGAGGGCGAGGGTGAGCCCGCCGGTGAAGATCACCTGGACGCGCGTGTCCTCGTCCAGGGCCATCAGCACCAGGACCCCGGCCACCCCGGCCAGCGCCACCCAGGTCAGATACGGGAAGCCCCACATCCGCACGACCAGCTTCTCGGGGGCCTCGCGCTCCAGCCGGCGGCGCAGCACGAACTGCGAGACGGCGATGAAGCCCCAGACGACCAGGATGACCCCGCCCACCATGTTGAGCAGCCAGGCGAACAGCGTGTCCGGGTACCAGTAGGACAGCAGGACGGTGACGAAGCCGAAGCCGCAGGAGGCGAGGACCGCCCGGCGCGGCACCCGGCCGCTGACCTTGCCCAGCGCCTTCGGGCCCTGGCCGCGGGAGACGAGGGAGTAGGCCATGCGCGAGGAGCCGTAGATGTTGGCGTTCATCGCGGACATCAGGGCGATCAGGATGACCACGTTCATGATCTCACCGGCGGCCGGGATGCCCAGGCGGTCCAGGGTCGCGGCGTACGGGCCGTCCGCCGTGACCGCCGGGTCGTTCCACGGCAGCAGGGTGACGATGACCAGCATGGAGCCCACGTAGACGATCGCGATCCGCCACATGGTGGTCCGCACGGCCTTGGCCACGCCCTGGACCGGGTTCTCGGACTCGGCGGCCGCGATGGTCACCGTCTCCAGTCCGCCGTACGCGACGACCGAGGCCAGCAGTCCGACGAGCAGGCCGTCCACGCCGTGCGGCAGGAAGCCGCCGTCGTGCAGCAGGTTGGTGGCGCCGGGGGAGTCCGTGCCGGGCAGCAGACCGAGTACGGCGAGGACGCCCAGACCCAGGAAGAGGGCGATCGCGCCGATCTTGAGGGCGGCGAACCAGAACTCGAACTCGCCGAAGTTGGAGACGGCGGCCAGGTTGGAGCCGCAGAACACCGCCATGAAGACCAGCACCCACATCCAGGAGGGGGTGCCCGGGAACCAGCCGGTCATGATGTGCGCCGCGCCGATGGCCTCGATGGCCACGCCGACGCAGAGCAGGGTCCAGAACATCCAGCCGGCGGTGAATCCGGCCCAGGGGCCGACCGCGCGCTCCGCGTGCACGGAGAAGGAGCCCGAGGCGGGGTTGGCGGCGGACATCTCGCCGAGCATCCGCATCACGAACATCACGAGCAGCCCTGACGCGGCGTACGCGAGCACGATCGAGGGGCCCGCGGCCGCGATGCCCGCGCCGGAGCCGACGAAGAGTCCGGCGCCGATGACGCCACCGAGCGCGATCATCGAGAGGTGGCGCTGCTTGAGTCCGTTGCCGAGGGGTGATCCGGCGTCGGTCTGCGGTGCTTCGGGAGGTGTCAGGGTGCTCTGGCTCATTGAGGGTGCGCCTGTCCGGTTGTGCGGGGGGACGTGATGAGGTGCGCCAGTCTCACCCCTGTCCGATCTTCGGATGGTTGGCGTCCGCTATCCGGACAACCGGATGACCGGCCGTGATCATCCCCGTACGCTGCCGACAGGATGCGGGTACGGGGACGACAGGGGGACGAGCGGTGGCGGAACGAATGGACCACGGCATACGGGAACTGGCCGCCACGGGCCGGGGGGTGCTCGTCACCGGGGCCTCACGGGGCATCGGGCGGGCCATCGCCACGGCCTTCGCCGAGCGGGGCGACCGGGTGGCGGTGCATTGCACGGTCCGGCAGGCGGACGCCGAGCGCACCCTCGCGGACCTGCCGGGCGAGGGCCACGTCCTCGTCGCCGGCGATCTGTGCGACCCGGCCCGCGTGGAAGCCCTCGCGGCCGAGACCGAGGAAGCGCTCGGCGGCATCGACGTCCTCGTGAACAACGCCGCCGTGATGGTCGCGCACCCGCTGCCCACGACCTCGTACGCCGACTGGCAGGAGGCCTGGCGGCGGACGGCCGCCGTGAACCTCTTCGCCCCGGCCGACCTCACGTACTGCGTCGCCCGCCGCATGATTGAGGGCCGGCGGGAGGGCCGCGTCGTCAACATCGGCTCGCGCGGCGCGTTCCGCGGCGAGCCCGACCACCCCGCCTACGGCGCCACCAAGGCCGCCCTGCACGCACTCGGCCAGTCCCTCGCCGTCTCGCTGGCCCCGCACGGCATCGCCGTGGCCTCCGTGGCGCCCGGCTTCGTGGCCACCGAGCGGGTCGCCGGGCGGCTCGAAGGGGAGGAGGGCGAGCGGATCCGGGCGCAGAGCCCCTTCGGACGGGTCGGTACCCCGCAGGAGATCGCCGCCGCCGTACTGCACCTCGCCTCGCCCGCCGCGCGCTGGAGCTCGGGCACCGTGCTCGACGTCAACGGAGCCTCGTACCTGCGCACCTGACGCGCGAAGGCCCCCCGCGCCGGATGCGCGGGGGGCCTTCGTACGGAACCGGGGCCGTGGGCGGTCAGGGCTTCGGGGCGCGCCGCTCCCGCAGCTCGCGGACGCCCGCCACGGCGAGGACCAGCAGGGCCGCGCCCGTCGACCACAGCAGCTGCGGCCGCGCGGAGTCGTCGAACAGCATCAGGACCAGCACCGCCGCCATGCCGAGCAGCGCCGCCCAGGTCGCGTACGGGAACAGCCACATCGGCAGGGTCAGCCGCTCCGGCATGTCCCGCTCGATCCGGCGGCGCAGCTTCAGCTGCGAGACGGCGATCAGCGCCCACACGAACAGCAGCACCGCGCCGACCGCGTTGAGCATGTAGAGGAAGATCGTGTCCGGCCACAGCAGGTTGAGCACCACCGACACGAAGCCGAAGGCCACCGAGGCGAACACCGCCCGGCGCGGCACCCCGCCGCCCGAGACCTTCAGCAGCCCCGCGGGCGCCTCGCGGCGCTCGGCCAGCGAGAACACCATGCGCGAGGACCCGTAGAGGTTCGCGTTGAGCGCCGACAGCAGGGCCACGAACACCACGATGTTCATGATCTGCCCGGCCCCCGGGATGCCGATCGAGTCGAGGACCGCGACGTAGGGGCTCTCACCCGGCTTCAGCGAATTCCACGGCAGCAGGGTCACGATGACCACCATCGAGCCGACGTAGAAGAAGAGGATGCGCCACACCGCGCTGCGCACCGCCCGGGACACCGACCGCGCCGGGTCGTCCGACTCGGCGGCGGCGATGGTGACGACCTCCAGGCCGCCGAAGGCGAAGATGACGGCGAGCATGCCGGCGACCACACCGCCGAAGCCCTCGGGGAAGAAACCGCCCTGGCCGGTGAGGTTGGCCATGCCGACCGGCTCCGTGTCCGGGAGCAGACCGAAGACCGCGAGAGTGCCCAGGATCAGGAAGAGCACGATCGCGCCGACCTTGAGGGCGGCGAACCAGAACTCGAACTCGCCGAAGTTCTTCACGGCGGCCAGATTGCTCACGGTGAAGACCACCATGAACAGCAGCACCCAGATCCACTGGTCGACCGCGGGCACCCAGCCGTTCGCGATCTTCGCCGCGCCGGTGGCCTCCACGGCCAGCACCACGACCATCAGGAACCAGTACAGCCAGCCGGCCGAGAAACCGGCCCAGCGCCCGAGCGCCCGCTCCGCGTAGACGGAGAAGGAGCCCGAGGCGGGCATCGCGGCCGACATCTCGCCCAGCGCCCGCATCACCAGCATCGCGAGGACACCCGCGAGCAGGTAGGAGCAGATGATCGCGGGGCCGGCGATGCCGATGCCGGCGCCGGAGCCGACGAACAGGCCGGCGCCGATGACGCCGCCGAGGCCCAGCATGGTCAGGTGGCGCTGCTTGAGGCTGTGGCTGAGGGGTTCCGCGGGCAGGTCGCCCGTCGTGGGAGGTGCTTCTTCCAGGCGCTCGCGCATGAAGGGTGCTCGTACTCTCGTTCGGCCCAGCGGCGGTGGGGGCTCCGCATCAGGATTGGCGGGACCCTACAGTCTGGCTGAGCGGCGGCCGTCCGCGCAAAACGGACGTGTTGTCTGATCTTCCTCGTGACGAGGATCACGTCGACTCGGAGATGACGTTCAGGATTTGTGGTATCCCCACCAAAGTGGGGAGGGCGGCTTTGTCCCGGGTGACGGTGGGGCGGCGAGGGGGCGCGCACTAGCGTCGGTGATCGTCCCGCCACCCCCTCCCCGTGGAGCCTCCCGATGAGCACTGCCTCCGTCTCCCTCCGGCCCGGCGCCGTCCTCGCCGATCTGCTGCCCGCGAGCCGCGTCCGCGACATCGCGCTCGTCGTCGGCGGCGCCGCGCTCACCGGGCTGGCCGCCCAGATCGCGGTTCCGGTTCCCGGCTCCCCGGTCCCCGTCACCGGCCAGACCTTCGCCGCGCTGCTCGTCGGCAGCGCGTTCGGTGCCCGCCGCGGCTTCCTCTCGTTGGCGCTGTACGCCCTCGTCGGCATGGCCGGTGTGCCGTGGTTCGCGGGTGGGACCTCCGGCGCGGGCGGCGCCTCCTTCGGCTACGTGCTCGGCATGCTGCTCGCCGCCACCGTCGTCGGCGCCCTCGCGCGGCGCGGCGGCGACCGTTCGGTGCTGCGTACGGCCGGCCTGATGGTGCTGGGCTCGGCCGTGATCTACGCGGTGGGCGTGCCCTACCTGATGGCCGCCACCGGGATGTCCCTGGGCGTGGCCGTCGCGAAGGGCCTGGTCCCGTTCCTGATCGGCGACGCCCTCAAGGCCGCGCTGGCCATGGGCGCCCTGCCGACCGCCTGGAAGCTGGTCGGCCGCCGCGGCTGAGCGGCCCCCGATACGCACCGGAGCCCGGCCCGCCTTGTGAAGGCGGGCCGGGCTCCGGCGTACGTGCACGTGCGATCAGCCCTGCAGGGCCTTCTTGCGGCGGACGTCCAGGACCACGCCGACGAGTACGACGATGCCGGCGACCAGGGTGGACAGGGTGACCACCTCGCGGTTGGCGTCGTCCACGAACATGTAGCCGATCACGAACATGATCAGGGCGGCGGTGGCCCAGGTCAGCCACGGGAAGAGCCACATCTTCACGGTCAGCTTCTCCGGGGCCTCGCGGACCAGGATCCCGCGCATCCGCAGCTGGGTGAAGCAGATCACCAGCCAGACGAAGAGCGCGATGGCGCCGGACGAGTTCAGGAGGAAGTTGAAGACCGTGTCCTTGAACGCGTAGTTGAAGTAGACGGCGACGAAGCCGAAGACCGTGGAGCCCAGGATCGCGGCAACCGGCACACCGCGGGAGTTGACCTTGGCGAACGCCTTGGGGGCGTCACCGCGCTCACCGAGCGAGAAGGCCATGCGGGAGGCGGTGTAGAGGCCCGAGTTCAGGCAGGACAGCACGGCGGTCAGGACGATGACCTCCATGATCGTGCCGGCGTGCGCGATGCCGATCGAGTCCAGGGCGGCGACGTACGAGCCCTTCTCGGTGATCGACTTGTCGTTCCACGGGAGCAGGGTCAGCACGATGAAGATCGAGCCGAGGTAGAAGACGCCGATCCGCCAGATGACGGAGTTGGTCGCCTGGGTGACCGCCTTGCGGGGGTTCTCCGACTCGCCGGCGGCCAGGGTGACGATCTCGCTGCCCATGAAGGAGAAGACGACCATCAGCACACCGGTGAGGACCGCGCCGTAGCCGTTGGGGAAGAACCCGCCGGCGTCGGTGAGGTGCGCGAAGCCCGCGCCCGGGTTGTCCGAGCCCGGCAGCACGCCGAAGACGGCCAGCATGCCGACGATCACGAACGCGCCGATGGCGACGACCTTGATGCCCGCGAACCAGAACTCGAACTCACCGTAGGAGGCGACCGAGCCGAGGTTGGTGGCGGTCAGCACCGCCATCACGATCAGGGCCCAGGCCCACTGCGGGACGGCCGGGATCCAGTTCTCCAGGATGGCGGCACCGGCGGTGGCCTCCACCGCGAGCACGACGACCCAGAAGAACCAGTAGAGCCAGCCGATGGAGAAGCCCGCCCAGCGGCCGAGCGCGCGGTCGGCGTAGGCCGAGAAGGAGCCCGAGTTCGGGCTGGCGGCGGCCATCTCGCCGAGCATGCGCATCACGAAGACGACCATCGCGCCGACGAGCGCGTAGGAGATCAGGATGGCGGGGCCGGCCTTGGCGATGCCGCCACCGGAACCGACGAAGAGGCCGGCGCCGATGACGCCGCCAATGGCGATCATGGACAGGTGGCGGTTCTTGAGACCGGCCTTCAGACCGTCGGAGGGCAGGCCGTCACCGGGGTTCCCGGTGGGGCCGCCTTCCTTCTGAAGGGTCGTCGTGGAGCTCATGGACGGATCCTTAGGTTCTCGGGTTGCGAGCCCCGGCATTCAAACCTGAGATGAACGCAGGACGGAAGACCTCAATCCGGATCGTTGCCTTGGTGCGAACGTCCAGGACGCCGTCCCGCCCTGTCCCATCTGAGTTCTTTGGGTTTACTTGAGCTTTAGAAGTGACTTACGCGACACCCGCTGCGGGCCGGCGGGCCTCCTCGTGCCACACTCGTCCCATGCGCGTGTACCTCGGATCCGACCATGCCGGCTTTGAGCTCAAGAACCACCTGGTGGACTGGCTCAAGAACAACGGCCACGAGCCCGTCGACTGTGGGCCCCACATCTACGACGCGGTGGACGACTACCCGCCGTTCTGCCTCCGCGCCGCGGAGAAGACCGCCGCCGACGCCGGCAGCCTCGGCATCGTGATCGGCGGCTCCGGCAACGGCGAGCAGATCGCCGCGAACAAGGTCAAGGGCGTCCGCGCCATCCTGGCCTGGAGCGTCCAGACCGCCCAGCTCGGCCGTGAGCACAACAACGCCAACGTCATCTCCGTCGGCGGCCGGATGCACACGCAGGACGAGGCCGTCAGCTTCATCGAGGCCTTCCTGGCGACCCCGTACTCCGACGAGGAGCGCCACACCCGCCGCATCGACATGCTCTCCGCCTACGAGACCACCGGCGAGCTCCCCCCGATCCCGGCCCACCACCCGCAGGGCTGACCCCGCCGCAGGCCGTGCCGCCCGAGGACGGGTGGCACGGCTCTTTCATTGCCCGAAGCCTTCTCCGAGGAGCACCGCCGTGCCCGAAGGGCATACGATCCACCGCCTCGCCGAGGACCACCTGACCCGTTTCGCCGGGTGGCAGGTCGCCGTCAGCAGCCCCCAGGGACGGTTCGCCGAGAGCGCGGCCCTGCTCGACGGCCGAATCCTCGACGGCGTCGACGCCCACGGCAAGCACCTCTTCCTCGGCTTCAAGGAGAGCGGGTGGATCCACATCCACCTCGGACTCTTCGGCAAGTACGCGATCGGCCCCGCACCCGCCCCACCGCCCACCGACACCGTCCGACTGCGCCTGGCCAACGACGATCACTTCTCCGATCTGCGCGGCCCGACCACCTGCGCGTGGATCACCGACGAGGAGAAGGACGCGATAAGCGACCGGCTCGGCCCGGACCCCTTGCGCCGGGGCGACGACCCCGACCGCGCCTGGGCCCGGATCTCCCGCTCCCGCAGCACCGTCGCCGCCCTGCTCATGGACCAGAAGATCGTCGCGGGCGTCGGCAACGTCTACCGCGCCGAGGTCCTCTTCCGGCACGGCATCGACCCGTACCGCCAGGGCAAGGACCTCACCCGCGCCGAGTGGGACGCCATGTGGGCCGACCTGGCGGCCCTGATGCGCGAAGGCGTGCGCAACAACCGCATCGACACCGTCCGCGACGAGCACCTGCCCCAGGCGATGGGCCGGCCGCCGCGCGTCGACGACCACGGCGGTGAGGTGTACGTCTACCGGAGGGCGAACATGCCCTGCCACATCTGCGGGGGCGAGATCCGCACCGCGGACCTCGCCGCCCGCAACCTCTTCTGGTGCCCCGGCTGCCAGTCCCGCTGACGCGGGCGGGGCGCGTCGTGAATCCCGTCAGAAGCCGTGCGGCAGCCACGGCGCCACGTCACCGGCAAAGGCCCGCGAGGCCTCCGTCAGCGCGCCCGGGCGCAGCTCCCGCACCAGTCCGGCCGCGGCCAGGGAAGTGAGGGTGATCCCGCCCAGGTACGCCGACCCCAGCTCCCGCACCGACAGCTCCAGGTCCGCGGGCTCCGCGGACCGGGTGCAGCGGGCCGCGCCCTCGCCGTCCACGACCAGCCGCCACCGTCCCTCGTTCCAGGGGCAGAACGTGTCCTCGACCTCGATCACCACGTCCGCCGCGGCCCCGTACGTCCGCGCCTCCAGCGCCGCCGCCAGGTCCACCAGCCGCAGGTGGAGCGAGTCGCGCACGGTCGGCTTCGACCGCCGGACGTCACTCACCAGGTGCAGCAGCGGGTCGTCCACCGGGCGCTTGGCGGCGCGTACGGTCCACGTCAGGTCGATCGAGAACAGGTAGCGCCACAGCGCCGCCGTCGCCGCCGGATCCAGCGCGTCGAGGGCCTCGACCTGGACCGTCCCGTCCGAACCCGACGGGGTCCAGTCCGGTTTGACCCGGTACCGGGCGTACCCGATCACCTCGCCGTCCGCCCGCTCGGCCACGACGCACTTCAGCGGGGAGGCACCTCCCCGCTCCCCGGGCGGATCCGTGATCGCCAGGCGCTCCCAGCCCGGCTGCCTGGCCGGCGCTCCCGGCCGGCGGGCCACCAGATCCGCGTACACCCGCTCGCAGTCGGGCAGCGACTTCTCCGGATCGGCGAGCCGCAGCCGCACCTCGTCCGTCCCGGGCGGCGCGTCCAGCCGTACGCGCGTCGTGTCGATCTCCAGGGACAAGGAGTGGGTGGCGGTGCCGTACCCGAAGCGCCCGTAGATCGCCGGGTCCGAGGCCGTCAGAACGGCGAGCGGCTCACCGGCCGCCCGGACGTCGTCCAACTGGCGCCGCATCAACGAGGTGAGGATGCCGCGCCGGCGGTGGGTCGGCGCGACTCCGACGAAGGTCACCGCCGCCGCCGGGACCAGCGCGGCGCCCGGCACCGAGAGCCGGAAGCTGAAGGCGGACGCCGAGCCCACGCAGGTCTCGCCGTCCCAGGTGCCGAGCGAACGCCCCGGTTCCGTCAGGGTCCGCAGCAGTTCCCGGCCCTCCGGGGGCTCGGCCACACCGCCGAACGCCAGTTCCAAATGATCGAACCAGACATCCCACTCGTCCTGTTGCAAAACGCGCATCTCAAGAGCCATCAGACCATCCTCACCCAGGAGTTCCGTCGCAGTCGAAGGGTTTTCGGGCATCGACGGACCCCCGGTCCGGGGGTACCCCTGCGCATCCACAGCCAGGATGGATAGGGTCCCGAAGCAATGGCCGGAGCACGCGTGGAATCCCTCATGGCCCGGATGCGCATGCTGTCGCACCGGGGCCGCACAGCCCTGCGCAAATCAGCCGTCGACTACTTCCGCGGCGACGGCTCCGACTGGCTCGCCTTCGGTGGACTGCTGCTCACCGTCCCCGCCATCGCCTGCGGCACGATGATGCTGCCGGTCTGGTTCTCGCCGTCGGCGCTCGTCCTGCCCATCGTCGCCGGCGGCCTGCTGCTGCGCCCCGCCAGCCTCCTCGCCCTCTACGCCGCCTCCGCGACCGCACTGATCGTCGAGGCCCTCGTCCTCGGCCCGTACACCCAAGGCCCGGCGAGAGTCACCCCCGGCACCGTGCTGGTGGTCGCGGCCTGCGGGTTCTTCGGCCTGGTCATCGCCCAGTTCCGCAGTCGCGTCGGCGTGCCCTGGCGGCGCGGCGGCACCATGCTCTTCGACCTGCGCGAACGCATCCGCGTGCAGAGCAAACTGCCCGCCCTCCCGCGCGGCTGGCACCGTGAGATGGCCCTGCGCCCGGCCGGCGGCCAGTCCTTCTCCGGCGACTTCGTCGTCGCGGCCCGCACCAACGGCGGCCGGACCCTGGAGATCGTCCTGACCGACGTCTCCGGCAAGGGCATGGAAGCCGGCTCCCGGGCCCTGCTGCTGTCCGGCGCCTTCGGCGGGCTGCTCGGCGCGCTGCCCGCCCACGGCTTCCTGCCCGCCGCCAACGGATACCTGCTCCGCCAGGACTGGGACGAGGGCTTCGCCACCTCCATCCACCTCGTCCTGGACCTGGAGACCGGCGACTACGAACTCCTCTCGGCCGGCCACCTCCCCGCCCTCCAACTCTCGGCGGGCACCGGCCGCTGGCAGGAGAAGTCCGGCGAGGGCCCGCTGCTCGGCGTCTACGACGGCGCCGAGTTCACCCCCGCCCGCGGTAACCTGCGCCCCGGCGACGTCCTGATGCTCTTCACCGACGGCCTGGTCGAGACCTCGGACCGGGAGATCAGCGAGGGCATCGACCGCCTCACCGGCGAGGCCGACCGCTACGTCGCCGCCGGCTGGGACGGCGCGGCCTGGCACCTCATCGAGAAGGTCGCCAAGGACGTCAACGACGACCGCGCCCTGCTGCTCATCCGCCGCTCCGCCTGAGCGCGGGCAACGAACGGCGGCACCGGGACACCCCGCCGGAGCCGCAGGGCCGGTTCGACACGGCGGCCGTCATGGAACGCTCGGACTCGGGCAGATCCACCGCCACCGGACTCGACCTCCCCACCGAGGGGCTGGTCCGGCTCACCGCGCTCCGCCGCGGCCGCCTCGGCCGCCCCGCCGAGCTGTCCTGCGCCCGGCAGCGGCGCGTGGTCGTCGCCCGAGCCCTCGTCACCCGGCCCGACGTGATCTTCACCGACGAACCCGCCGCCGACCGAGGCTCAACGGACCAGCGGCTGCCACGGGCCGAGCCCCAGCTTTCCGGTGTTCCCGAGGTCCACCGGCTCGGAGAGCCGCAGCGACAGCCGGGGCGCGCCGGGCTTGGGCTCGACCTCCACGTTCCACGCGGTGGCGGCCACCACCGTGCCGTCGGTGACGAGGTTGCGCCACACGATCCCGAAGGAGGCCGCCTGCCCCGGCGCCAGCGTCACCGGTTGCGGTGCCGCGTCCAGGTTCGGGATGCCCGTCGTGATCCCCGCCGACCCGTGCTCCACCGAGACCTCCAACTGGTCGTCGTGGTCGTCGCGCAGCGTGAGCCGCGGGTAGCCCTCCAGTACGTACGGCCGCGTCCCGCAGTTGATCAGCTGGAAGCTCGCCACCCGCAGTCCCATCGCCGCGTCCCCGCCGAGCTCGACGAGCCGCATCCCGCCTTCGGGGCAGGCCCGCGCCGGGGCGCTCCGGTCGGGCGCCGGCCTCGCCGTCCCGCTCACCGCGGTCGGCGTGGGCGCCGCCCTCGGTGCCGGAGGCGTCGAGCACCCCGCCGTACCCGCCGCCGTACCCGCCAGCACCCCCACCAGGGCCAGGGCCGGTATCCGTCGCCTCGTCCGCCGCTTCGTGATCATCCGGCGAGCCTACGACGACACGCGGGCCAATTCCCGTGGATTGGCCCGCCCCCGCGGACCGGGCCGCGCCTACCGTGCCCCCATGGACCGCACGCTCGCCGCCGACCTCGCCCGCCTCCCCGAACTCCTCGACGCCACCCGCGCCGCGGCCGCCGACGCGCTCGCCACGCTGGACGCGCGTCCCGTCGTACCGTCGGCCGCCGGGGGGCCGTCCGCCGGGGGGCCGTCCGCCTCCGAAGGACTTCCGGAGCACGCCACCGGCACGGACGCCGCGCTCGCCGCGTTCCGCGACCGCTGGGAGCCGCGGCTGTCGGCCTCCGCGGGACCGCGCTACCTCGGCTTCGTCACCGGAGGCGCCACCCCGGCCGCCCTCGCCGGGGACTGGCTCACCGCCGTCCACGACCAGAACTCCAACTCCGCCCTCGACGGCGGCGGCCAGGACCTCGAACGCGAGACCGTCGGCTGGCTGCGCGACCTCTTCGGCCTGAGCGCCGCCCACTCCGGCACCTTCGTCTCCGGCGCCACCATGTCCAACACCACCGGCCTCGCCATCGCCCGCGAATGGCTCGGCGAACGCCTCGGCGTCTCGCCCGCCGACGACGGCGCGGGGGCGCTCGGCCCGGTCCGCGTGCTCTCCGGAGCCCCGCACTCCTCGATCGGCAAGGCCCTCTCCGTCCTGGGCCTCGGCCGCAACTCCCTGGTCCGCGTGCCCACCCTGCCCGGCCGCGAGGCCGTCGACCCGGCCGCCCTGGAGCGGGCGCTGGCCGACACCCCCGGACCGGCCGTAGTCGTCGCCAACGCCGGCACCGTCAACACCGTCGACTTCGACGACCTCCGGGCGATCGAAACCCTGCGCGAGCGCCACGACTTCTGGCTGCACACCGACGCCGCGTTCGGAGCCTTCGCCGCGCTCTCCCCGGAGCACGCGCACCTCGCCGACGGCCTGGACGCCTCCGACTCCGTCTGCGTCGACCTGCACAAATGGCTCAACGTCCCCTACGACAGCGCGGTCCAGTTCACCCGCCGCCGCGATCTGCAGGCCCGCGTGTTCCAGAACGCCGCCGCCTACCTCGGCCCGCTCGGCGAGCACCCCGACCTCGTCCACCTCACCCCCGAGAACTCCCACCGGCTGCGGGCCCTCGCCGCCTGGTTCACGCTCCGCGCGTACGGACGTCAGGGCCACCGGGAGATCGTCGAACGCGACATCGCCTGCGCCCGTGCCCTGGGCGCCGCCGTGGAGGCGGACACCGCCCTCACCCTCCTCGCCCCGGTCCGCCTGAACGTCGTCTGTTTCACCCTCGCCGAGGCCCCCACCCCGGAGCGCCTCGCCGCCCTGCGCGAGGCGGTGGCCGGCGAGGTGTTCGTCACTCCCACGGTCTACGAGGGAACCGCCGGCCTGCGTGCCGCGTTCTCCAACTGGCGTACCACGCAGGCGGACGTACGCCGGGCAGCGGAGGCACTCGGCGCGGCGGCAAGGGAGATCGCATGACGGACAGCCCCCTGACTCTGATCGAGGTCGAGGCCCTGGCGCGCGGCGCGCACGAGGGCCAGACCGACAAGGCCGGCAGGCCGTACGCCGAACACCTCGCGGCCGTGGCCGAAGGCGTACGGCTGCGCGGCGGCACCGCCGAACAGCAGGCGGCCGCCTGGCTCCACGACGCCATCGAGGACGAGGCCCTCAGCCTCACCTGGCTGGATTCGGCGGCCCTCCCGCAGTCGGTGAAGGAGATGGTCCTGGCGGTCACCAAACGCCCGGGCGAACCGGTCGAGCGGTACGCGGCCCGCATCCTGGCCACCCCGGGCGCCCTGCTGATCAAGGAGGCCGACCTCGCGCACAACGCGGACCCCGTACGGCTCTCCGTGCTCGACGCTCCCACGCGCGAGCGGCTGTCCGTAAAGTATGCGAATATCCGTTCCCTCCTCGGCCTCACCACCCCGTGACCCGTGTCCCGCGCTCGAAATCTTCCGGTCGTACGAGGGGTTGGCGGAAACGGAACCACGGCTATTCGTCACGGGGCGTATAGCCGAGGCCCGTTGGTGGGAGGATGGTCCATGTGGGGGTGTGCCTGGCCGTGCGCCCCGGGCCGACCAGGGGACGACCGAAGGTGTGATCAGTAGTGGCCATTTCGCTGTCAGTGGTGGTTCTGTTGGCGGTCATCCTGGTGGTGCTGATCCGCGGCAACCACATCAAGACGGGCCCCGCCATCGTCGCGGCCCTGTTCGGTTTCTTCCTCGCGTCCAGCTCGATCGCGGACGACGTGAACCGCTTCCTGAACTCCCTCGCGACGATGATCGCGAACATCAAGCTCTGACCCCGGGCGGCCGATCCGAGCCGCAGGGTCAGGCGTGTCCCTCCGCCGGGGCGGAGGGCCCGCGGGGATCGCGCCGGCCGCGAGGCTCCGCGGACCGCCGCCGATGCCTCGCCGCCAAGAGCGTTAGCGCCAGGAAGAACACGGCGGCTGCACCCGCCGTAACCGCCCCCACGGCCGCGGGCGGCCCCGAACGGCGCCCGCCGGAGACGCCCACCATCGATGTGCCGTTCACATTCCCCACCCCCGGTCGCCGGCGAACAGGCCAGGTCGGGAGCCGACTTGGTGGGAGGTAACGACGGCGGAGTACGCCAAGCTCAACAAAACCTCTGAGTACGCCTGGGGGCGGGCCGGAACCTCCACCTCCGGGTGACCATGCGGACATGGTGTCCGAAAGGGGGAGACGGTGAGTGGCGGTGCGGCACTGGACCCGTACGACCACGCCTACCTCGCCGGTGGCGAGCAGCGGGTCATGGAGAGCGCGATCATCGCGCTCGTCGAGAGGGGGACGCTGTCCCTGCGGGCCGCCCGGCTCCGCGTCGTCGACGCGGAACATCCTCCGCATCCGGTCGAACGCGCGGTGATCGCCGCGTGCCCGCGCAGCAAGCGCGTCGAGGAGGTGTTCGCGGACCTCAGGCACTGCGAGGAGCTCGACGCCCTCGTCCGTCGGCTCGTCCACCTCGGCCTCGTACGCAACTGGCCCCGACGGCCCACCCGGACGGGGCGCCGGCAGCTGGCGGCGGCATCGGAGGGCACCCTTCCCGCGTACGTACTCGAAGGCACCTCAGCCCTCGCCCCGGGCCCCGTCCGAGCCGGATTGCACGGCGCGCACACCCTCCCCGACGGCCTCGGCCGCACCCTGCGCCGCATGGGCAAAGCCCTCGAAGACGACTCCGACACCACGGGCGGCGGCCACAGCTGTGGGGGAGGCGACGGCGGGGGCGGCGGAGACTGAGGCTCAGAGTCGTCCTCGCGAGGTCGAGCGACGAGGCCGGGGCCGGGGCACCTCACTCACCCATCGGTGCCCACTCCGCCACGAGATCCGCGCACACGATCCGCACGGTCGCGGTCGTGAGCCGCAGTTCATGGGAGCAGCCCGCCTCATGCGGCAGAACCTCGTCCAGACGCACGCTGTTGTGGTCGGACAGCTCGACACCGCCACCGTCGTCAGCCGCGATCTCGATGAGGCGGACACCGCTGTAGCGGATCGTGAGCACCTCGTCCTGACCACCTGACCAGGCGAAACGGATCTCGCAGTGCTCCGGTGCCGGGTCTGCGGAAGGCAGAGCCAGCGGGCGGAGGTCCTTCACGCACCGCGGTGCCGAGAAGTCGTAGTGCTCGGGATGCGTGGCGAACGCACGCGCCCCGGGCGGGAGGGCCGGCGCGAGCTCGGGCAACTCGTCGAGGTAGGCGTGGGGGCTGTGCCAGTACGTCCCGCGTCCCTGCTGTTCGACGACCACGTATTGCACGGTGCCTCTTCGGTCGGTTGTCCGCTGTACTCGAGTGACGCGCCGACTGTACGTGCACGACCGGGACGGGGGCCCGGGCTCTCGGCGAGTCCTCCGGAGCGGAGGACTCGCCGCAGCACACGGCGCCGGACCCCGGGAACGACGAAGGGCCAGGTCGAGGAAACGTCCTCTGACCTGGCCCTTCGTACTTCTGAGCGGGTGACGGGAATCGAACCCGCGTAGCTAGTTTGGAAGACTAGTGCTCTACCATTGAGCTACACCCGCAACGCGCGCGCCGCAGGTCCGGGGACTTTGGCACGGACAGCATCCTAGCGGGTCGCTCCCGGTGGATGCACACCACATTCGACGCCGTGGCGACGGTCCGCCGAAATACCTCGGGAAACCCCGCGCATCAGAGTGTCTCCAGGCATGTACCCTACGTGTCGCACCGACGGGGTGTGGCGCAGCTTGGTAGCGCGTCCGCTTTGGGAGCGGAAGGTCGTCGGTTCGAATCCGGCCACCCCGACCATCAGCAGTGTCTCCACAAGATCGCGTTGTGGGCTGATTGCCGCTTGCGGTTACTATGCAAGCTGCGTGCCCGTGTGTCTGATGTACCGGGCCGAAGTCCGCTGAACCGCTGAATCACAGCGTGACGGCAGAATCCCCAGCAGTCAGCCACAAGGAGACCGAACCGTGAAGAGCGCCGTGGAGACCCTGAACCCGACTCGGGTTCGGCTCACTGTTGAGGTGCCCTTCGAGGAGCTCAAGGACAGCCTCGACGCGGCGTACAAGAAGATCAACCAGCAGGTCACGGTGAAGGGCTTCCGTAAGGGCAAGATCCCGGCCCGCGTCATCGACCAGCGCTTCGGCCGCGGTGCGGTGCTGGAGGAGGCCGTCAACGACGCGCTCCCGAAGTTCTACACCGAGGCCGTCAACGAGGCCGACCTGAACCCGCTGGGTCAGCCGGACGTGGACATCACCGAGCTGAAGGACGGCGAGGTCCTCGCCTTCACCGCCGAGGTCGACGTCCGTCCCGAGATCGAGATCCCGGACTACTCCGGCATCGAGGTCGAGGTCGACGCCATCGAGGTCTCCGACGAGGACGTCGCGAAGTCCGTCGAGCAGCTGCGCGGCCGCTTCGCGTCCACCCAGGACGTCGAGCGCGCCGCCGCCGAGGGTGACGTCGTCACCATCGACCTCGAGGCCAAGGTCGACGGCGAGGTGCTGCCCGACGGCGTCGCCTCCGACGTCTCCTACACCATCGGCTCGGGCGAGCTCCTCGAGGGCATCGACGAGGCCGTGACCGGCCTGGAGGCCGGCGGCGAGGCCACCTTCACCTCGCAGCTGAAGGGCGGCTCCGCCGAGGGCAAGGACGCCGAGGTCACCGTCAAGGTCACCAAGGTCTCCGCCAAGGAGCTCCCGGAGCTGGACGACGAGTTCGCGCAGATGGCGAGCGAGTTCGACACCCTCGAGGACCTCAAGGCGGACAGCCGCAAGCGCCTCGAGAACATGAAGCAGTACGACCAGGCCACGCAGGCCCAGGAGCGCGTCCTGGAGAAGCTGCTGGAGCTCGTCGAGGTCCCGATCCCCGAGAAGCTCCTCGCGGACGAGGTCCAGACCCGCAAGCACAACCTGGAGCACCACCAGCTCGGCCAGATGGGTCTGACCATCGAGAAGTACCTGGAGTTCCAGGGCAAGACGGTCGAGGAGTTCGACGCCGAGACCTCCGAGCAGGCGATCAAGGGCATCAAGACCCAGTTCGTCCTCGACGCGCTGGTCAACAAGGAGAAGCTGGGCGTCGACCAGGAGGAGCTCACCGAGCACCTCATGCGCCGCGCCGCTTCCTCCGGCATGTCCCCCGACCAGTTCGCCCAGGCCGTGGTCGAGGGTGGCCAGGTTCCGATGCTGGTCGGCGAGGTCGCCCGCGGTAAGGCCCTCGCGGTCGTCGTCGAGGCCGCCAAGGTCGTCGACACCAACGGTGAGGTCGTGGACCTGTCCGACGAGGACGAGGAGCAGGCCGCCGAGACCGTCGAGGCCGCCGTCGACGGCGACGACGAGGTCAAGGCCGACGAGGCCAAGTAACACCTCGGGCTGAAGCCCACCGAGCAGTGCCCCGAAGGGCCCGGACACCGTCGTGTCCGGGCCCTTCGGCACAGGTCCCGTAGGGCCCTTGGAGCTTGCGCTCCGAGCGAACAGTTCGGGAAGCGGGATGGCGTTGTCCGACCTGCGCGTTAGGGTCCATGAATACGAGGGCACGTGAGTACCCGGGCGCCGGCGGACCCGTCCGCTCCGGCCGGACCGGACCCCAGAACGAGACGCTGAGACGGCACATGGCCGTCGGAGACGAGCAGGTGGATACGTGACGAATCTGAAGCCTTACGCCGCGGGTGAGCCGTCCATCGGTGGCGGCCTCGGCGACCATGTCTACAACCGGCTGCTCGGCGAGCGCATCATCTTCCTCGGCCAGCAGGTCGACGACGACATCGCCAACAAGATCACCGCGCAGCTCCTCCTCCTGGCCGCCGAGCCGGAGAAGGACATCTACCTCTACATCAACAGCCCCGGTGGCTCCGTGACGGCCGGTATGGCCGTCTACGACACCATGCAGTTCATCCCGAACGACGTCGTCACCATCGGTATGGGCATGGCCGCCTCCATGGGGCAGTTCCTGCTCACCGGTGGCGCCAAGGGCAAGCGCTTCGCCCTGCCGAACACCGACATCCTGATGCACCAGGGCTCCGCCGGCATCGGTGGCACCGCGTCGGACATCAAGATCCAGGCCCAGTACCTGCTGCGCACCAAGCAGCGGATGGCCGAGATCACGGCGTTCCACTCGGGCCAGACCGTCGAGGCGATCATCCGCGACGGTGACCGTGACCGCTGGTTCACCGCCGAGGAGGCCAAGGACTACGGCCTCATCGACGAGATCATCTCGGCCGCGTCCAGCGCGCCGGGCGGCGGCGGCACCGGGGCCTGATCCAGGGTCCCACCGTCAGTACGCAGCAGCCGACAGCCCGCAGAACGCCACCAGGATGGTGAACACCCAGATGCAGAACAACTTCTCCGCGAGCGGCCTCTACACCGGCCCGCAGGTGGACAATCGCTATGTCATCCCGCGCTTCGTCGAGCGCACCTCGCAGGGCGTGCGCGAGTACGACCCGTACGCGAAGCTCTTCGAGGAGCGCGTGATCTTCCTCGGCGTGCAGATCGACGACGCGTCCGCCAACGACGTCATGGCGCAGCTGCTGTGCCTGGAGTCGATGGACCCGGACCGCGACATCTCCATCTACATCAACAGCCCCGGTGGCTCCTTCACCGCGCTGACGGCGATCTACGACACGATGCAGTTCGTGAAGCCGGACATCCAGACGGTCTGCATGGGCCAGGCGGCCTCCGCCGCCGCCGTCCTGCTGGCCGCCGGTACCCCCGGCAAGCGCATGGCCCTGCCGAACGCCCGCGTGCTGATCCACCAGCCCTCCGGTGGCACCGGCCGCGAGCAGCTCTCCGACCTGGAGATCGCGGCCAACGAGATCCTGCGCATGCGTGACCAGCTGGAGACCATGCTGGCCAAGCACTCGACGACGCCGATCGAGAAGATCCGCGACGACATCGAGCGCGACAAGATCCTCACGGCCGAGGACGCGCTCGCGTACGGGCTGATCGACCAGATCATCTCCACCCGTAAGAGCAGCAAGGCCTGATCCTTGCCACCAGTTGGCGTGAGCACGTCCCCGGATTGGGCGATGTGAACCACGTCAAGGGGGCCCCGCACGGGGCCCCCGGCAAGGTACCGTCGGATATGAGGCACCAGGAGCGCTGAACCAGGCGTCTCCCAGGCGAAGGGGAAGCACCTCGTGGCACGCATCGGTGACGGCGGCGATCTGCTCAAGTGCTCGTTCTGCGGAAAGAGCCAGAAGCAGGTGAAGAAGCTCATCGCAGGACCCGGTGTGTACATCTGCGACGAGTGCATCGACCTCTGCAACGAGATCATCGAAGAGGAACTCGCGGAGACCTCCGAGGTCCGGTGGGAGGAACTTCCCAAGCCCCGTGAGATCTACGAGTTCCTGGAGAGCTACGTCGTCGGCCAGGAGCCGGCGAAGAAGGCGCTCTCGGTAGCGGTCTACAACCACTACAAGCGGGTACAGGCCGGCGAGAACGGCGGCGCGCAGGGCCGGGACGACGCGATCGAGCTCGCCAAGTCCAACATCCTGCTGCTGGGCCCCACGGGCTCGGGCAAGACGCTGCTGGCGCAGACCCTCGCCCGCATGCTGAACGTCCCCTTCGCCATCGCCGACGCGACGGCGCTGACGGAGGCCGGGTACGTCGGCGAGGACGTCGAGAACATCCTGCTGAAGCTGATCCAGGCCGCCGACTACGACGTCAAGAAGGCCGAGACCGGGATCATCTACATCGACGAGATCGACAAGGTGGCCCGCAAGAGCGAGAACCCGTCGATCACGCGCGACGTGAGCGGCGAGGGCGTGCAGCAGGCCCTCCTGAAGATCCTGGAAGGCACGACGGCCTCGGTGCCGCCGCAGGGCGGGCGCAAGCACCCGCACCAGGAGTTCATCCAGATCGACACGACGAACGTGCTCTTCATCGTGGGCGGAGCCTTCGCCGGCCTGGAGAAGATCATCGAGTCGCGTGCGGGCGCCAAGGGCATCGGCTTCGGGGCGACGATCCGCTCGAAGCGCGAGATCGAGGCCAGCGACCAGTTCCAGGAGGTCATGCCGGAGGACCTGGTGAAGTTCGGGATGATCCCCGAGTTCATCGGCCGCCTCCCCGTGCTGACCTCCGTGCACAACCTGGACCGCGAGGCCCTGCTCCAGATCCTGATCGAGCCGCGCAACGCGCTGGTGAAGCAGTATCAGCGGCTGTTCGAACTCGACGGCGTGGAGCTGGACTTCGAGCGCGAGGCGCTGGAGGCCATCGCGGACCAGGCGATCCTCCGCCAGACGGGCGCGCGCGGCCTGCGCGCCATCATGGAAGAGGTCCTGATGTCGGTGATGTACGAGGTCCCGTCCCGCAAGGACGTGGCCCGCGTGGTCATCACCGCGGACGTGGTCCGCTCCAACGTCAACCCGACGCTGGTCCCGCGGATCGTCCCGAAGGACCAGGGCCCGCACGAGAAGTCGGCGTAGCCGCAGGGCAGTAGACCGGTACGCGGAAGGGGCGCCCCCTGGGGGGGGCGCCCCTTCTGTGCAGCACGGTCACGGCGAAGGAGTTACGCCTTGCTGCACATCATGAACCGGTGGTTCCAGTTGCTGATGCCGGCGTTCTCGAGGTGCTTCATGCACGAAGGGTGGGGCGTGACCCACGGCTTGGAGAAGCTGGACGGTTCGGCCGGGAAGCCGCAGGCGCCGGCGACCTTGGGTCCGACCCGGTAGCCGAGCGCCTTCGCCATCGCGTAGCAGTCGCTGCCCTGCGACGCCGAGGCGGGCGCGGCGAGGGCCACCGGGGTGATGGCGGCCGTCGCCGTGAGGAGGAGCGATGCGACGAGTCGCTTGGTTCGTGCAGATGCCACAGGAATCCCCGATTGAATTGCTGATCAACAACGGTCGATCGGCATTAGATCACAAGATCAATTGGGGTCTGTAATCGCCGATTCCCAGGTAGCCGAGGGTTTCTGTCGGTCGATCAGACCTTGGCGCGCGAGGTGTTGTAGAACTTCGCCGCCACCTCGGACACCTGCTCGAGGGTGCCGCTGCTGCCGCCGGTGACGGCGGCGAGCTGGTCGACCATGTTGATTCCGGTCACCGTGGAGTAGTCGCCCCAGACGCAGCTGGGGATCTTCGCCTCCTTGGGCATCCCGGGCTTGACCTCCTTGATCACGGTCATCTTGATCTCGGCGCACTTCATCACGGCGCCCTTGAAGCCGTCCGGTGTGAACGCCTTCGGGGTGCCGACCAGTTCGTACTTGAAGCCGGTCTTCTCGGCGTCCTTGTTCTGGCCGATGCCGGCGTAGTACGTGTCGATGGCCTTCTCCGGGTCGGCGATCTCGCCCCACAGGCCGTTGGCACTGAGTGACTTGCCGCCCTTGCCGTCCGGCGTGGTCGAGTACGAAGCGACCGCGTTGTGCGCGTTCTTCACGCCGATGGCATCGGCCTTCGCCTTGGCCTCCCCCTCCAACGGGGTTTCGGGCGACGGCTTCGCGCCCTCCGGCTGTGCGTAGGCGTCGACCTTCGCCGGGAAGGCGAGTTTGTAGCCCTTGGTGTCCGCGGAGATGTCGCCGCCCGCGCCGCCGCCCACGAGGTACCAGCCGCCGCCCGCGATGACCGCCACCGCGACGATCACGCCGATGATCACGCCCGCCTTGGACTTCTTCGGGGGCTGCCCGCCGTACGGGGCCTGCTGCTGCGGGTAGCCGTAGGCCGGGGCCGGCGGCTGCTGGGGGTAGCCCTGCGGAGGGACGCCCGGCTGCTGCGGGTAGCCGTAGCCCGGCTGGGGGCCGGCGGGCTGCCCGTACGGGTTGGGCTGGGGGGCGGGCTGGCCGTACGGTCCCGGCGGCGGGGGCTGCTGCCCGTACGGTCCCGGCTGCTGGGGCTGCTGTCCGTAGGGCCCTGGCTGGTTGTAGCTCATCCCGCGTCCCCCAATGAGGTTGCTTATCCGTTTCACACATCCTGACGGAAGCCGGCAGCGGGCAGGGCGCCGGGCCCTTGGATTACCGGTTTCATGACTGGACTGTTACCGCTCTAAACTGTGCCCCGTGACCGAGAACACGCAGACACCCAGCAGCCCCAACTCCGAACTGCCGACCACGTACGCGCCGGCCGAGGTAGAAGGGAAGCTCTACGAGCGCTGGGTAGAGCGCGGTTACTTCGAGGCGGACGCCAAGAGCGAGAAGCCTGCGTACACGATCGTCATCCCGCCCCCGAACGTCACCGGCTCCCTCCACCTGGGCCACGCCTTCCAGCACACGCTCATGGACGCCCTGACCCGCCGCAAGCGGATGCAGGGCTACGAGTCGCTGTGGCTGCCCGGCATGGACCACGCCGGTATCGCCACCCAGAACAAGGTCGAGCAGCAGCTCGCCGAGGAGGGCAAGTCCCGCCACGACCTGGGCCGCGAGGAGTTCACCGACCGGGTCTGGAAGTGGAAGGAAGAGTACGGCGGCAAGATCCTCGGCCAGATGCGCCGCCTCGGCGACGGCGTCGACTGGTCGCGTGAGCGCTTCACCATGGACGAGGGCCTGTCCAAGGCCGTCCAGACGATCTTCAAGCGGCTCTACGACGACGAACTCATCTATCGCGCCGAGCGCATCATCAACTGGTGCCCGCGCTGTCTGACGGCCATCTCCGACATCGAGGTGGAGTACCAGGACGACGCCGGTGAGCTCGTCTCCATCCGCTACGGCGAGGGCGAGGACAGCCTCGTCGTCGCCACCACCCGCGCCGAGACGATGCTCGGTGACACCGCGGTCGCCGTCCACCCCGACGACGAGCGCTACGCCCACCTCATCGGCAAGCAGATCAAGCTGCCGCTGACCGACCGCACCATCCCGGTCGTCGCGGACACACACGTCGACCCGGAGTTCGGCACCGGCGCCGTCAAGGTGACCCCGGCGCACGACCCGAACGACTTCGCCATCGGCCAGCGCCACGACCTGCAGTCGCTGACGGTCATGGACGAGCACGGTGTGATCACCGTCCACGGCCCCTTCCTCGGCCTGGACCGCTTCGAGGCCCGTTCGGCGATCGTCGGCGCACTGCGCGAGCAGGGCCGCATCGTCGCCGAGAAGCGCCCGTACATGCACTCCGTCGGGCACTGCTCGCGCTGCAAGACCACGGTCGAGCCGCGCCTGTCGATGCAGTGGTGGGTCAAGGTCGGCCCGCTGGCGCAGGCCGCCGGTGACGCCGTCCGCGACGGCCGCGTCAAGATCCACCCTGAGGACATGTCGAAGCGCTACTTCGACTGGGTCGACAACATGCACGACTGGTGCATCTCGCGCCAGCTGTGGTGGGGCCACCGCATCCCGATCTGGTACGGCCCCGAGGGTCAGGTCGTCTGCGTCGGACCCGACGAGCAGCCGCCCACCGGCGAGGGCTGGACCCAGGACGCCGACGTCCTGGACACCTGGTTCTCCTCCGGGCTCTGGCCCTTCTCCACCCTCGGCTGGCCGGAGCGGACCCCGGACCTGGAGAAGTTCTACGCCACCGACGTCCTGCTCACCGGGCACGACATCATCTTCTTCTGGGTCGCCCGGATGATGATGTTCGGCCTGTACGCCATGGACGGCGTGGCCCCGTTCCACACCATCGCGCTGACCGGTCTGGTCCGCGACGAGTTCGGCAAGAAGATGTCGAAGTCGAACCCGAACGCGGTCGACCCGCTGGACTGGATGGACAAGTACGGCTCCGACGCCGTCCGTTTCACCCTGGCCAAGGGCGCCAACCCGGGCGCGGACGTCCCGATCGGCGAGGACTGGGTCCAGGCGTCCAGCAAGTTCGCCAACAAGATCTGGAACGCCACCCGCTTCGCCCTCATGAACGGCGCCACGATCGAGGGCGAGCTGCCGCCGGTCGAGCGACTGTCGGCCACCGACCGCTGGATCCTGTCCCGGCTGAACAAGACGGTCGCGCAGGTCGACGCGTACTACGAGGACTACCAGTTCTCGAAGCTCAGCGAGGCGCTCTACCACTTCGCGTGGGACGAGGTCTTCGACTGGTACGTCGAGCTGTCGAAGACGACCTTCTTCGCGGGCGGCGAGCAGGCCCAGGTCTCCGGCCGCGTCCTCGGCGAGGTCGTCGACGTCATGCTGCGGCTGCTGCACCCGATCGTCCCCTTCGTCACCGAGACCCTGTGGACCACGCTGACCGGCGGCGAGTCCCTCGTCATCGCCGACTGGCCGAAGGACAGCGGCTTCCGCGACGAGGCCGCCGAGGCGGAGATCGCCTCCGTCCAGTCGGTGATCACCGAGGTCCGCCGGTTCCGCAAGGAGCAGGGCCTGCAGGACGGCCAGAAGGTGCCGGCCCGTCTGGACCTCGGCGCCACCGCGCTGGGCGCGCACGAGGCGGCCATCCGGCAGTTGCTGCGCCTCCAGCCGGAGGGTGACTCCTTCAGCGCCACCGCGACCCTCCCGGTCGCCGGCGGCACCGTCGCGCTCGACCTGTCGGGCACCATCGACGTGGCTGCCGAGCGCAAGCGCCTGACGAAGGACCTGGGCGCCGCGGAGAAGGAGAAGCAGCAGGCCGAGGCGAAGCTCGGGAACGAGGCGTTCATCGCCAAGGCCCCGGACAACGTCGTGGACAAGATCAAGGGTCGGCTCGCCAAGGCCGAGGCGGACATCACCCGGCTTCAGGCGCAGCTGGACGGCCTGCCGGCCGCCTAGGTCCGGTCGGACCCGATACGTACGCACAGGTGAAGGCCCCCGCACCGTCGGTCGATGCGGGGGCCTTCGCCGTATCCCTTCCCCGTGCGGGGGTGGGCGTCACAGCGGACCACTGTCCGAAGTGCCCTAAATCACTCCGATTTCGATTCCGGGGCGATCCGAACCGGAGCGCCGACCACGGATGATGGAGGGCATGCGCGTCAAGCCCGTGGTCCCGGCCTTCGACCGGCTGGTGGCCTCCGGTCGCCGGCTCACCGAGGGCTGGGCCGGTTCGCCGCGTGCCGTGGACGTGCTCACCGCGCTCGGCTGCCTGGGCCTGATGGCCCTCGACCTCCCGGGCCTCGCGGCCGCCGACAACTCCCTGACCGGGCCCGCCGCCGCCGTCGTCCTCGCCCTGGGCTGCGCCACCCTGCTGGTGCGCCGCCGACAGCCCTGGCTCTCGTACCTGGCCGCGTTGCTCTTCATCGGATGGCTGCACGAGCTCACTCTGATCCAGTTCGCCCTCTACTCGGTCGGCCGTTACCGCGGGCGCCGGGCCGGGATCCTCGCCACGCTCGCCTACGTCGCCTTCGCGCTGGGCATGTTCGTCCTGCCCGGCTGGCCCGAGCCCGCGGGGCAGACCCTCAGCGGGTTCCTCAGCCTGGTCGTGCCCATCGGGGTGCTCGCCTCCGCGGTGGGCATCGCCGCCTACCGGCACGACCTGGTGGGGGAGCTTGCCGCCCGGCGGGCCGAGTCGGCCGTGCTCCATGCCGTCCAGCAGGAGCGCACCTCCGTGGCCCGCGACGTCCACGACTTCGTCGGGCGTGAGCTGACCCTGCTCACGGTCCGCTCCGAGGTGCTGTCGATGCGGGCGCGCGAGACGGCGTACGGGCCGGACTTCGAAGAACTGGCCGACACCGCGCGCCGGGCCCATCTGGTGCTCAACGAGATCATCGTGCAGCGCGGGGAGCGGGCCTCGACCCCGGGCGTGGACGGGCTGCCCGTCCTCGCCGAGGAGAGCGGGCGGGCCGGCTCGCCCGTCCGGCTCACCATGGACGAGGACGTGCACGAGCTCTCCCCGCTGCGGCAGGCGGCGGTCTACCGGGTGGTCCAGGAGTGCCTCACCAATGCCGCCAAGCACGCGCACGGGCAGACCATCGACGTGTCGATCACGGCGGACGGCCCGCGGCTGCGGATAGCGGTCAGCAACGGGCTGCCGGCCCGGACCCCGGGCCGGGCCCCCGTCTCCGCCGGTTCGGGTACGGCGAGCATGTCCGAGCGCGTACGCAGCCTGGGCGGGACCCTGACGGCGACGCGCACGCGGGACGCGTACGAGGTCGTCGCCACCCTCCCGCGCGGCTGAGCCCTCCTCAGGCGTGCGCCGGGGCCCTCCTCAGGCCTTCGCCGGGGCCGACGGACGGCCCAGGGTGTCCAGGCCGTCGAGGCTGTCCAGGGTGTCCATGTCCTCCACGCACCGGCCGGAGCCCAGCGCCACGCAGGACAGCGGGTCGTCCGCGACGAAGACCGGGATGCCCGTGGCGGAGGCCATCCGCAGGTCCAGGCCGGGCAGCAGCGCGCCGCCGCCGGTCAATACGATGCCGTGCTCCATCACGTCGCCGGACAGCTCCGGCGGGCACTCCTCCAGGGTGGTGCGCACGGCGGCGATGATCGCCTCGACCGGCTCGTCGAGTGCGGCCCGGACGTCCCGCGCGGTCAGCGTGAGGGTCCTGGGCATCCCGCCGACCCGCTCCCGGCCGCGCACGGTGAAGGTGCGCGTCTCCAACTCCGGCCGGTCCGGGACCGGCCAGGCCGAGCCGACGCCCAGCTTGACGTCCTCGGCGGTGCGTTCCCCGATGAGCAGTCCGTGCTCCTTTCGTACGTGGTCCATGACGGCCGCGTCGAGCCGGTCCCCGCCGACGCGCAGCGACCGGGACGTGACGATGCCGCCCAGGGAGATGACGGCGACCTCGGAGGTGCCGCCGCCGATGTCCACCACCATCGAGCCGCGCGGCTCGGCCACGGGCAGGCCGGCGCCGATCGCCGCGGCCATCGGCTCCTCGATGAGGTGCACGGCCCTGGCCCCGGCCCGCGTCGCCGCCTGGACGATGGCCCGCCGCTCGACGGGGGTGACTCCGGAGGGTACGCAGATCACCATCCGGGTGCGGGGCCGCCGGCCCGGGACGGCCTTGCGGACGAAGTGCCGGATCATCTCCTCCGCGGCCTCGTAGTCGCAGATCACCCCGCCCCGTAGCGGGCGGATGGCGGTGATGGAGCCGGGGGTGCGGCCGATGGTCTCCTTGGCGTCGGTGCCGACGGCCAGGGCGGTGGTGGTGCCCGCCTTCACGGCGACCACGGACGGCTCATCGAGGACGATTCCGTGCCCCCGTGCGTAGACGAGGGTGTTGGCGGTGCCCAGGTCCATCCCTATGTCGCGGCTGGATGCTGTCTTGTTGCTGCTGGCCTGCGGCATTTATTCCCCTATCTCCTGCCGCAGGCTTGCATAACGATCAGGTCGCTCCGGGTGCCGTAGGTCCCGAAACGGCCGGGCCGAAAGTCCTGCGGGTCCCCGTCCGTAGACTGGCCCTGTGAGTGACCAGCAGCCCGAGAGCCACGACCGCGACGACAACGACGACCTCGCCGCCACCTTCGACGAGTTCGACCAGATCGTGGCGGAAGAGTCCGACCGCGACCCCGACCTGGCGGTGATCGAGGCCGGTAGCCGCACCCTGCGCGCCCACGCCGGGCCGCCCCAGGGCGACCCGGTACCCGCCCCGCCCGTCGACCCGGAGGTCGCCAAGGCGCTGCTGGAGGTGGAGCAGGAGCTCGCCACCCGCTGGGGCGAGACCAAGCTGGAGCCCTCGGTGTCGCGGATCGCGGCGCTGATGGACGTGCTGGGCGAGCCGCAGCGCGCGTACCCGTCCATCCACGTCACCGGCACCAACGGCAAGACGAGCACGGCCCGCATGATCGAGTCCCTGCTGAACGCCTTCGAGCTGCGCACCGGGCGCTACACCAGCCCGCACGTGCAGTCGATCACCGAGCGGATCAGCCTCGACGGGGCGCCCATCACCGCCGAGCGCTTCGTCGAGACGTACCACGACATCAAGCCGTACGTGGAGATGGTCGACGCCGCCGAGGAGTACCGGCTGTCCTTCTTCGAGGTGCTCACCGGAATGGCCTACGCGGCCTTCGCGGACGCCCCGGTGGACGTGGCCGTGGTCGAGGTCGGCATGGGCGGCAGCTGGGACGCGACCAACGTGATCGACGCGTCCGTCGCGGTGATCACCCCGATCAGCCTGGACCACACCGACCGCCTCGGCTCCACGCCCGGTGAGATCGCCGTGGAGAAGGGCGGCATCGTCAAGCAGGACGCGACCGTGATCCTGGCCCAGCAGCCGGTGGACGCGGCGCAGGTGCTGCTGAAGAAGGCCGTCGAGGTCGACGCCACGGTGGCCCGCGAGGGCATGGAGTTCGGCGTCGTCTCCCGCGAGGTCGCGGTCGGCGGCCAGCAGCTGACGCTGCGCGGCGTGGGCGGCGAGTACGACGGCATCTTCCTGCCGATGTACGGCGCGCACATGGCGCACAACGCGGCGGTCGCCCTGGCCGCCGTGGAGGCCTTCTTCGGCGTCGGCGGCGAGCACGCCCGGGTCCTGGACCTGGACACCGTGCGCAAGGCCTTCGCCTCGGTGTCCTCGCCGGGCCGTATGGAGGTCGTGCGGCGCAGCCCGACCGTGGTCCTGGACGCGGCCCACAACCCGGCGGGCGCGGCGGCCACCGCGGAGGCGGTCACCGAGTCGTTCGGCTTCAGTCGGTTGATCGGGGTCGTGGCCGCGAGCGAGGGCAAGGACGTCCGCGGGGTGCTGGAGGCCTTCGAGCCGATCTTCGCGGAGGTGGTGGTGACGGAGAACTCCAGCCACCGGGCGATGGGCGCGGACGAACTGGCGGCCGTCGCGGTCGAGGTCTTCGGCGTGGACCGGGTGCAGGTGGAGCCGCGGCTGGACGACGCCCTGGAGGCGGCGATCACCCTGGCGGAGGAAGAGGCCGAATACGGAGGGGCCGGCGTCCTGGTGACCGGTTCCGTGATCACGGTGGGCGAGGCCCGCCTGCTGTTGAAGAGGGGCTGAGGGATGCGCACGCTGTGTGCGAGCACGCTGATCGGCGAGTTCTTCGTGATCGGCTTCGCGGGGCTGGTGGCGATGAAGGACCCCGATCTGACCCAGGCCACGGTCTGGACGGTGTGCGGGGTCGCCATGCTGCTGTCGGTCCTGCTGTGCGGGATGCTCTCGCGTCCCGGGGCGGTCCAGCTGGGCTGGGCCCTGCAGATCGGGCTGGTCCTGAGCGGGTTCGTCGTGCCGACGATGTTCTTCCTCGGCGCGGTGTTCGCCGGGCTGTGGTGGTGCTCCGTGCACTACGGCCGCAAGATCGACACGATCAAGGCGCGCTGGGCGGCCGCTCAGGAGACGCAGGGCGCGCCCGCGGCGCCTGACGCTGCGTGACGGGTCCCCGGATCGGCCCTGTAGATTCGCCCTACCGCACCCGTTTGCCGCAAGGAGCCGCAACATGACCCAGCGCACCCTCGTCCTGCTCAAGCCCGACGCCGTCCGTCGTGGTCTGATCGGCGAGATCATCGGCCGCATCGAGCGGAAGGCCGGCTGGACCATCCCCGCACTGGAGCTGCGTACGCTGGACCAGGAGACCCTGGAGGCGCACTACGGCGAGCACAAGGGCAGGCCCTTCTACGAGCCCCTGATGGTCTTCATGGCGAGCGGTCCCGTCGTCGCCCTGGTGGTCGAAGGGGAGCGCGTGATCGAGGGTGTCCGCCAGCTGGCCGGACCCACCGACCCGATCGCCGCGGCGCCGGGCTCCATCCGGGGTGACTTCGGCACGATCACGCGTGAGAACCTGATCCACGCCTCGGACTCGGAGGAGTCCGCCGAACGTGAGCTGAAGCTGTTCTTCCCGGCGCTCTGAGCACTCTTTCCTGACGGAACATCAGCCGAATAGCGCTCATGACCTGGGGCGACCGAAGTAATTTCGGTCGCCCCCCGGTATTTCCGGGCCGAAGCGGGAACGCCTGGGCAGGACACGTCGTCACCACTGAGGGGGCGGGTATCCATTCCGGCGGGATTGCCGGAGTCCCGTCGCGCGGTCTTCGTACTTGCGGCACTACGATGGGGCCTCCACCCACACACCCACCTCGCCGACCTGACAGCAGCCGCTATCAACTGGAAGGCCAGACGCTCCTCATGGGGAACAAGGGGAACAAAATGTCGTTCATCGGCCGTGACATGGCGATCGACCTCGGGACCGCCAACACGCTGGTGTACGTGAGGGGCCGGGGGATCGTCCTGAACGAGCCGTCCGTGGTCGCCATCAACACGAACACCGGCGGCATCCTGGCGGTCGGCTCGGAGGCGAAGAAGATGATCGGGCGTACGCCCGGCAACATCGTCGCCGTACGGCCCCTCAAGGACGGCGTGATCGCCGACTTCGAGATCACCGAGCGCATGCTCCGGTACTTCATCCTCAAGATTCACAAGCGCCGCTACCTGGCCCGCCCGCGCGTGGTGGTCTGCGTTCCCTCCGGCATCACCGGAGTGGAGCGACGCGCCGTCATCGAGGCGTCCACGCAGGCCGGCGCCCGCCAGGTGCACATCATCGAAGAGCCCATGGCCGCCGCCATCGGCTCGGGCCTGCCCGTCCACGAGGCCACCGGCAACATGGTCGTGGACATCGGCGGCGGCACCACCGAGGTCGCCGTCATCTCCCTCGGCGGAATCGTCACGGCACAGTCCATCCGGGTGGCCGGCGACGAGCTCGACAACGCGATCATCCAGCACATCAAGAAGGAGTACTCGCTCCTCCTCGGTGAGCGCACGGCCGAGCAGATCAAGATCACCATCGGGTCGGCCTACGACCTCGACAAGGACGAGCACACCGAGATCCGCGGTCGCGACCTGGTCTCCGGCCTGCCCAAGACGGTCGTCATCTCGGCCGCCGAGGTGCGCAAGGCCATCGAGGAGCCGGTCAACGCCATCGTCGACGCGGTCAAGACCACGCTCGACAAGTGCCCGCCGGAGCTCTCCGGCGACATCATGGACCGCGGCATCGTCCTGACCGGTGGCGGCGCCCTGCTGCGCGGCCTCGACGAGCGGCTGCGCCGGGAGACCGGCATGCCGATCCACATCGCGGAGGATCCCCTCGACTCCGTCGCGCTCGGCTCCGGCAAGTGTGTCGAGGAGTTCGAGGCCCTCCAGCAGGTCCTGGACGCCCAGCCCCGTCGCTGACAGATGCCCCTCCCTGCCGGGAGGGGCCATGCGGACACACAAGGATCCGCCGTACGGGTGCTACCGGGCCCGTGCGGCGGATCGTTGATATACAGGCAAAAGAGAAATCCGACGAGGAAGGCACGGCCGCCGCACGTGAGGGACACACGAGAAAGCCGGCTGCTCCTGGTGCTTCTGATCGCCATCGCGTTCGCATTGATCACGGTGGACATCAGGGCAGGCGAGGAGTCGCCGGTCGACGGTGCCCGGCAGGCCGCCGCAGCGGTCTTCGGCCCGGTCGAGGAAGGTGTGGCGACCGCGGTCGATCCGGTCGCCAACGCCATAGGGGCGGTACGGGACTCCGGGGAGCGCCACAACCGCATCGCCACGCTGGAGCGCGAGAACGCGGCGCTGAAGGCCAAGCTGGGCAGCGAGGACCAGACCCGCAGCCGCATCCACGAGCTCGACGAGATGCTCAAGCGGGCCGGCGCCGGCCAGTACGGCATCAAGGGCGCCGAGGTCATCGCGATAGGAGCGGCCCAGGGCTTCTCCTGGACCGTCACCATCGACGCCGGCAGCAAGGACGGCATCGAACGCGACATGACCGTCCTCAACGGGGACGGACTCGTCGGCCGGGTCAGCACCGTCGGACCCGACACCGCCACCGTCGTCCTCGCCAACGACCCCGACTTCACCGTCGGCACCCGGCTGGAGAAGACCGGCGAACTGGGCTTCGCCACCGGCCAGGGCGACCGTGCCCTGTCCGTCCAGATGCTCAACGGCAAGGCCAAGGTCAGCCCCGGCGACCGGCTCGTCACCTTCGGCTCGCGCGGCAACAAGCCCTTCGTGCCCGGTGTGCCGATCGGCGAGGTGGTCAAGGTCGACCCCTCGCGCGGCGACCTGACCCGCACCATCTGGGTGCGTCCGTTCGTCGGCTTCTCGCGCCTGGACATCGTCGGCGTCGTCGTGATGCCGCCGCGCGAGGACCCCCGCGACGCGGTCCTGCCGCCCAAGCCCGAGGCCCCCAAGCCCACCCCGACGGTCACCGTCACGGTCACCCCGTCCGGGTCCGCGGTGGCCGGCAAGCCCGCCGACGAGTAGGGACAGACCTCCATGCGCTTCAACAGGATCCTGCTCTCGGCCACCCTCGTCGTGGTCGCCCTCGTCATCCAGGTCACCGTCCTGGGCCGGCTCCAACTCCCCGGCGCCGTGCCCGACCTGCTGCTCCTCACCGTCGTCTCGCTGGCGCTGGTGTACGGGCACGTCAGCGGCGCGCTCATCGGCTTCGCCGCCGGCCTCCTCGCCGACCTGGCCCCGCCCGCCGACCACGCCGCCGGGCGGTACGCGCTCGTGCTCTGCGTCATCGGCTACGTCGCCGGCCTGACCCGCCCCGACGGCGGCCGCTTCCGGTCCGCCTGGGGCCCGATGCTCACCGTCGTCGCCGCCGCGATCGGCTCCACCCTGCTCTACGCCGGTGTGGGCGCCCTCGTCGGCGACACCGCCGCCCGCCACGTGGGTCTGACCGGGCTGCTGTTCACCGCGACCCTCTACGACCTGCTGCTCGCACCCTTCACCGTGCCGTTCATCATGGCCCTGGCCCGGCGCGCCGAGAACGACCCGATGGCCGTCGAGGCCGGTGGCGGCCCCACCAACAAGGCCGCCGACGTCTCCGCCGGCTGGCTGGCCGGCGGCACGGGCCTGCGCATCGGCAGCCAGCGCGGCGGTCTGCGACTGAAGACCGCGCGCTCGCGGGCCAACAAAGCCGTCCGTATAAAGGGGGTCAAGCCGGTCAAGGGTGTGAAGAGCGTCAAAAAGCTGTGAGGGAGGAGCAGTCATGACCAATGTTCCGGAGACCGGCCGTACCTCCCGGGTGCGGATCCGGCTCGTCATGATCCAGGTGCTCGTCTTCTCGATGCTGCTCACCCTCGGCGGGCGCCTGTGGTACCTCCAGATCCGCAACGGCGCCGAGTACTACCACGAGGCGAAGAGCAACCACGTCCAGCAGGTCGTCCAGCCCGCCGTGCGCGGCTCCATCCTCGACGCCCGCGGCGTTCCGATGGCCGACAACGAGACCCGTCTCGTCGTCTCGGCCAGCCGCACCGAGCTGATGAAGATGAAGGACAAGGGCAAGGGCGTCCTGACCCGGCTCGCCGCGGTCCTGGACATGAAGCCGCAGGACACCATGGACAAGGTCCGGCTCTGCGACTCCCAGACCCCACAGCCCTGCTGGAACGGTTCCCCCTACCAGCCGATCCCGGTCACGCTGGAGGCCACCACCCAGCAGGCGCTCCAGATCCGCGAACGCCCCGAGGAATTCCCGGGCATCACCGCCGAACCCACGGCCGTACGCCGCTACCCGGCGCCCGGCGGATCCAACACCGGCCAGGTGCTCGGCTACCTCTCCCCGGTCACCGACGACGAGATCATCAAGGCGAAGGACACCAACTCGCCCTTCCTGCGCTCGGACCAGGTCGGCCGCTTCGGCCTGGAGCGCACGTACGACAAGGAACTGCGGGGCAAGTCGGGCGTGACCCGCTACGAGGTCGACAACCTCGGCCGCGTCATGGGCGAGGCCAGGAACGACCCCGCGATCCCCGGCGCCCACCTCGTGACCAGCCTCGACGCCCGCGTCCAAGGCGTCGCCGAGTACGAGCTGAACGCGGCGATGATCGAGGCGCGCAAGCAGATCGACCGCAACACCGGCGTCCCCTACAAGGCCGACGCGGGCGCCATCGTGGTCCTGGAGTCCAAGACCGGCCGGGTGGTGGCCATGGCCTCCAACCCGACCTTCGACCCGAACGTCTGGGTCGGCGGCATCTCCGGCAAGGACTACGCCAAGCTCACCGCCAAGGACTCCAACGTCCCGTTGATGAACCGCGCGATCCAGGGCCAGGCGGCCCCCGGCTCCATCTTCAAGGTCATCCCGACCGCGGCCGCGGTCAACGCGGGCTACAAGTTCGACGGCGAGTACCCCTGCCCGAGCTCGTACTCCATCGGCGGCCAGGTCTTCAAGAACTTCGAGTCCCAGGGCCACGGCTCGATCACCCTCGGCCGGGCGCTGGAGGTCTCCTGCGACACCGTCTTCTACGCCCTGGGCCACCAGCAGTGGCTCAAGGACGGCGGGCTCAAGCCGAAGAAGCACCCGGCCGAGATCTTCTACAAGACCGCCCACCAGTTCGGCCTCGGCGCCCCGACCCACGTGGACCTGCCCGGCGAGGAGAAGGGCCGCGTCCCCGACCGCCGCTGGAAGCAGGCGTTCTGGGAGGCCAACAAGGACATGTGGTGCAAGACCGGTAAGAAGGGCGGCACCTACGTCGAGCTGCTCTCCTACGAGAACTGCCTCGAAGGCAACCTCATGCGCGCCGGTGACGCCGTCAACTACTCCATCGGCCAGGGCGACACCCTGGTGACCCCCATCCAGATGGCCACCATCTACGCTGCCATCTCCAACGGCGGCACCATGTGGAACCCGACGATCGGCAAAGCCATCATCAGTGCCGACGGCAAGAAGATCGAAGAGATCAAGCCGCAGGCCCATGGCAAGCTGCCGATGACCGAGGAGACCAGGCGCAAGATGGAGGGCGCACTGGCGGGCGTCGCCACCCAGGGCACCGCCGCCTGGCGCTTCGGCGGTTGGCCCCAGAAGCAGATCCCCATGCACGCCAAGACCGGCACCGCCGAGGTCTACGGCAAGCAGACCACCTCGTGGTTCGCCACGTACACCGAGGACTACACGATCGTGATGACGATCTCCCAGGGCGGCACCGGCTCCGGCGCCTCCGGTCCCGCCGTGCGCAACGTCTACAACGCCATCTACGGCCTCACCATGTCCGGCAAGCAGGACCCGAAGAAAGCCCTGCTGATCAAGCCCGAGACGAAGCTGCCCCGCATCGCGCCCGACGGATCCATCATCGCCCCGGAGATCCGGCCGTACGTGCCGCCGTCCCCGGAGGACCTCGAGCCGGCCGTGCTCGCCGGTCCGCCCGCACCGCCCGCGGCACGCCAGGACTGAGGAAAGAAATGCCGACCGCCAACAAGTTCTCCGTCTCCCGGTACGCGCCCGAGCGCGGGGCGATGGCCAAACTCACCGCCCGCGACTCGGTGGTGCGCCGGCTCGACTGGCCGATACTCCTCTCCGCGCTCGCCCTCTCCCTCATCGGCTCCTTGCTGGTGTGGTCGGCGACCCGCAACAGGACCTCGCTGAACCAGGGGGACCCGTACTACTTCCTGGCCCGGCACGCCCTCAACACCGGCATCGGCCTCGTGCTGATGATCGGCACGATCTGGCTCGGCCACCGCACCCTGCGGGGCGCCGTGCCGATCCTCTACGGGCTCTCCCTGGTGCTGATCCTCGCCGTGCTCACCCCGCTCGGCGCCACCATCAACGGCGCCCACGCGTGGATCGTCATCGGCGGCGGATTCTCCCTCCAGCCGTCCGAGTTCGTGAAGATCACGATCATCCTGGTGATGGCGATGCTGCTGGCCACCCGGGTGGACGCGGGTGACCTCGCGCACCCGGACCACCGCACGGTCGTCAAGGCACTCTGCCTGGCGGCGGCCCCGATGGGCATCGTCATGCTGATGCCCGACCTCGGCTCCGTGATGGTCATGATCGTGATCGTGCTCGGCGTGCTGCTGGCCTCCGGAGCCTCCAACCGCTGGGTGGTGGGCCTCCTGGGCGCGGGCGCGAGCGGCGCCGTCCTGATATGGCAGCTCGGCGTACTCGACGAGTACCAGATCAACCGTTTCGCGGCCTTCGCCAACCCCGAGCTCGACCCGGCGGGCGTCGGCTACAACACCAACCAGGCCCGCATCGCGATCGGCTCCGGCGGGCTGACCGGATCCGGGCTCTTCCACGGCTCGCAGACCACCGGCCAGTTCGTGCCCGAGCAGCAGACCGATTTCGTGTTCACGGTGGCGGGGGAGGAGCTGGGCTTCGTCGGGGCCGGGCTGATCCTGGTGCTGCTCGGCGTCATCCTGTGGCGGGCCTGCATGATCGCCCGGGAGACCACCGAGCTGTACGGGACGATCGTGTGCGCCGGGATCATCGCCTGGTTCGCCTTCCAGTCCTTCGAGAACATCGGGATGACCCTCGGGATCATGCCGGTGGCCGGGCTCCCGCTGCCGTTCGTCTCGTACGGAGGCTCGTCGATGTTCGCGGTCTGGGTGGCGATCGGACTACTGCAGTCGATCAAGGTGCAACGGCCATTGTCAGCCTGATGCGACCGTTCACCCTGCCGATGTGATCCGTTCAGGACTAAGTTCGGTCTATGGCGGACACCAAGCGCGAAATCGAGCGGAAATTCGAGTTCTCCAAGGCCAAATCTGCCCGGCGCGGGGTCCCGGACCTGACGGGCACGGCCGCCATCGCGGCCGTCTCCGACCAGGGCACCGTCGACCTCGACGCCGTCTACTACGACACCCCTGACCAGCGGCTCGCCGCCGACGGACTCACCCTCAGGCGCAGAACGGGCGGCGCGGACGAGGGCTGGCACCTCAAACTCCCCGTCTCCCCGGGCGTACGCGACGAGATCGGGGCCGCGCTCAGCGACACGGTCCCGCCCGCCCTCGCCGCCCTCGTCCGCTCCCGCGTCCGCGGCTCCGGACTCCGACCACAGGTCCGGCTCCTCTCCTCGCGCAAGGTCAGCCACCTGCTCGACGCCGACGGGGCCCTGCTCGCGGAACTGAGCACCGACGCCGTCGTCGCCGAACGCGGCGAGGCCACCGCCGCCTGGACCGAGGTCGAGGTGGAACTGGCCGACGGCGTCGACCCCGAACTCCTCGACGCCGTGGAGAAGACCTTCCGCAAGGCCGGGCTCCGGGTCTCCGACGCCCCCTCGAAGCTCGCCCGAGCCCTCGCCGAGACCGCCGCCGAGCCCCCGGCCCGGCCCGAGGGTGGCGGCCCCGAGGGCACCGCGGGCGCGCACGTACTGGCGTACCTGCGCGAACAGCGCGACGCGCTCGTCGCCCAGGACCCCGCGGTACGGCGCGGCCTGCCGGACTCCGTCCACCAGATGCGGGTCGCGAGCCGCCGGCTGCGCAGCGCCTTCAAGACCTACCGCAAGGTGCTCGACCGCGCGGCCACCGACCCGATCGGCGAGGAGCTGCGCCGACTCGCCGGAGAACTCGGCGTCGACCGCGACCAGGAGGTCCTGCTGGAGCGGATCCAGGACCACCTCGGCGAGCTGCCGCGCCCCCTGCTGATCGGACCGGTCCGCAGCCGGTTGCGCGTATGGAACACCGCCCGGCGCTCCGCGTCGCGGCGCCGGGCGGTGGCCGTGCTCGACAGCGCGCGCTACGTGGCCCTGCTCGACTCCCTCGACGCCCTGCTGGAGTCGCCCCCGCTGCGGAAGGCCGCGGCCCGGCACCCGGAGGCGGTCCTGCGCAAGGCGATCCTCCGGGACTACGCGCGCCTCGCCGGCCGGGTCGACGGCGCGCTCTCCCTCGACGAGGGCCACGAGCGGGACCTGGCCCTCCACGAGGCCCGCAAGGCGGCCAAGCGCTTCCGGTACGCGGCCGAGTCGGCCGAGCCCGTCCTCGGCGGACCGGCGAAGGCGCTGGCCAAGGCCGGGAAGTCGGTGCAGTCCCTGCTCGGCGACCACCAGGACAGCGTGGTGGCCCGCGAGGCCCTGCGCGGCCTCGCCGTCCAGGCGACCGGCGCGGGGGAGTCCGCCTTCACCTGGGGCGTGCTCTACGCCCGTGAAGAGGCCCTGGCCGAGCGGCGCGAACGGGAACTTCCCGACATCTGGGCCAAGGCCTCCGACCCCGGGCTGCGGGCCGCATTGGAATGATCATGTGGGTGGGGGCGGCCGAGCCTGGGGGTACGCTTGAGAGCTGCCCCCTGCCCGCTTCACGAAAGTCGCGTGATGACCGAGTCGGTCTTCCCTCAGCTTGAGGCCCTGCTTCCGCATGTGCAGAAGCCCATCCAGTACGTCGGCGGTGAACTCAACTCCACGGTCAAGGAGTGGGAGAGCTGCGACGTCCGCTGGGCACTCATGTACCCGGACGCGTACGAAGTCGGGCTGCCCAACCAGGGCGTCATGATCCTTTACGAGGTGCTCAACGAACGCGAGGGCGTCCTCGCCGAGCGCACCTACAGCGTGTGGCCCGACCTCGAAGAACTGATGCGCGAGCACAAGGTGCCGCAGTTCACCGTGGACAGCCACCGCCCGGTCTCCGCCTTCGACGTGTTCGGCCTGTCCTTCTCCACGGAGCTGGGCTACACCAACATGCTCACGGCGCTGGACCTCGCCGGCATCCCGCTGGAGGCCCGCAACCGTACGGTCGACCACCCGATCGTCCTCGCGGGCGGCCACGCGGCCTTCAACCCCGAGCCGATCGCGGAGTTCATCGACTGCGCGGTCATCGGCGACGGCGAACAGGCCGTCCTCGACATGACCGAGATCATCCGCACCTGGAAGGCCGAGGGGCGGCCGGGCGGGCGCGAAGAGGTCCTCCTGCGTCTCGCCAAGACCGGCAACGTCTACGTGCCGGGCTTCTACGACGTCGAGTACCTGCCGGACGGCCGCATCGGTCGTGTCGTGCCCAACCGCTCCGGCGTGCCGTGGCGCGTGTCCAAGCACACCGTCATGGACCTCGACGAGTGGCCCTACCCCAAGCAGCCCCTGGTCCCGCTCGCCGAGACCGTCCACGAGCGCATGTCCGTGGAGATCTTCCGCGGCTGCACCCGCGGCTGCCGTTTCTGCCAGGCCGGCATGATCACGCGCCCCGTGCGGGAGCGAAGCATCACCGGCATCGGCGAGATGGTGGAGAAGGGCCTCAAGGCCACGGGCTTCGAAGAGGTCGGTCTCCTCTCCCTCTCCTCGGCGGACCACACGGAGATCGCCGACATCGCCAAGGGCCTCGCCGACCGCTACTCGGACGACAAGGTGGGCCTGTCCCTCCCGTCGACCCGGGTGGACGCGTTCAACGTGGACCTGGCCAACGAGCTGACCCGCAACGGTCGCCGCTCCGGCCTGACCTTCGCCCCCGAGGGCGGCTCCGAGCGCATGCGCAAGGTCATCAACAAGATGGTCTCGGAAGAGGACCTGATCCGGACCGTCTCCACCGCGTACGGCAACGGCTGGCGCCAGGTGAAGCTGTACTTCATGTGCGGCCTGCCCACCGAGACCGACGAGGACGTGCTCCAGATCGGCGACATGGCGGTCAACGTCATCGCCAAGGGCCGCGAGGTCTCCGGCCAGAACGACATCCGCTGCACGGTGTCCATCGGCGGGTTCGTCCCCAAGCCGCACACCCCGTTCCAGTGGGCGCCGCAGCTGTCGGCCGAGGAGACGGACGCCCGCCTGGGCAAGCTCCGCGACAAGATCCGCGGCGACAAGAAGTACGGCCGCTCCATCGGCTTCCGCTATCACGACGGCAAGCCGGGCATCGTCGAGGGCCTGCTCTCGCGCGGTGACCGCCGCATCGGCGACGTCATCCGCGCCGTGTACGAGTCGGGCGGCCGCTTCGACGGCTGGCGCGAGCACTTCAGCTACGACCGCTGGATGGAGGCGGCCGAGAAGACCCTGCCCGCCTACGGCGTGGACGTGGCCTGGTACACGACCCGCGAGCGCACCTACGAGGAGGTCCTGCCCTGGGACCACCTGGACTCCGGTCTCGACAAGGACTGGCTCTGGGAGGACTGGCAGGACGCCCTCGACGAGACCGAGGTCGACGACTGCCGCTGGACCCCGTGCTTCGACTGCGGCGTGTGTCCTCAGATGCAGACCGAGATCCAGATCGGCCCGACCGGCAAGAAGCTGCTGCCGCTGTCGGTCGTGAAGTAGCCCGGCGACGTAACCCTTGGGTCACGAGAGGCCCCCACCCGCAACGGGTGGGGGCCTCCGCCGTGTCCTCCCCTGCATGGACATGGACAAACGACCGCCCGCCGACGGTGGCGACGGGTGCCTGGTGGGCCTCATCAGGATCCCCGTGAAGATCGTCGCCGTACTCGTCGTACTGCCCGTACGAGTGGTCTGGGAACTGCTGGTCGCCGTCGGCCGCGCCGCCCACCGGCACGTGCTCGGGCCGCTGTACGCCCATGTCCTCGAACCGCTGCTCCGCGGCCTGGGCTGGGTGCTCGGCATCCTGCTCAAGCTGGTCCTCGTCTGGCCGTGGGTCGGGCTCTGGCGCTACGTGCTCACCCCGGTCGGCCAGGCGCTCGCCTGGCTGTGCCGCGGCGCGTACGACCACCTGATCGCGCCGGCAGGGCGGATCCTGATGACCTACCTGCTGCGGCCGCTCGGGACGGCGCTGGCCTGGGTCGGCCGGGGCGGGCTGCGCTATCTGCTCGCGCCGCTCGCCAAGGGCCTCACCTGGATCCTGTGGGCCCTGGCCATGACGCTGTTCGTGTGGCCGTGGACCGCGCTGTGGCGGTACGTGCTCGCACCCGTCGGCCACGGCATCGCCTGGCTCGCCGCAGCGGCGTACCGGTACGTCCTCACCCCCGTCGGCCACGGCCTCGCGTGGCTGGCCGTCGCCGCGTACCGGTACCTGCTGCGACCCCTCGGGCTGGGCCTGGCGTGGCTGGCCGTCACCCTGTACCGGTACGTGCTCACGCCGCTCGGGCGGGTCCTGCGCCGGGCCTGGCACGTGTCCGGGCGGATCGTCGCCGCCCTGTGGCGCGGGTTCAAGTGGGTCGGCTGGATCCTCCTCGGGTGGCCCGCCTCCCGGGTGTACCGGTACGTGCTGACGCCCGTCGGGCACGCCGTCCGCGAGGTCTGGCGCACCGGCCGCGCCGCGGTCAAGGAGGCGCGGGCCGCCGTACGACAAGCGCTGTTCGGTACTCCTCCCCGGGAACCGGCGAGGTCACGGGCGCGTACTCTGGGTAGTACGACAGCCGCCGACGCGGCACCCGCCGACGAGATCTCCCTGCCCCGACGGCAGGGGTGAGCCGGGGCGGGTCGACAGACCTCAGGGCGACGCGCGAGCCGCGGAGCCCCGCACAAGGAGAAGAACCACTGGGCAAGCGACAGCCCGAAGGCCCGCCTCCCGCACCGGTGGTGCAGCGCATCCGACTGCGCTACACCAAGCGCGGCCGCCTCCGGTTCACCAGCCACCGTGACTTCCAGCGCGCCTTCGAGCGCGCCCTGCGCCGCGCCGAGGTGCCGATGGCGTACTCGGCCGGTTTCACCCCGCACCCGCGCGTCTCGTACGCGAACGCCGCCCCGACCGGCACCGGCAGCGAGGCCGAGTACCTGGAGATCGGCCTCGCCGCGCCGCGCGACCCCGAGAAGCTTCGCGAGCTGCTCGACGAGTCGATGCCGGCCGGACTCGACATCATCGACGCCGTCGAGGCCCGCACCTCGGGCCTCGCGGACCGGCTGACCGCCTCCGTGTGGGAGCTGCGCCTGGACGGCGTGGAGCTCGCGGAGGCCGAGCGGGCCGTGACGGCCTTCCTCGCCGCCGAGAACGTGGAGGTGCAGCGTCGGACCAAGAACGGAATGCGGACCTTCGACACGCGTGGCGCGGTCGTGAGCCTGGAAGCGCTTCCCGCCCCGGCTGATAGGCCGCTGGACAATGCTTGTGCGATACTGCGGCTGGTTGTTCGGCATCTGACACCTGCCGTGCGACCCGACGACGTCCTGTCCGGTCTCCGAGCTGTGGCCGACCTGGCGCCGCCGGTCCCCTCAGCGGTGACCAGGCTGGCGCAGGGGCTCTTCGACGAGGAGTCCGGCACGGTGACCGACCCGCTCGCGCCCGACCGCGAGGCTGACACGGCCGCCCCACCCACGGCCGCCGTAGCAGCCGACGCGAAGGCGCCGGAAGGTCCCGCCGCGTAAGGAACGTCGTCGTCGCGCAGCCCTGGTACTCGGGAGCCACCTGGGTCGGGCCGCGCACCGACCTGAAGACTTCCGCCAGGCCGTACGGACAACACGTACGGAACCGGCGGCCATGGACTACAGCTCCCGTGTGGCGAACGCGCCCCGGAGGCCGGCTCCGCGCTCATTACGCGGAGCCGCGCCGGACCGGAAGTCAGCCGCGGCGCCCGGGAGCGTGACGGGAGAACCGCCCGCAATGCTCAACAACGAAAACGACACCACTTCCGCTGGTAACGCCGACAACGGCAGCCCCAGCGACAACCTGCCGCCGCGCCGTCGCCGCCGTGCCGCCTCCCGGCCCGCGGGCCCGCCCGGTGGCGCCGCCGCCGAGACGACCCCGGTGACCGAGGCCGCCCCGGCCGCCCCCGCCGAAGAGGCCGCTCCGGCCGCCGCCCCCGCTCGTCCCCGCCGCCGCGCGACCCGTGCCGTGGCCGCCCCGCTGACCCCGGCCGCCGAGGCCGTCGTGGTCGAGACCCCGGCCGCCGAGCCCGTCGCCGCAGCCCCCGCCGCTGTCGCCGAGGAGCCCGCCGCTCCCGCGCCGCGCACCCGCCGTCGCGCCACCCGCGCCGTCGCGGCCCCCGAGGCTCCGGCCGCCGAGGCTCCGGCCGCGCCCGTGGTCGAGGAGGAGGCTCCGGCCGCTCCGGCTCCGCGTGCCCGCCGTCGTGCGACCCGTGCCGTGGCCGCTCCGGCCACCGAGGCCGCGCCCGTGGTCGAGGCTCCGGCCGTCGAGGCTCCGGCCGCGCCCGTGGTCGAGGAGGAGGCTCCGGCCGCTCCGGCTCCGCGTGCCCGCCGTCGTGCGACCCGTGCCGTGGCCGCTCCGGCCACCGAGGCCGCGCCCGTGGTCGAGGCTCCGGCCGCCGAGGCCCCGGCCGCGCCCGTGGCCGAGGAGGAGGCTCCGGCCGCTCCGGCTCCGCGTGCCCGCCGTCGTGCCACCCGCGCCGTGGCCGCCCCGGCCACCGAGGCCGCCGCCGTCGCCGAGGCCCCCGCCGCCGAGCCCGCGCCCGTCGTGGAGGAGGCCCCCAAGGCCGCCCGCGCCGTGACCGTCGCCGACGCCGTGGACTCGCCCAAGCGCGGCGGCCGCCGCCGCGCCACCCGCTCCACCGCTCCGGCCGCCGCGCCGCAGCCCGTCGCCGAGAGCGCCGAGCCCGCCGCCCCGGCCCGCGCCCGCCGCGCCGCGCGCCCCGCCGTCGCCGTCTTCCAGGCCCCGGTCTTCGCCGAGCCGATGTTCCAGACCCCCGAGACGGCGGCCATGGCCGCCGCCGCGGCGCGTGCCGCCGAAGAGGTCGAAGAGGTCGAGGAGGAGGAGACCGAGGTCGCCGCGGCCCCCGTCGCGCAGCCCGCCGGCCGCCGCCGTCGCCGTGGACGTGGCGCCGCCGAGTCCGCCCCGGTCGCCGAGTCCGCCCCGGTCTCCCTGCCCGAGGTGCTCGCGGAGGAGGAGCCGGAGGCCGAGGCCGCCGAGGTCGACGAGGAGTCCGCCGAGTTCGAAGAGGGCGACGAGTCGGGCGAGCGCCCCTCGCGCCGCCGCCGCCGCGGTGGCCGTCGGCGCCGTCGCGGTGAGTCCGCCGACCTCGACGAGTCCGCCGAGGACGAGGCCGAGACCGCCGAGCAGGACGCCGCCGAGCGGGACGCCGAGGAGGAAGAGGACGAGGAGTCCGACGAGGCCCTCGGCTCCAGCTCCAGCCGTCGTCGCCGTCGTCGCCGTCGTCGCAGTGGCGAGGGCGCCGCCGAGGCGACCGAAGCGGGCGACGAGGACGGTGTGCGTACCGTCGTCAAGGTCCGCGAGCCGCGCCCGGCGCGTGAGAAGACCGAGTCCTCCGACGAGGTCCAGTCCATCAAGGGCTCGACCCGCCTGGAGGCGAAGAAGCAGCGCCGCCGCGAGGGCCGCGAGCAGGGCCGCCGCCGCGTCCCGATCATCACCGAGGCCGAGTTCCTGGCCCGCCGTGAGGCCGTCGAGCGCGTCATGGTCGTCCGCCAGGCCGGCGAGCGCACCCAGATCGGCGTCCTCGAGGACAACGTGCTCGTCGAGCACTACGTCAACAAGGAAGAAGCCACCTCGTACGTCGGCAACGTCTACCTGGGCAAGGTCCAGAACGTACTGCCGTCGATGGAGGCCGCCTTCATCGACATCGGCAAGGGCCGCAACGCCGTCCTGTACGCCGGTGAGGTCAACTTCGAGGCGCTCGGCATGGCCAATGGGCCGCGCCGCATCGAGTCCGCCCTCAAGTCCGGCCAGTCGGTCCTGGTGCAGGTCACCAAGGACCCGATCGGCCACAAGGGCGCCCGTCTGACCAGCCAGGTCTCGCTGCCGGGCCGCTACCTGGTCTACGTGCCCGAGGGCTCGATGACCGGCATCAGCCGCAAGCTGCCCGACACCGAGCGCGCGCGTCTGAAGACGATCCTCAAGAAGATCGTCCCCGAGGACGCGGGCGTCATCGTGCGCACCGCCGCCGAGGGCGCGAGCGAGGACGAGCTGCGTCGCGACGTCGAGCGTCTGCAGGCCCAGTGGGAGGACATCCAGAAGAAGTCGAAGCAGATCTCGACCTCTTCGCCGAGCCTGCTGTACGGCGAGCCGGACATGACCGTCCGCGTCGTGCGCGACATCTTCAACGAGGACTTCTCGAAGGTCATCGTCAGCGGTGACGGCGCCTGGGAGACCATCCACGGCTACGTGAACCACGTGGCCCCGGACCTGGCCGACCGGCTGTCCCGCTGGACCTCCGAGGTCGACGTCTTCGCGACGTACCGGATCGACGAGCAGCTCGCCAAGGCGCTCGACCGCAAGGTGTGGCTGCCCTCGGGCGGCTCGCTTGTGATCGACAAGACCGAGGCGATGATCGTCATCGACGTCAACACCGGCAAGTTCACCGGTCAGGGCGGCAACCTCGAGGAGACCGTCACCAGGAACAACCTGGAGGCGGCCGAGGAGATCGTGCGCCAGCTGCGGCTGCGCGACCTGGGCGGCATCGTCGTCATCGACTTCATCGACATGGTCCTGGAGTCCAACCGCGACCTGGTCCTGCGGCGCATGCTGGAGTGCCTGGGCCGCGACCGTACGAAGCACCAGGTGGCCGAGGTCACCTCGCTGGGCCTGGTCCAGATGACCCGCAAGCGGGTGGGCCAGGGTCTGCTGGAGTCCTTCTCCGAGACCTGTGTCCACTGCAACGGCCGCGGTGTCATCGTCCACATGGAGTCCCCGACCGTGGTCGGCGGCGGTGGCAACGGCAAGCGCTCCAAGCGCCGCGGTGGCCGGACCGAGTTCGACCAGCACGACCACGAGGTCGAGACGGTCGAGCCGGTCGACGGCGGGGCGTTCGAGTCCGAGGCCGAGGTGGCCGCCGAGGCCGCCGCGCCGCGGGCCCTGCCCGAGCCGGAGTTCGTCGCGGACGAGGAGCTCTACAGCAGCCCGGCCGAGGCCGAGGCCGCCGCGGGCATCAGCGGTCGCCGTAACCGGCGCCGTGCCACCCGTAAGGCCACCGCTCCGGCGGGCGCCCCGCGCGGTGCGGCGGCTCCGGTCCAGGTCCAGGCCCCGGCCCCCGTGGTCGTGGACGAGCCGGTGACCGAGCCGGCCGAGACGGTGCTGGAGCCGGCTCCCGAGTTCGCCGCCGAGGCCGCCCCGGTGGCCGAGACCGCCGAGGTCGCTCCGGTCGTGGAGACGGTCGAGGAGGCCGCGCCGAAGGGCCGTACCCGTCGCCGTGCGACCCGTAAGGCCACCGCCCCGGCGGGTGCCCCGGCCCCCGCGGCCGAGGTGGCCCCGGAGCCGGAGCCGGTCGTCGTGCCGGAGCCGGAGCCCGTCGTCGAGCCCGAACCCGAGCCCGAGGTCGTCGCGGTGGCCGAGGTCGAGGAGGCCCCCGTCGTGGAGGCCGCTCCGGCCCGTCCGCGTCGCCGTGCCACCCGTAAGGCCACCGCACCCGCCGGTTCCCCGGCCGGCGCGGCCGAGGCCGCCGTGGTGGTCGTCGAGGCCCCGTCGGTCGTCGAGGCGGCCGCCCCGGCGCCCACCGAGGAGGCCGCACCGGTGGTCGAGGAGGCCGCACCGGCCAAGAAGGCCGCCAAGAAGGCTCCGGCCAAGAAGGCGACCGCGGCGAAGAAGGCCCCGGCCAAGAAGGCGGCGGCCGCCAAGAAGACCGTGGCCAAGAAGGCGGCCACGACCAAGAAGACCGCGACGAAGCGGGCGACGAAGAAGACCGCGGCGGCGGAGCAGCAGTCGCTCCCGTCCGTCTCGGCTCCGACCGAGGCCTGATGCACCGCTGAGTGACACCACGTCCGTGGGGGCCCCCCCCCCGGGGGGGGCCCCCCCCGCCGGGGGGGGGGGGGCGGGCCGGGCCCCCCCCCCCCGCCCCGGCCCCCCCCGCGGGAGGGGGGGGGGGTGGGGCGGGGGGGGGGGCGGCCCGG